>JBOGYZ010000024.1:0-3027 GCA_050697015.1 Solirubrobacterales bacterium
CTCTCAAACGATCTGGGCACCATCCATGCGTGCGCCGCCTAGGCGCAGGCCGTCTCTGATCCTTGGAAGGATCGCTGCAGGATCACCGATTGGCAATCCGTGAGTCGGCGCGATCGCGCGCACTTCCAGCTCCCGGACCAGTTCGTCCAGCCGCTCGATGTAGGGCTCCAGGTCGACGAAGCGCGTCCAGTAGAGCGCGAGATCTGCGAAGAGCGCCGTCATGTCTGGGATCTCGAGGGTCGTCGCCTCCTCTGCCATCGCGCCACATTGACCGACCTCGTGATAGTGGGCGTAGGCAAAGCCGTCGCCGGGGAAGAGAACTCGCCTGCGAGTGTCGAATGCCCACCGCGTGTACAGGTGATCCCGCACCACGCTTTCGACAACCTGCAGGCTGGTGCCACCGAGGTCGATCGATTGTCCTGGGTCCAGGAAGTGGAATCTCTCGGCGTAATCGGGGAACGCGAGATGAAGGTCCATCACACCGCCGACCGCCAACGCCGCGGGAAAACGCTGCAATATGCGCCCTACGCCTGCGGAGTGAGGGGTCTCGTGATGGGTGAGAAAGACGTAGCGCAGCTCGGGTAGACCCGAGAGCAATAAACCGTCGAGCTGGCGCTCGAGGATCTGAAGGTCGCGCGGGTGGCCTGCCTCGATCAGGGCCGAGCATTCCTCGCCGCAGACCAAATAGGTCGAGTTATAGCCGTGCAGGACTTGACCTCGATAGGTGTTGTGCAGGCAGTTACCCAGCCAGAAGATCCCGTCGGCGATCTCCCGCGGGAGCGGGTTGGGCTGCGACTCGGTCTGTAGCACTACGGCCTCCAATGTTCCAGCGGCCGACGTCTCGGCCGATTGCTGGTTCGTGCTCCATCTCCTCCAATACGCCGTCAAGCAATTGCGCGTGGTGGGCGACAACCTCTCGGCCCTTGATAACGCAACCGACCGCTGGCGCGATCGCCTCAACCTCATGTTCGGCGAAGATCGTGGCGATCGCCTCGCGAATCCTGCCTGTCTGCGCTCCCGGAAGCCACCAAAACCGAGAGCCGCGAAGGTACTCGCTCACACCCTCGGGCGTTGTCGAGTCGTTCTCAGAGCTGACGGACCATGGTCCTTGCTCGGTCGCCCGCCACACCCAGGTAAACGCGTCAGACGTGAACAGTGTTCGCGTCTGATCGTCGTAGACCCAACTGGCGGGGAGGAGCCTTAGAGGGGCCTCGAAGGTATGGAAGGCCCGCCCGCGTGAGCCGAGAACGACCGCCTCACCGATGCGGACAGCACGCGTCTCGAGGGTGGCCAGCGCCCCGGCAGCGGGCGGGCTGCCATAGGGCGCCACTTCCGGGCGGAAGTCGACCCACGATGTGGGCTCGTCCTGACCGCCGATGAGGGTATCGATGTGAAGGCGTTCAGCCAACGTCCGGATGTTGCAGATCGACGCATACTCTCCCAACCTGAGCGGCCAGATCGACAAACTGCTCGAGGGCGGCAGAAGCGCAACAAGCATCTCAAATAGCGCTCCCTCGTTGACCGTGTAGCCGGTGTCGATCAGCAGGGCATGGCCGTCTTCCAACGCAAGGTAGACGTTGTCACACGTGAACCCGCGGCTCGTGACGGGATGCGACGAGACGCGCCCATCTAAGCGCACCGGCATCGACAACGCGAAAAGACCGTCGGCTATCTCCAAGGCGGGCATCGACCTATATCCGGTAGAACGTCTCGGCGTTGGTTTCAAAGACGGCTGTCGACTCGGCATCGCTTAGACCGGCCATGATTTCCGCGTACGCGGAAATCATCGAGTCGTAGGAGCCGAACAACCTCTCGATCGGAAAGTTGCCTCCAAACATGCAGCGCCCAGGACCGAATACTTCTAGGACCTCAAGCACCCACGGCCGGATACTGTCAACCGTCCATTCGTGATCAAACATGGCAAGACCCGACAGCTTGCACCAGAGGTTGTCGTTCGCGGCCAGCCTGCGGATGCCGGCCCGCCAGGCCTCAAAGTACGCCGGCGTCCGCTCGTCCGGCAACCCGCAGTGGTCCAGTACGACCCTGAGTTCGGGGTGGCTGCGGATCCGCTCCGCCGCAGCCTCAAAATCGGGCAGAAAGCTCAAAAGCTCCCACGACAGGTCTGCCCTACGAAGTACCTCAAGTGAGCGGTCAATGCGGGAATCTGCAAGCTGACCGAGCAGAGTCCTGTCGCGGATGCCGCGGACCAAGGCAGACGTCTCAAGATGTTGTTCCAGAGCATCCTCAATGCGATCAGCGCTGAGCTCGGCCTGCGGGACGATGGCAGCCACCAGCCCGTGGACGGCGGCCTGCTCGTGGACCCAGCGCGTCTCCGCGACCGAGTCGGAACCGGGTCCGGCGACCTGAACGAAGACTGCCTTGGTCACGTCCGCATGACGCATCTCCCGGATCATCCGGTCGGCTGTCCATGCCTCGACGCCAATGACGTCAACCGGTCCAAAGTGCGGGTGAGGCTCGGGACCCGTCCACTCGGAGTAGTCGAGGCCGTTCGCGAAATCCCACAGATGGATATGA
Organism: Solirubrobacterales bacterium; assembly: GCA_050697015.1. Classification (GTDB taxonomy): domain Bacteria; phylum Actinomycetota; class Thermoleophilia; order Solirubrobacterales; family 70-9; genus VAYN01. The sequence goes on from JBOGYZ010000024.1 coordinate 2,536, forward strand.
CTGTCGACAACCCGCAACCCAGTCATGCCGACCTCACTTGCGCACGGCGACGGTGCCGGGAGCCGTCCACTCTCAAGCGTGCTCGTCGCCGCTGTCCAGGAAGCCGTGTCATATCCGAGTAGGCTCGCCTCATCAGCCGACCGGGACCTCGAAGAGATCAAGCGGGATCTGGCAGAGGTACTCGGCGCCGCCCGGTGCAACGGCGACCATATCCCCGAGCATGACACCCACGTCGCGCCGCCAAGCCGGGTCGTGCAGGTCGATGTTGAGGCCGAACACCATGTTCTCGCGCAGCCGCAGGTCGCCCATGCCGGCGGCGCCCATCCGGGCGTGGTCGGCCTCGCGCCAAAGGATCGTCGGGAACTCGGGGGAGGTGAGACCGTGGCCGTGGAAGCCGAGCTCGACGAAGTCGATGCCCTTGGCATCCACATGGTCGTGGAAAGCCCCATAGATCTCGCGCAGCGGACGATCGGGCACGAACAGCTCCTCGGC
>JBOGYZ010000025.1:0-3972 GCA_050697015.1 Solirubrobacterales bacterium
GAGCCGCACCAGCCGCGGCGGGACGCCGCCGACCAGCAGGCGCCCGTCGTCCCCGCGCCGCACCGCCGCGTCGAGCTCGAACCTCATCGTCAGGCGTCGCCGAAGCCCGCGGCGAGACCCCGGAAGGCGAAGTCGAGGCGCTCGCCCAGGTCCTCGGCGGGATGGTCGACCCAATGGCCGAAGGTCGCCATCGCCGTCCCCAGGGCGGCACCCGCGATCGCCTGCGGCACCAGGTCATCGACCGCCATCCCGAGGCGGCCCGCCGCCCACTCGGCGACGACCCCGCGCCACTCCGCGTAGCGCAGCGCCGAGTGCGCCTGCAGGGCGGGCGTCCGCGTGATCAGCGTCATCCTGATCCGGAGGCCCGGCAGTTGCTCGTCGGGATAGCTGTTCGACTCGACCACGCCGATCCGGAGCGCCTCCATCAGCGGGAGATCGGCGCCTTCCTCGAGCGCCGTCCGCAGGCGGTCCATCACCCAGTCGAAGTCCCCCCAGGCGATGTCGTTCTTCGACTCGAAGTAACGGAACAGGGTGCGGCGGCCGACGCCGACCGCGGCGGCGATCTCGTCGACCGTCGTCGCTTCGAAGCCGCGCTCGGCGAAGAGGCCGAGGGCTACGCCTTCGATCTCCTCGCGGGTCGTGCTGGGTGGTCTTCCAATCGACATTTGACACCGAGTGCTATAAAGTGGGTGGGAATCGTATTCGAGTGAGGAGGATTTCATGGGCCCAGCACCGCAGGAGCCGACCGGGCCGGTAGTCGAGGTCGAGGACCAGGATCTGATCGAGCAGGACCTGCTGGTCGAGGACGTCTCGATCGACGGCATGTGCGGCGTCTACTAGGACCGACGCGATGAGTGCGAAGACGGAGCTCAACGGCCGCTGGCGGCTGCACCCCCAGGTCGCCCTGCGGCCGGAGCGCTTCGGCGCCCTGGCCTACCACTTCGGGACGCGCCGCCTGTCGTTCCTGAAGAGCCGGCAGCTGCTGGAGGTGGTGGAGGGGCTCGAGTCCGCGCCCGACCCGGCCGCGGCCTGCCGTGCCGCCGGCGTCGAGGAGGCGGAGCTGCCGAGCTACCGCCGCGCGCTGGCCACCTTGGCCGAGACCGGCATGATCGAGCGCGCCGCATGAAGCTGGTCGAGGAGTTCGAGCTCGGCCTCGACGCGCCGATCTGCATCACCTGGGAGCTGACCTACGCCTGCAACCTCGCCTGCGTCCACTGCCTTTCCTCCAGCGGGCGGCGCGACCCGCGCGAGCTGACCACCTCCGAGGCGAAGGGCGTGATCTCCGAGCTCGAGCGGATGCAGGTCTTCTACGTCAACATCGGCGGCGGCGAGCCGACCGTGCGCAAGGACTTCTGGGAGCTGCTCGACCACGCCGCCGAGCACAACGTCGGGGTCAAGTTCTCCACCAACGGCAGCCGCATCGACGCCGAGGCCGCGGCCCGCCTCGCCGGCTCCGACTACGTCGACGTGCAGGTCTCGATCGATGGCGCCACCGCCGCCGTCAACGACGCGGTGCGCGGGCCCGGCTCCTTCGCCACCGCGCTCGGGGCGCTCGAGCGGCTCGCCGCCGCGGGCTTCCAGCAGCCGAAGATCTCGGTCGTCGTCACCCGCCAGAACGCCGGCCAGCTCGACGAGTTCAAGGCGATCGCCGACCGCTACGGCGCCCAGCTGCGGATCACCCGGCTGCGGCCGTCGGGCCGCGGCGCCGACGTCTGGGACGAGCTCCACCCGACCGCCGACCAACAGCGCTCTCTATATATGTGGCTGCTGGAGCACGGCGAGGAGGTCCTCACCGGCGACTCCTTCTTCCACCTCTCCGCCTACGGCGAGGCGCTGCCCGGCCTCAATCTCTGCGGGGCGGGCCGCGTGGTGTGCCTGATCGACCCGGTCGGCGACGTCTACGCCTGCCCGTTCGCGATCCACGACGAGTTCCTCGCGGGGAACGTGCGGGAGCCGCGCGGCTTCGAGGGGGTCTGGCGCGATTCGGAGCTGTTCACCGAGTTGCGCCGTCCCCAGTCCGGCGGCGCCTGCGAATCGTGCGGCCACTACGACGCCTGCCGCGGCGGCTGCATGGCGGCGAAGTTCTTCACCGGCCTGCCGCTCGACGGCCCCGACCCCGAGTGCGCGCTCGGTCACGGCGAGGGGCTGCTCGCGGCCCGCGGCGAGGACCTCGCGATCCCGGCCCCGGCCGTCGACCACTCGCGGCTGCGGCCCTCGCGCGAGCGAGTCGCCACGCCGGCGCGCCCGCCGTCCAAGGTCTGCGACGAGAACCCGCTCGCCGACTTCATCGCCGGGACCTGAGGATGGCGTCGAGCAGCGAGTGGTTCGAGTCGGTCGAGGAGGCGCGCCGCCGCGCCCGGCGCCGCCTGCCCTCCTCGGTCTTCTCCGCCTTGCGCGCCGGCGCCGAGTCGGGGACGACGCTTTCCGACAACGTCGGCGCCTTCCGTGAGCTCGGCCTCGTCCCGCGGATCGCCACCGGCCAGGGCGGCGCTCGCGCGATGTCCACCTCGGTGATGGGCCAGGAGATCGCGCTGCCGGTGCTGATCTCGCCGACCGGCGTGCAGGCGGTGCATCCCGAGGGCGAGCTCGCGGTGGCGCGCGCGGCGGCCGGGGCGGGGACCGCGATCGGCCTCAGCTCCTTCGCCTCGAAGCCGCTCGAGCAGGTGGTCGAGGCGAACCCGAAGACGTTCTTCCAAGTCTACTGGCTCGGTTCCCGGGAGCGGATCGAAGCGGTGCTCGAGCGGGCGCGCGCGGCGGGCGCCGCGGGTCTGATCGTCACCGTCGACTGGAGCTTCGCCCACCGCCGCGACTGGGGCAGCCCGGCGATCCCGGAGAAGCTCGACCTGAAGGCGATGGCCTCGCTGGCGCCGCAGGCGCTGGTCCGTCCGCGCTGGCTCGCCTCCTATCTGCGGGCGGGCACGCTGCCCGACCTGACCACGCCGAACCTGGAGCAGGAGGGGGCGGATACGCCGACCTTCTTCGGCGCCTACGGCGAGTGGATGATGACCCCGCCGCCGACCTGGGAGGACCTCGCCTGGCTGCGGGCCCAGTGGGGGGGCGACCGTCCTTTCATGCTGAAGGGCGTGACCCACCCCGACGACGCGCGCCGCGCCGTCGACATCGGCGCCACCGCGATCTCCGTCTCCAACCACGGTGGCAACAACCTCGACGGGACGCCGGCGACGATCCGCAACCTGCCGGGCGTGGTCGACGCTGTCGGCGGCGAGGTCGAGATCGTGATCGACGGCGGGATCCGCCGCGGCTCCGACGTGGTGAAGGCGCTGGCCCTCGGCGCCCGCGCGGCGATGATCGGCCGCGCCTACCTCTGGGGGCTGGCGGCGAGCGGCGAGGCCGGCGTCGCCAACGTGCTGGAGATCATGCGCGCCGGTATCGAGGAGACCTTGAACGGGCTCGGCCGCGCAACTCTCGCCGACCTCGTCCCCGAGGACGTCCTGATGCCGCCGGGGTTCACCTGGCGATGAGCGCGGCTCACGCGGAGCGCGGTCGTCCTAAAGCCCGTCCAGCGGGCCAAAGGACGACCGCGGCGCCGGCTGAGCTCGCGGAGGCGACTTCGCCGGAGGTCGAGGCGGCCGCGGGGGACGGGCCGACGACGCTCTTGGTGCCGCTCGGTGCGACCGAGCAGCATGGGCCGCACCTGCCGCTCGGCACCGACGCGACGATCGCGGTCGCCCTGGCCGACGCCGCCGCGGCGCGGACGCCCGGCGTGCTCGTCGCCCCCGTCCTGCCCTACGGATCGAGCGGCGAGCACCAGGACTTCCCGGGGACGCTCTCGATCGGCGCGGAGGCGACGGAGCTCGTGCTGGTCGAGCTCGGCCGCTCGGCGACCGAGACCTTCGACCGGGTCCTCTTCGTCAACGCGCACGGTGGGAACGCGGCGCCGCTCGCGGCGGCGGTCGGGCGGCTGCGCGACGAGGGCCGCGACGTCCGCGCCTGGAGCCCGCGCTTCGGCGG
>JBOGYZ010000026.1:0-4204 GCA_050697015.1 Solirubrobacterales bacterium
GCTCAACCGCGAGCACCGCCACCGCCTCGGGCGTGGCGCCGTCGTCGTGATCCTCTCCGACGGCTGGGACCGCGGCGAGCCCGGCCTCCTCGGCGCCGAGATGGCCCGCCTGCGCCGCACCGCCCACGCGGTCCTCTGGCTCGATCCCCATCTGGCCGAGCCGGCCTACGAGCCCCTCACCCGCGGGATGCGCGAATCCCTGCCCCAGGTCCGCGCCGCCTTTCCCGGCGACCGCCTGCGCGGCCTGGCCGAACTCACCGAGGCCGCCCGCACCCTTGCCTGAAGTGAGCCCACCATGTCGAGGCGCACCCCACGTCGCGATCACCGTCGTGGTACTCATGGCGGCGATCGGTGCCGGCGTCGCCTTCGGGACCAACACCGCAGTCGGCGATCGTATGAAGGGTCCGTAGTTCCTCTCTACTAAGGCTTCGTGGTCCTGAACGGGCATTTTGGACGATGCACCAAAGAGACGGTGCGATCCAGCCCCTGCCAGCCGCTCACCAGCACGGGATGCGTTGGAATCGCGCCGAACAGCCTCGGCGAAGCACCCGAGCCGGTTCCGGGCCGGCTCTTCGGTAGGAGCCCGATCGACCACGACAGTCGCCGAGAGTTGGCCGAGTCGGGCCGGCGCCGGTGGGAGAAGGGCTCCGCTGTTCCTTATGCCGGCATGCCCGGCATAAGGAACAGCTGGCGGTGCCCGGAAGGGATGGCTGGCGCCGGAGGAAAGGGCCGTGGCCGTGGCCGAGACGGCCGGGTATGAAAGGAGTGAAAGATCCGTGACGTCGTGAGGGAGGCGGCGCGAACTTCACACTTCCTCCCGGGTTCCTCATTGGACAAGGATCTCCGTGTTTAGTTTCGGGTCTATAGCAACCGAAACTCGACGCGCATCTTTCGTGACACCTCTGATCGGGCCGGAAGCGTCACGGAAGTCCGACTTCGTGCCGTCCCGGTGCCGGATGTTTCACGAACCCCCTCACGTCCTGGGCTCGACGGGCGCCGCGCCGCGAAGCCTGGCCGTCCGTGGCCCGGAGCTCTTCGGCCCATCCTGGAATCAGTCGTCTGACCTAGCGCCGGGAACCTCCGACCGGAGGGTGGGCGGCCGGACCAACCGCCCGTAGCTTTCTCCCCGTTCGCACGATCAAAGGAGGAGTGGTGGGACTGGTCGGAGATTCAGCGATCGTCACCGGTGGCGCACAAGGAATCGGACTCGGGATCGCGCGCGAGCTGATCGCTCGCGGCGCCTCGGTAGTTCTGTTCGACCTCAACCAAGACGCGGTGGACGAGGCGGCCGCGAGCCTCGAGTCCGGCAGGGCCATCGGCTTCGGGGGCAGCGTCACCGCGGCCGAGGACTGGGCGGCGGCGTTCGACCGGGCGAGCGAGAGCTTCGGCCCCGTCTCGATCCTGGCCAACAACGCGGGCTGGGCGAGCCTGGCCCTGATCGAAGACCTCGACGAGTCCGACTGGGACCAGTGCATGGACGTCTGCGCCAAGGGCGCCTTCCTGGGGACCAAGGAGTTCGCGCGCCGCACCAAAGGCGCCGGGGCGATCGTCAACACCTCCTCCCTGAACGCCGAGGCCGCCACCGACGGCCTCGCCCACTACTGCGCCGCGAAGGCCGCCGTCAGCCAGCTGACCAAGGTCGCCGCGGCCGAGCTCGCCCCGCGTGGGATCCGCGTCAACGCGGTGGCGCCCGGCATCACCCGGACCCCGATGTCCGAAGGCGGCTTCCTCGACGGGCGGATGGGCGAGGAGTTCATCGCCCACACCCCGATGGGCCGGTTCGGCGAGCCCGAGGACATCGCCAGGGCGGTGGCCTTCCTCGCCTCCGACGACGCCGGCTGGGTGACCGGGGTGACGCTGCCGGTGGACGGCGGCGGGCACATCCGGGGATTGCAGAACTACTGGGCGACCATGCTGGAAACCACGGCCGCCTGAGCTTGTAACGAACCAAGGAGAATCGATGCCCGAGTCAGTTGAGTTCCAGAGCGGCGGCGAGACGGTCCGCGGCGACCTCTATCTCCCCGACGGGGAGGGTCCCCACCCGATCGTCGTGATGGCCGGCGGCTGGTGCTACGTGAAGGAGCTGGTCCAGCCGCGCTACGCGGAACTCTTCGCCCAAGCGGGTGTCGCCGCGCTGGTCTTCGACTACCGCCACCTCGGTGCCTCCGACGGCGAGCCGCGCCAGCACATCGACCCGAACGAGCAGATCGAGGACTACCGCAACGCGATCTCCTACGTCACCCGCCAGGACCAGTTCGACGCCGACCGCCTCGGTGTCTGGGGCATCTCCTACAGCGGCGGCCACTCGCTGGTCATCGCCGCCACCGACCGGCGGGTGAAGGCTGTCTGCTCGATCGTCCCGGTGATCGACGGCTGGGAGAACATGCGCCGCGTCCACGGCATGGAAGGCTTCCGCGCCCTGCGCAAGGCGGTCGAGGAGGACCGCGAGGCCCGCTTCGACGGCGCCGAGCCCGGCTACATGGCGATGTCGACCCTGAACGTCGGCCAGGAGCTCTGCACCTGGCCCTTCCCGGAAACGTACGCCGCCTTCAAGAACCTGAAGGAAACCGTGGCGCCGCGGCACGAGCACCGCAACACGATCGCCTCGACCGAGATGCTGATGAACTACAGCGTCTTCCCGTTCGTGCCGCGGATCCTCAACGTCTCGACCCTGATGATCGTCGCCGACGAAGACGACCTGACGCTCTGGGACAAGGAGATCGAGGCCTTCAAGGCGATCGGCAGCCAGGACAAGGAGCTGTTCGTCACCCCGACGGTCTCCCACATGGAGCTCTACAGCGACAAGACCTCGCTCGAGTTCGCCGCGGAGAAGGCGGCCGGGTTCTTCGAGCGCAAACTGCCGGCGAGACAACCGGTCACCGCCTGAGGTGATCCGATGAGAGGACTCGAAGGGCAGGTTGCGGTCGTCACCGGGGCGAGCTCCGGTCACGGCCGCGCCACCTCTCTGCGGCTTGCCGAGGAGGGCGCCGCGGTCGTCTGCGCCGACCTCCGGCCCGGAGCGCGCCCGGATGGCTTCGAGGCCGACCTCGAGGTCGACACCCACGAGCTGATCGAGCGGGGTGGAGGCCGCGCCGCCTTCGTCGAGTGCGACGTCACCGACGAGGCTTCCCTCCGCGCGGTCGCCGACCTCGCGGTCGAGCGCTTCGGGCGGCTGGATTCCTGGGTGAACAACGCCGGCGTCTTCCTCGGCTTGAGCCCGCTGCTCGAGGAGACGTCGGAGCACTACCGCAAGACCCTGGAAGTGAACCTCGACGGCACCTGGAACGGCTGTCGCGCGGCCGTCGCGAAGATGCTCGAGCAGGAGCCGCGCGGGCGCTCGCGGGGCCGGATCGTGAACATCGGCTCGATTGCCGGGGAGCTCGGCCAGGCCGACATCGGCGGCTACTCGGCGTCCAAGGGCGCCGTCCACAACCTCACCCGGGCGCTGGCGATCGAGCTGGCGCCGCAGCTGATCAACGTGAACGCGATCGCGCCCGGCTACTTCCCCACCGGGATGAACCGGACGTTCTGGGACGACCCCGAGTCGTTGAAATCCGTCGAAGAACTGCATCCGCTGCCGCTCGGGGTCCCCGAGGACATCGCCGCCGGGGTCGCCTTCCTGGCCTCCGACGACGCCGCCTTCATCACCGGCGCGATCCTGCCGATCGACGGCGGCGTCCTGGCCAAGTGAGCGCCGGGGCGGAGCCGTTCGTCGGCGGCCTCCAGATCCGCCGGCCGCCCGCGCTCGACGCCCCCGCCCGCGCGCTGATCGAGGCGAAGAACGTCTGCACGATCTGCACCCATGGCGCCGACGGGTCGATCCACGCGCTCCCGGTCTGGGTCGACACCGATGGGGAGGCGATCCTCATCAACAGCGTCGTCGGCCGCGCCTGGGTGCGGAACCTCGAACGCGACCCGCGCGTCACCTGCACGATCGTCAACCTCGCCGATCCGTACGAGTTCCTGGAAGTCCGCGGCCGGGCCGAGGCCCGTGGGCACGAGGCGGGCGAGCGCCACATTGACGAGCTGGCCAAGAAGTACCTCGACCTCGACGCGTATCCCTTCTCATCGCCCGACGAACCGAGGCTCCTGTTCGCCGTCGTGCCTGAGCGCGTCGTCCACGTCCTGCCCGAATCGCAGGATCTCGAGACTTGAGCACGATCCTGCCCGTCGACGGCGGCGTCCTGGCCAAGTGGTCGCGGCT
>JBOGYZ010000027.1:0-37017 GCA_050697015.1 Solirubrobacterales bacterium
CCGCCGCGGCGACCAGCACCGCCGCCGCCACGGCCGCCACGCGCCGCCGGCCTGCCCCCGCCGGCCCGCGCCACGGCCGTTCCGGCCCCCCCGCCGCCACGCTAGCCGCCGATCGAGACGCCGGCGAGTTCCATCAACTTGCCTTCGCAGGCTTCCCGCGCGGCCACGAAGGCAGGTGAGTTCGGGTCGATCCCGTTGTTGTCCAGATGGACTTTTCCGGGGCCGAGGAATTCCGGGTCCCCCATGTCGACACCGTGTCCGCGCACGCACTTGGCGAAGGCCAGCCAACCTTCCCTGAACTGCACCCCTTCTTCGGCGGAGAGTTCCTGGCCGGCACCGCCGAGCTTGCCCTTGCAGGCGGCGACCGCCTTCTTGCTCGTCGGGTCGTTGCTTTCGGGGAGTTCGATGTTCTTCTGCCCGGGCTTGGGGTCTTCCACTTCGACCCCGTGGGCGCGCAGGCATTCGGTGAATTCGAGCGCTTCTTCTTCTTCGGAGCCGCCGCCCGAGCTCGCGGCGCTTTCACCGCCGCCCGAGCTCGAGCCTCCTCCACCGCAGGCAACCAGCCCGAAAACGCAGAGCGCCAGCACCGAAACCACCAACCAGTCCTTCTTCCTCATTTCCAATTCCTTTTCCGTTTCTCTGCAGATCACGGCGCAGGATGGGCGGCGAGGTGTTGTCGGCGCGTATGCGGTTTTCGATATGCCGGCGATATGCCCCGGCTCGTAGCATCGGGGCATGCGCGTACTGATCGTCGAGGACGAGCCCCATCTGGCGGAGGCCGTCCGCGATGGCCTCCGCCTGGAGGCGATCGCCGCCGACATCGCCGGTGACGGCGACACCGCCCTCGAGCTGCTGGGCGCCAACGACTACGACATTGCCGTCCTCGACCGCGACATCCCCGGCCCCTCCGGCGACGAGGTCGCGAGGCGCATCGTCGCCTCCGGGAGCGGCATGCCGATCCTGATGCTCACCGCCGCCGACCGGCTCGACGACAAGGCCTCGGGGTTCGAGCTCGGCGCCGACGACTACCTGACGAAGCCCTTCGAGCTGCAGGAGCTCGTGCTCCGCCTCCGCGCGCTCCACCGCAGGCGCGCCCACAACACCCCACCGGTGCGGGAGATCGCGGGCCTGCGCCTGGACCCTTTCCGCCGCGAGGTCCACCGCGACGGCCACTACGTCGCGCTGACCCGCAAGCAGTTCGCCGTGCTCGAGGTCTTGGTCGCCGCCGAAGGTGGCGTCGTCAGCGCCGAGGACCTCCTGCGGCAAGCGTGGGACGAGAACGCCGACCCGTTCACCAACGCCGTGCGGATCACCGTCTCGGGACTACGCAAGCGCCTCGGCCAACCCGGGATCATCTCGACCGTGGCCGGCGTCGGATACCGCATCGACGCGCAACCGGACTGACGATGCTCCGCCTCCCCTCACCGACCATCCGACTGCGCCTGACCTTGCTCTACGGCGGCCTCTTCCTCGTCTCCGGGGTGGTGCTGCTGGTGATCTCCTACCTGCTCTTCCGCGAAGCCACCGGGGTCAACCTGATCGTCCCGAACGGGGCAAGGCACATTACGCCCAGCCAGACCGCCGAAATAGAACTGAGGTACAGCGAAGCCGTCAACCGGTCCACCGACGCCCTCCATCAGGGGCTCCTCCGGTCAGTGATCGTGCTGGCGGCGATGACCGTGGCCTCGATCGCGCTCGGCTGGCTGGTCGCGGGCCGGGTCCTCCGTCCGCTGCGGACGATGACGGCGACCACCCGGCAGATCTCCGAGCGCAACCTGAACGAGCGCCTCGCGCTCGCCGGTCCCCGCGACGAGCTGAAGGACCTCGCCGACACCATCGACGGCCTGCTCGCGCGGCTCGAGACGCACGTCGCCGAACAGCAGCGATTCGCCGCCAACGCCTCCCACGAGCTGCGCACCCCGTTGGCGACCACGCAGACCCTCCTCGAGGTGGCCCGCAAAGATCCGGGCCGCGACGACGGCGAGCTCGTCGATCGCCTCCACGAGGCCAACACCCGGGCGATCGACCTCACCGAGGCGCTGCTCCTGCTGAGCCGTGCCGACCAGGGGGGCTTCGCCCGAGAAGAGACCGACCTGTCCCTGATCGCGGAGGAAGCCACCGAGACGCTCCTCCCCCTCGCGGAAAGGCGCGGGGTCGAGATCGAGACCTCCGGTGCCACCGTGGCGCCCACCCTCGGCTCGCGGGCGCTCCTGCTGCAGTTGGCCACGAACCTGGTGCACAACGCGATCGTCCACAACCGGACCGGAGGGGGAACCGTGTGGGTCGCGACGAGCACTCACTCCGAGGGCGTGGTGCTGACAGTCGAGAACACGGGCGAGGAGCTCACGCCAGAGTTGGTCTCGACGCTGAGTGAGCCGTTTTTTCGCGGCACCGAACGCATCCACACCGATCAGGTGGGCGCCGGGCTCGGCCTGGCGATCGTCGACAGCATCGCCCTGGCCCACGACGGGACGCTTACCCTCACCCCGCGGGCCGACGGAGGACTCCGCGTCACGGTGCGACTTCCCTCCGCGTAGTCGCCCCGACGACTCCACATATCGTCGGCATATCGAAACCCGCATACGCGCCGGCAACATCGCACCGCCTTCAATGGCGGGATGACCTACAGCACATCCGCCCCGGCGATGACGATCTATGTGAGGTGCTCCTCTTCCACCAGCGCCACCAGGCGGCGCCTTCCGTTCGGGGTCAGCAGGGCGTTACGGTGCTGCATCCGGGTTCTCCTCGAGGTCGTAAGCTTCAGCACCCCACAGCCTCTCGGCGGGCCCGGATCTATCTCATGGTGTTGGAACGTCTCGGGGCTCGTCAGCTAGAGCGGCGACGCTGGGTTGCGCGCCCCGACGAGGGAGCTGTGTGGCTGGATGGGACCGGGGCGCAGGCCGCACCTATCGCCTACCGGACCGTCACATAGGCACGCATCTGTTCGGACAGCCGCTCGAGCTCGTCCGTCTCTGCGGGCGAGGCGTTGCTGAGTCCTGAGTGTACGGCGATCGGGCTTCGCAGGAAGCGCCGCAGGATGGGCATGAGCAGAGCTTCCGGCAGAGTCTGCAAAGCCGCGAACCCGCGCGGTACCGGCCGAGTCGGCATGGCGGCCAGGTTCTGCCGCATGAGGCGTATCATGTCGCGGACCGCGTCCGGATCATCTGCCAGCGCTGTCGGACCGCCAGCCGCGTTCGCCGCCTGTCCGAGTGGCACCGCGAACGCGGCGTGCGTCTTAAGCCATACGTCCATCTGCGACTCCGTCTTGGTCTTGATTCCGGCGGTGCGGAACATCTGCGCGATCCGTTCAAGACGCGGAGAGGTACGGCCGTCGGGTTCGCCGATCGGTATTGGGACCATGCGGGTGATGAAGCTGGATGCGCGATAGCGGACCACGTCGCCGTCCATCGTCCCGGCCGCTGTGGGGAAGCCGAGCAGCACCCGCTCGTGGCCGATCACCGCGCCCAGCGGCTCCGCGCCGGCCGCCCAGTTGAGCATGAACAGCACATCGCCTTCCACGCGAGCGAGCGATTCCAGCACTGCGTCTACTTGATGGGCGCGGACGAATACGGCGGTCAGGTCATATCCGCCGTCTGGGTGTTCGACCACCGGCACCGGTACCCGCCTGATGGTCGTGCTGTCTTCCTTGGCGAGCTGTACGCCCTGCCGGCGCAGGGAGGCCAAGCGCTCGCCCCGCGCGAGCAGCGAGACGTCCTGGCCGGCGTCATACAGGCGGGCGGAGAACAGGGTGCCGGTAACCCCGGCTCCGTAGACGAGCAGTTTCATGATGGCTCTCTTTCATACGTACGTTTCATTCATACGTTTGTATGATATTCGCATGTCCCGCCCCGACACCCGCACCCAGATCCTCGACGCGGCCGAACACCTCTTCGCCGAGCGCGGTTTCAGCGGCACCTCGGTCCGCGCGATCACCGACCTCGCCGGAGCGAACCTGGCCGCCGTCGGGTACCACTTCGGCTCGAAGGCGGAGCTCCTGGCCGCGGTCGTCCGCCGCGTGGTCGAACCCATCATCGCCGCACAGTCCACCGGGCTCGACAGACTGCTCGCCCGGACCCCGGACCCGGTGGTCACCGAACTGGTGGAGGCATTCGCGGGGCCGCTGTTCGACGAGATGCCGGCAGACGACGAGGGCGGCGCCCGTACGTCCCGGCTGATGATGAGGATTTTCGGCGACCCAGCCGAGGAGATGCGCAACTGGACCGACTCGGCCGAGGAGACGGTCCGCGATCGCTACCTGGCCGCCTTCGGGCGCGCACTGCCCAAGCTTTCCCTAGAGGAGCTGCGGTTCCGGATGCGGGGTGTCCTCGCCGTGACGGCCGTGGACCGCGTCGAGTTCTACAACCAGCACCCCCCCTGCCAGCCGGGCGCCGGTAGCGGGCGAAGCGGCCTGGGCGAAGCGGCCCGGGCCTGGGCGATCACGTTCCTGGCGGCAGCGATGAACGCGCCACCGACCGCTGAGCGGTAGGGATTCTGATGGAGAGACTCGCTCGCGGGTGCTTTTAGCTTCACGACGTAGAGGAGGCGGCGAACCATCCCCGTCCTGGTCGGCGCTCGAGCGCGCCGTGGCCGCGCCACATGCCGAGAAGCGGGGAAGGAGGCAGACGGGGAGCGTTACGCCGCTTCGGCGAGCGCCCGGCCCGCCCGCTTGCGCCGCGGGCGCGCAGGCTCGTCCAGGAGCCCGCGGATGTCGTCCGCAGTCAGGCTGCCGGCGAACAGGTCGCCGTCGTCCATCACGCCGCTGAACAGCTCCGCCTTACGGCGGGCGAGCGCGACAACCTTCTCCTCGATCGTGCCCTGGGAGATCAGTCGGTAGGCGATCACGGGGCGCGTCTGCCCGATCCGGTGGGCGCGGTCGATCGCCTGCGTCTCGGTTGCCGGATTCCACCACGGGTCGAGCAGGAAGCAGTAGTCGGCCTCGGTCAGGTTGAGCCCGAAGCCGCCCGCCTTCAGGCTGATGAGGAAGACCGGGTCGGCGCCCTGCTTGAACCGCTCGATCACCTGGTCGCGTCTGCGGGTCCGCCCGTCGAGGTAGCAGTAGTCGATCCCTTCGCGGTCGAGGCGGTCACGGACCTTGGTCAGGAAGCCCGTGAACTGGCTGAAGACGAGCGCCCGGTGGCCACCGTCGATCACCTCGCCGAGCTGCTCGACCAGCGCCTCGAGCTTCGCGCAGGGAACGTCGTCATGGCCCTCGTCGACCAGGCCCGGGTCGATGCTGAGCTGGCGCAGCAGCATGATCGAGCGCAGGATCGTGAACCGGTTGCGGTCGAAGTCGTCGAGCAGGCCGAGGATCTTCTGCCGCTCGCGCTGCAACCGGGTCTCGTAGAGCTTGCGATGACGCGGGTGGAGGTCGACCTCGAGCGTCTGCTCCTGCTTCGGCGGCAGGTCGGCGGCGACGAGCTCCTTGGTGCGGCGCTTGACGAGGGGCTTGATCCGACGCCGCAGGCGGGCGAGCCGCTCAGAGTCGCCGTCGCGTTCGATCGGCCGCGCGTAGTGCTCGGCGAACCGCTTCGGGTCCGGGAAGAGCCCGGGCGCGGTGATCGAGAGCAGGGACCACAGCTCGGTCACGTTGTTCTCCATCGGGGTCCCGGTGAGGGCCAGCTTGAACGGGGCGGCCAACTCACGGACGCACTTGTACGTCTTCGACTGGTGGTTCTTGACAGCCTGCGCCTCATCGAGGACGAGACCCGCCCACTCAACCTCGCGATAGGCCGCGGCGTCGAGCCGGAACAGCGTGTAGGTCGTCACGACGATGTCGGCGGCGGCGAACTCGTCGATCGTGCAGCCGGACTTCTTCAGCGTGTCGGTGATCGAGCGGACCGTGAGCCCGGGCGTGAACTTCTCCGCCTCGCCGACCCAGTTCGAGACGACACTGGTCGGCGCGACGACCAGGAACGGGCCGAGGTCGGGATCCTGCTCTCGCGCGTGGCAGAACATCGCCAGCGCCTGCAGGGTCTTGCCGAGGCCCATGTCGTCGGCGAGGATGCCGCCGAGGCCCAGTTCCCAGAGGTTCGCCAGCCAGCCGAAGCCGTCCCGTTGATAGGGACGCAATTCCGCCTCCAGCCCGGCCGGGGGGTCGTGGCTGGTCATCTCCTCGAGCTCCAGCAGCGCGCCGACCTGGCGCCGCCAGGACTCGGCCTGCTCGGTGACGATCCCGAGCGCGGCGAGCTCGGCCCAGAGGCCGGCCTGGTAGCGGCTGATCCGCAGCGAGTCCGACGGCGAGTCGACCAGGGCCTGCGCCTCCAGGATCAGCTGCCGCAACGACTCGAGGCGAGGATCCTCGAGCGAGAGGTGGGCACCGTCGTCGAGCAGCAGATGCGGTTCGCCGGCGGCGAGGGCGACGAACACCTCGGCGAACGGCAGCTCGCGGCCCTCGACGCTGATCGTCACGCCGAGGTCGAACCAGTCGCTCTCGCCGGCGACCTCGGCGGTCGAGACGCCGATCGTCAGCGAGTCGCCGACGTCGCGGTAGTCGGCAGGCTCCCCCACGATCTCGACGGCGACCCCGTGCTCCTCCAGCCGCGGCAGCACGTCGGTCGTCAGCCGCATGGTCTCCATTCCGGAGAGCGAGATCGGCGGCGTCTCGACCGGCCGGGCCGCCGGATCGAGGAGGCCGAGGCGCTCGAGGCCGGTCTCGACGAGCTCGGTCTCGGCGAGGATCGCGCGCTCGGCGCGAGGGTCGCGGAAACCGGCGGCGGCAGCCCCAAGCCCGAGCGGCTCCCGCCGCGACTCGGAGCCGATCTCGTAGTCCCATGCCCAATCGAGCTCGAGCGAGTGCCCGGCGCCGTAGCTCGCCCGCAGGACCAGTGACGGTTCGGAGATCTCCGGCGGCGTGAACGACCCGTCAGCCGAGCGGACCGTGGCGACGCCCCGCAGCGCCGGGAAGATCTCGACCGCGAACCGATCGAGCTCACCCGCCGGGATCTCGACCCGCCGGCCGTCCAGCACCATCTCCTGTAGCTGAGGTGGGGCGGGCCTCGCGAGGCGCACGAGCCGCAGTCGCCGCTGCTCGAGGTCGGACCCATCGGCCCCCTCGTCGCGCTCGGCGCAGACGACCCCGTGCCCGTTCGCGCCGAGGAAGAGCAGCGGCTCGAGCCCGGCTTGGGCTTCGTCGCCGAGGCGGAGCGCGGCGGTGACGCGCGAGCCCCGCCCGTCATCGCGGCCGACGTCGACCACCACCTCGCCGCGTTCGGAGGGCGGCAGCTCGCCAAGCTCCGGTTGGACGTGGATGAGCCTCAGGCCGATCCTGGCGGCCTCGACCAGCAGGTCCCAGAGCCGCGTGTCGTCACATTCGCTGAGGTCGATCGTCCGCTCGCCGGCGGCACCATAGCCATAGCCGCGGTAGTAGCCCGCCCCGTGCTCGCGGGCGCTGTAGAAGGCGTAGATCTCGCCGACGAGCGCCAGGTGATCGGAGCGATAGTCGCCGTCCCGGACATTCCACGAGTCGAGCCCGGACCAGGAGAGCGAACCGTTGACCCAGCCGCCGCGTGCGCCCGGTCGCATCAGCCTTGCCATCAACCCCAGACCCCTGCCGACCGGCTGCAGGGAGAGCTCGATCGCCAAGGGCTTCTCGCCGGTCACCGCCACCGGGGCGTCGATCAGCGCCCGCAGCGACCGTTCCCACGATGGGCCGGCCGCCTTGTCCGGGCTCGAGCGGGGACGATGCGGCGCGCGCCCGGTGCCATCGCGCGCGGTCCCGACCACCTTGCCGGTCAGCCTCAGACCGCCGGCGTTCCAGTCGACCGACAACACCCGCCCCTGGCGCGCGTAGCTCTGTCCCTGGCCGAACGACGTCGACCCGACGGCCTTCTTCACCGCCGAGAGGTCTGTCTCGCTCATCTCATCGACCGTTTCGAGCACGAGAGCACGACCTTAGCGGCGACGCGGGATGCGAGCTCCAGCTGTACGCCTGCCGAGTTGGCAGCCGCGCGTAGGATCAGGTCGATGAGGATCGCAGTCTCCAGGGCGCCGGAGGCAGGTCGCCTGGTCAGCCCGCTGGAGCTCTTCTTCGACCTCGTCTACGTCTTCGCGGTCGGGCAGCTCTCGAACCACCTGGTCGATCACCTGGATCTGCGGACCGGTGCCGAGACGGCGATCCTGGCGCTCGCGGTCTACTACGCCTGGTACATGACCGCCTGGGGGGCGAACTGGCTCGACCCCGACCGGATGCCGGTGCGGCTGCTGCTCCTGCTCGCCCAGCTCCTCTTCCTCCGCGAGACCCTCCAGCGCACCCCGCGATCACGTCTGCTCGGTCTAGCGGCGCTCCTGATCGGAGCGCTCGCCACCGCCCCCCTGTCGCTGATCGCCGGCATCGCCGCCGCGAGCGCGGTGCTCGTCGCCGTGGCGATCGCCGACACGGTCGGCGGTCGGGCGACCTCCGACTAGATCCGGCGCCGGTCAGCGCAGCAGGTGCGACGCGGGATCGAACCGCAGCGTCCGCCCCCGGAAGCCGAAGGTCGTACTCGACGCTCGCGAACCCGTGGGCGACGGCGTGGCCGACCGCGGCGGCGATAGTTGGCCTGCGACTCGAGCATCTGCAGCACCGAGTTGTGGCCGGTGCCGATATTCGGCCCGTGGATGGGCGACCACCCGAGCCCGGCCCGGGCCTAGGCCGCCGCGAACCTTCATCGGCTGCTCGGCGCGGGCCCCTCCGCCGCCGGCCGGTAGGAGTAGGCGGCCTCGCGGACCGTCTCGTCGGTCTCCAGCGTCGCCCCCAGCGCCCCGCCGACCGTGCCGAGCGTGCTCGCGAGCCAGGCGAGGCGGAGGTAGTCCCAGGCGTCGCTGTCATGTCCGAGCGCTTCCGTGAGCAGCGACGGCTGGATCAGCAGCAGGGCGGCGAGCAGGCTGGCGGCGAAGACGAAGAGGTAGAGCGCGAGGACTCCGAAGATGACGGTCGCCGTGGTCGCCAGATTGAACAGCGTCACCTGCTCGCGGACGCGTGGATCGGGGGCCCGCTCCCAGAGTCGATGGCCGGCGATCAAGGTCGCCGACGCGGCGGCGACCGAGGCGACGGCGGGGATCGCCAGCCGCAGCGGCCCGAGGCTGGCGGCGATCCTCCAGACTTCGCTCTGGATCAGGCCGAAGGCGACCGCCGCGACCGCGGCGAGCATCGCTCGCCAGAGCCGCCCGACCAGCCGCCATGGGTGGTTGGCGCCGACCATCCCGATCAGCAGGCGCAGGTTGCCGCTGATCACCCGGGCGACATAGGCGGCGCTGCCGTCGTCGTCCCCGACGTCGCCGGCCAGCTCGGCGAGGCGGCGCTCGACTCCGAGGCGCGCCGCCGCCGACCGTCGCTCGCGGCCGTGGGGCGGGTCGCCGAGCAGCGACCCGACCGCGTCGGCGACGACGTCGAAGAGGCGACGACGACGCTTCAGGAGGCCGAGCGCCGGCAGCGAGACCAACGCCACGTTGTGCGTGCGGCTGACGTGGCTGAGCAGGGTCCGGTGGGCGACTCGCAACGGCAGCTCGGTGATCGCCACCGCCAGGTCCCAGTCGGCAGCGAGCAGGAGGCGGCGGGCGGCGGAGACGAGCTCGGTCAGGTGCACCGGAGGCTCCGCCAGCGCATCGATGACGACCTCGAGGCGCCACTCGACCTCGGGGTAGCGCTCGCCCAGGGCGGCGGCCAACTCGACCGCGAGCTCGTCGGCATCCAGCTGGTCGAGGGCCGGCGAGACGATCAACCCGAGCTTCACCGCCGCCGTGGCCATCGCGCTGCCGCTCAGCGGCTCCGGGATTCCAGCTCCTCGATCCGCGCCAGGAGGTCGCAGGCGAGCGCCGCGCCCGCGACGTTGAGGCCGAGGTCGCGGCGCAGCCGCACCAGCCGCGCGAGCCGGGCTGCCGCGTCCCGGTCGAATGGATCGACGGCGCCGAGGACGACGAGCCGCCGCACCAGCTCCGGGTGCAGGCCAGAGCTGCGGGCGAGCGCCCGGATGTGCGCTCCGGCGTCGATCAGGACCAGCGCCCTGCCGGGCGACATCAGCGCACCTGCCTCGGGTCGAAGCGCGAGACCGCGGCAAGCTCTTCGAACAATTCGCGCTCGCGCTGCTCGAGCCGTTTCGGGACGACGATCCTGACCACCGCGTAGAGGTCGCCCCGGCGCCCGCCCGGCCCCGGCATCCCCTCGCCTCTGAGCCGCAGGCGGCGACCACTCGAGGAACCGGCGGGGACTTTGACCTGGGCGACGCCTCGGTCGAGGGTCGGGACCGGGACCGTGGCGCCCAGCGCGGCCTCCCACGGGGCCACCGGGACCTCGACCACGAGGTCGTCACCATCGAGACTGAAGCGAGGGTTGGGTTTCACCCGCACCCGCAGGTAGAGGTCGCCGGCCGGGCCGCCGGCCGCCCCTCCCCCACCCTGCCCGGCCAGCCTGATTTTCTGGCCGTCGCGGACCCCGGCCGGGATCTGCACCTCGAAGTCGCGGCCGTCGGCGAGCGAGATTTTCCGTTTGCCGCCGCGGGCCGCCTCCTCGAGCGTGATCTCGAGCGTCGCCTCCTGGTCGCCGCCCCGCATCGAGAAGCCTTCGAAGCCGCCGCCAGGGCCGCCGGGGCCGGCCCGGCGGCGACCGAAGAAGCTCTCGAAGAAGTCGCTGAAGCCGCCTCCGTCGAACCCGCCGCCGTCGCCGAAGTCCGTCCGCACGTCGCCGTAGCCGCCGAATCCCGAGGCGCCGCTGACGTCTTCGCCGGCTTTCCAGTTCGCCCCGAGGCGGTCGTATTTCTCCCGTTTCACCGGATCGCGCAGGACTTCATAGGCCTCGGAGATCTCTTTGAAACGGTCGTCGGCCGCCGGGTCCTTGTTGACGTCGGGGTGGTGTTCGCGGGCGAGTTTGCGGTAGGCGGTGCGGATCTCCTCGTCGCCGGCGCCGCGGGGGACCCCCAAGACCTCGTAATAGTCGCGGTAGCCGACTGCCAATCTCAGCTCGCCCCGCTCCCCTGCGCAGGCCGACGCGAGACGATCACCTGCGCCGGCCGCAGCACCCGCTCGCCGCGGCGGTAACCCGAGCGCGCGACCTCGGTCACGCCGCCCTCCGGAACCTCGTCGCTCTCCTGGGCCCCGACGGCCTCGTGCAGCGCGGGGTCGAAGCGATCGCCCCTGGCACCGATGCGCTCGGCGCCCTGACGGGCGAGGATCGCGTCCATCTGGTCGAGCACGCTGCGCAATCCGTCGGAGGGTCCCATCGCCAGCGCCCGCTCGACGCTGTCGACCGCGTCGATCCATTCGAGCAGCAGCCGCTCGGTCTGTTCGGCGACCCGGCGCTCGACTTCCTGGGCCGAGCGCTTGCGGTAGTTGTCGAGGTCGGCACGGGCGCGCAGGTACCGCTCGTCCTCGGCCGGCGGCGGTTGCTCGGGTGGCTGGTCCGCGGTCCGCGCGGCGCCCTCGGCCTGCTGCTCCTCCTCACTCACGCGTGAACTCGGCATCGACGACATCCTCCTCGTCGGCCGCCGCCGCCTCGTCGTCGCCATCGCCGGTCGCGGTGGCCCCGGCGCTCTGCAGCGCCTGGACCATCTGCTGCAGATCGGAGATCAACGGCCGCACCCGATCGAGGTCCGCCTGCTCCTCGATCGCGTGCCTCGAGTCGCGGACCAGCGCCTCCGCCTGCTCGCGCTGGTGCGCCGGCACCCGCTCGCCCATCTCCTCGAGCTGCCGCTCGACCCGGTGGGCGTAGGCGTCGAGCTCGTTGCGGGCGTCGACCTCTTCGCGCCGCCGGCGGTCCTCGACCGCGTGCTCCTCGGCCTCCTTCACCATCCGCTCGATCTCGGCGCTGTCGAGGTTGGTCGTTTCGGTGATCGTCACCTGCTGTTCGGCCCCGGTGTCTTTGTCGCGGGCGGAGACGTTGAGGATCCCGTTGGCGTCGATGTCGAAGGTGACCTCGACCTGCGGCTCGCCGCGCGGCGCCGGCCGAATCCCCTCGAGCCGGAATTTGGCCAGTTGCCGGTTGTCCCTGGCCATCTCGCGCTCGCCCTGGAGGACGACGATGTCGACGGCGGTCTGGTTGTCCTCGGCGGTCGAGAAGACCTCGGTCCGCCGCGCCGGGATCGTCGTGTTGCGCTCGATCACTTTCGTCATCACGCCGCCCATCGTCTCCAGGCCGAGTGAGAGCGGGGTGACGTCGAGCAGGACCACGTCCTCGACTTCGCCTTTCAGCACCCCGGCCTGGAGGGCCGCGCCGATCGCCACCACCTCGTCCGGATTGACGGTCTGGTTCGGCTCCTTGCCGCCGGTCAGTTTGCGGACCAGCTCCTGGACCTTCGGGATCCGGGTCGAGCCGCCGACCAGGATCACCTCGTCGATGTCGTCGGCGGAGAGATCGGCGTCCGCGAGCGCCGCTTCGACCGGGCCACGCGTGCGCTCGACCAGGTCCTCGACCAGCTGCTCGAACTTCGAGCGGGTGAGCGTCAGGTTGAGGTGTTTCGGCCCCGCCGCGTCGGCGGTGACGTACGGCAGGTTGATCTGCGTCTGGGTGGTCGAGGAGAGCTCGACCTTGGCCCGCTCGGCGCTCTCGTAGAGGCGCTGCAGCGCCTGCGGATCTTGGCGCAGGTCGATCCCTTGGTCCCGTTTGAACTCCTCGGCCAGCCAGTCGACGATCCGTTTGTCGAAGTCATCGCCGCCGAGGTGGCCATCGCCGTTGGTGGCGCGGACCTCGATCACGCCGTCGCCGACTTCGAGCAGGGAGACGTCGAACGTGCCGCCGCCGAGATCGAAGACGAGCACGGTCTCCGAGCCCTTCTTGTCGAGGCCGTAGGCGAGTGCCGCCGCGGTCGGCTCGTTGATGATCCGCAGGACCTCGAGGCCGGCGATCTTGCCGGCGTCTTTGGTCGCCTGGCGCTGGGAGTCGTTGAAGTAGGCGGGGACGGTGATCACCGCCTCGGTGACTTTTTCGCCGAGGAACTTGGCGGCATCGTCGGCAAGCTTGCGGAGCACCGCGGCCGAGACCTCCTCCGGCGCGTACTGCTTGCCGCGCGCCTCCAAGCGGACCGCGTCGTTGGGCCCTTTGACGACCTTGTAGGGCACGGTTTCGATCTCGTCCCCGACCTCGTCCCATTTGCGGCCGATGAACCGCTTGGCGGAGTAGATCGTCGCCTCGGGGTTGAGGATCGCCTGCCGTTTGGCGACCTGGCCGACGAGCCGCTCGCCGTCCTCGGTGAAGGCGACCACCGAGGGGGTCGTCCGCGAGCCCTCCGAGTTGGGGATCACCTCGGCCTGTCCGCCCTCCATCGTCGCGGCGACGACCGAATTGGTCGTGCCGAGGTCGATTCCGACCGCCTTTGCCATCGTGGCCTCCTCTCGGCGCCCGGGGGTTCCGGGCGATTTCGCAGCTTTCCCTTCTCTCGGTAGGGCAGAGAAGGGAGACGTCAAGAGGTTTAGGCCGGCCCGGAGGGGTAGTGAGTACAGACACGGGCGCGGGCGGTTCCCAGCGAATCCCAGGCGCTGCTCCACCCGAGGAGACCACGCCAGAGAAGAAGAAGGCTGGATTGCGCCACGGCGCTCCTCACGACGGTGGACGGTCGAGCGGCGCCTCGTCGCCGCTGTCGTCAACCCGCGAGCGCCGCCTGGTCGCCGCCACCGGCGCCGGCGATCGGGCCGCGACCGAGGAACTGGTCGTCGCCTTCATGCCGGCGATCGACGGCGTCGCTCGGCTCTACCGCAGCTTCGACACTCTCGAACGCCGCGAGCTTCAGCAGGAGGGCGTGGTCGGCCTGCTGCGCGCGGCCCGCCGCTACGACCAGAGCTACGAGACGCCGTTCTGGGCCTACGCCTCGTGGTGGGTGCGCCAGGCGATGCAGCAGCTGGTCGCCGAGCTGACCGCCCCGGTCGTCCTCTCCGACCGCGCCGCGCGCAACCTGGTGCGGGTAAAGAAGGTCCGCTCCGCCTATGTCCAGGCGAACCGGCGCGAGCCCTCCGACTCCGAGCTCGCCGAGTCGGCGAGGATGCCGCTGGACCAGGTGCAGAACCTGATCTCGATCGAGCGTGCCCCGAGCAGCCTGGAAGCGGGGCCGCCCGGCGACGACGAGATGGCGCCCGCCTTGGTCGAGCGACTTGCCGACCCGGCCATGGAGGAGGACTACGAACGGATCGTCGACCTGGTCGGCGGCGAGCGCGTCGAGGACCTCGCCGCGGGCCTCGGCAAGCGTGATCGCCGCATCGTCTTCGCCCATTACGGGATCGGCTGCCGGCAGCGGACGCTGCGCGAAATCGGCGCCGAGTTCGAACTCAGCGTCGAGCGGATAAGGCAGCTGGAGGAGCGAGCGCTCGAGCAACTGCGCCAGGCGGCGGTCTGGCCCTCCTGATCACCCGCCGGCTTCACGGTGCGGCTCTGGCTTAGCGCTCCGCCTTGGCACCTGCGGTTTCGCGACGGGCCGGGTCGGCCGCCGAACCAGGACTCCCCGTCTGGGCGAGCAGCCGCGCCGCCTCGGCGGCGACCTCGTCGTCGACCAAGACGTCGTAGCGCTCGGCACTGATGCCGGCGTAGGAGTCGAAGCCGCGCCGGCCGCCGCTCAGCGCCTGCGCGAGCAGGCCGAAGAGGGCGCCGAGCAGGGCGCCGAACCAGAGGCCGTCGATCGCCAGCCAGAAGGCCGAGGTGATCGGTTCGAACCAGTTGAAGATGCCGAACAGCCAGCCGATCAAGACTCCGATCAGGGCGCCGGAGGCGAGGCCCTGCAGCGCCGCCTCGGGGTAGCCGCGACGGCCGGTCACCTGCTCGACAAGCTGCAGGTCGCGGGCCACGATCGCGGCCCGCTCGACCGGGAACCGCTGGTCGGCCAGGTGGTCGACCGCGCGCTGCGCCTCGGCATAGGTCTTGAAGGAAGCGACCTCGCGACGGGGTTCGCCGCCGCTCCCGTTGCGCGGGGTGCCTTCTCTGTCTGCCATCTCCACCACTCCTTTTCTGGGCTGCCGGCGGGGTCGTCCGTCATTCGGTTGGTAGGGCGCTCCAAGGGCGGATCAAGCTCTCGACAGGAGCGCTCGCGGGCCTACCAAGGGGTGGGACGACATGTAGACCTACCTAAAGGAGGAAACATGGCACTGCCAGTACGTCGCTCCGCCGGTGCCCCGCTGGCGGTCGAGCAATGGGACCCGTTCCGTGAGCTGATCCAGGGCGTCTTCGGGAACTCGGTGCAGAACGGCCACACGATGTTCGTGCCGCGCTTCGACATCGAGGAGACCGAAGAGGCCTGGATCGTCGAGGCCGAGCTGCCGGGGGTGAAGCGCAAAGACGTCGACGTCGAAGTGCGCGACGGAGAGCTGCTGATCAGCGGCGAGATCAAGGAGCGCGAACGGGTCGGCGTGGTGCGCCACCGCACCCGCCGAACCGGCAAATTCGAGATCCGCGTCGCCCTCCCCAACGACGTCGACGCCGACAGGGTCGATGCCCGGCTGGAGAACGGCGTGATGCTGGTCGAGATCCCGAAGCCGGAGCGGGCAAAACCGCGCAAGGTCACGGTCGGCGGCGACGAGGAGTCGGAAACGAGCTCGTGAGCCCGCGGGACCTGGGCGGGGGCCTGACCGGCTCCCGCCCGACCGCGCTCAGCGGTCGATCTGGGCGTAGGCGAGGCGCACCGCCATCGCCCCCTCGCCGACCGCGGAGGCAACCCGCTTGATCGAGCCGGACCGGACGTCGCCGGCGGCGAGGATCCCCGGCACCCCGGTTTCCAGGAGCCCTGGCGACGTCTCCCCGTCGGCGATCCAGGGCGCCGCGTCGGGGCCGGTCAGGACGTAGCCGTGGTCGTCGAGCGGAACCACGCCGTCGAGCCAGCCGGTGCACGGCTCGGCGCCGATGAAGACGAACAGCTGGCGGACGTCGAGGCGGTTGCGCTCCCCGCTGTCCAGGTTCTCGACTACGAGGCCGTCGAGGGAGCCGTCGCCGAGGAGCTCCCGAATTTCGGTGCGCCGCAGAACCTCGACCCTGGGCAGGCGCTCGATCCGGTCGGCGAGGTAGCGCGACATGTCGCGGGTCAGCTCCTCGTGCCGGAGCACGAGGTAGACCTTGCCGGCCCGCCGCGCGAGGAAGACGGTGGCCTGCCCGGCCGAGTTGCCGCCGCCGACCACGGCGACCGGAGCGCCGACGCAGAGCTGCTCCTCCATGAAGGTCGCCTCGTAATGGACGCCGGCCCCCTCGAACCGCTCCAGACGGTCGACCGGCAGGCGACGGTAGCGGGCACCGGTGGCGATCAGAAGCGCCCGGGTTTCCAGCGTCGCCCCGTCCTCGAGGAGGATCGCGTGGGCGCCGTCGCGCCGCTCGAGCCCGACCGCGGCGGCGCCGATGGCGAGCTCGGCGCCGAACTTGCGGGCCTGGATCGTCGCCCGTTCGGCCAGCTCGCCGCCGGAGATCCCCGACGGAAAGCCGAGGTAGTTCTCGATCCGCGAGGAGGTGCCTGCCTGGCCGCCCACCGCGACCCCGTCGAGGGCGACGGTGAGCAGGCCCTCGGAGGCGCCGTAGACGGCCGCCGCCAGGCCCGCCGGGCCGGCGCCGACGACGACGAGGTCATGGAGCCGTCCGCGCGGCGCGTCGCGCATCCCGATCGCCGCCGCCAGCTCGGCGTTGCCGGGGTTACGCCAGACGCGCTTGCCCCAG
This sequence comes from Solirubrobacterales bacterium, assembly GCA_050697015.1. Classification (GTDB taxonomy): domain Bacteria; phylum Actinomycetota; class Thermoleophilia; order Solirubrobacterales; family 70-9; genus VAYN01. The sequence goes on from JBOGYZ010000027.1 coordinate 16,586, forward strand.
ACCACGACCGGGGTCGCGTCGGACGGGATCGCGAGCCGCTCGAGGAGCGCCTCGGCCCCTCGGTCGCGCTCGGGGTCGATCCAGCGATACGGCAGCCGGTTGCGGGCGGCGAAGTCGCGGAGGCGACGGGTGTCACGAAGGTGGCGCGAGCCGATGATCCTGAGCCCGGCGCCCACCCCGCTCAGCAGCTCGCGTCGCAGCAGGAAGGCACGCAGCACGAGATCGCCGATCGCGGCGTCTTCGGCGACCAGCGCCCGCAACGCCTCCGGGGCGACCCCGAGAACCTCACCGGGCTCGCGGACGATCGTCGTGTAGAAGGCCGGTTGCCCGGTCAGCAGGCTGAGCTCGCCGAGGAAGCGGCGCGGGCCGTGGACGGCGACCGCGGGCTCCTCCCCCTCAGGATCGGGGTGGGCCGATACCAGCCCCTCGAGGATGACGAAGAAGTCGTACGGCGAGTCGCCCTGGCTGTAGAGGCGCTCGCCCGCCACCGTCGGCGAACGGCTGCCGCGAGCCGCCAACGCCTCGATCTGACCCTCATTGAGTCGCGGAGAGGCGCCGTCGCTGTCGGGGGTCTCGGTCAGCGCAACCGGCCCGGAGGCGCCCACGTCGACTCAGCGGGGTGCGACCACCGGGCGCGCCCGGATCGTGCCGCCGACGTGGTCGAGTCGGTCCTCCTCGACGATGTCGCCGAGCAGGCTGGTCCAGGCGAGCGCCAGCCGTTCGGCGGGCGCCGCGTCGCCGCCTGGCGACGCCTCGCGGACGTCGAGGAGATGGGCGGCCGGGATAAAGGCGGCGATCCGCTCCTCGCCGTCGACGCCCCGGCGCTCGTCGATCACCACCGCGTCGACCGCGGCGCCCCCGCCCCGCTCGATGAAGTCGATCGCGGCGCGGACACAGGGCGCCCTCGATCGCCTCCGCAGGTGCCAGATCACGTGCGCGCCACGCTCACGCAGCGCCGCCGCGAAGGAGACCGTGAAGGAGTCATGGAGGACGACGACGTCGCCCGGTGCCACCCTTCCGCCGATCGTCTGGTCGGCGAGCCCGGTGCCATGGGCGTATGCGGCCCGCTCCGCGGCGCCGAGCGGCCGGGCAGAGGGGATCCCGGCCAGCATCGCCTCGAGCTCGCGGGCCAACTCCGCCGGGGGCTCGGCGGGCTCCACGCTCAGGGGAACGACCTCGAGGTCGCGGCTCAAAAGCTCGCACAGGCGCCTTCCGGCGCTGTGACCGTCGGAGAGGGCGGCGACGCACCACACGGCGCGACCGGCGAGCGCATCGCCCGCCTCGGAACGCATCCAGGCGAGAACGCGTCGCTCGCGGAGCCCCACGGGGAGATCGATCCGATCACTGCGCATGGACGCCATCTGCCAGCTAGGTAGGCCGCTGCGAAGGACTGTCAATCGAATTCGCGATCCCGAGCATATGCCCTCAGTCGACGGGTACCTGGGACACAACCCGGAAAATTCCGAAGGAAGGGGTGCCATCGCATGGCAGACGAGCTGAACGGCAAGAGGATCGCCTTCCTGACCGCCAACGAGGGGGTCGAGGAAGTCGAGCTGACCGAGCCGCGCAAGGCGATCGAGGCGGCGGGTGCCGAGACGGAGCTACTCGCTCCCGAGGCGGGCGACGTACAGGCCTTCAACCACCTGGACAAGGCCGAGACCTACGCGGCGAGTCGCGCTGTCGCCAACGCCAAGGCCGACGAGTTCGACGGCCTCGTCCTGCCCGGCGGCGTCGCCAACCCGGACAACCTGCGGACCCACCCCGAGGCGGTCTCCTTCGTCCGCGACTTCTTCAGCGCGGGCAAGCCCGTCGGGGTGATCTGCCACGGACCCTGGACGCTGATCGAGGCCGATGTGGTGAAGGGACGCAGGCTGACCTCGTGGCCGAGCCTGCAGACTGATCTTCGCAACGCCGGTGCCGAGTGGGTGGACGAGGAAGTGGTCGTCGACCAAGGCTTGGTGACGAGTCGCAAACCGGACGATCTCGAAGCGTTCAACGCGAAGATCGTCGAGGAGTTCGAGGAGGGGAAGCATGCCGCCCAGAGGAGTTAATAAGGGGAGCAAACGGGACCGCCAATACAAAGAGATCAAAAAGAGCGAGGAACGGGAGGGGCGCTCGACCAAACGCGCCGAGGAGATCGCGGCGCGCAGCGTGAACAAGGAAAAAGCGCGCTCGGGCGAATCGAAAACGTCCTCGCGCAGCTCAAAACAGGGTGCCTCGGCGAGTTCGCGGGGCGGCAGACAGTCCGGCCACGGCCCCGGCGGCCGCACCCGCGAACAGCTCTACAACGACGCCAGGAAGCTCGGCATCGAAGGGCGCTCGAAGATGAGCAAGGACGAACTGCAGAAGGCGGTGGCCGGGGCCGGTTGAGGCCCCCGGCCGACCCGGTCGGCCTCGAGTCTGCCCGATGACCTCGGCAGGCGCACGGAGGTGTTCGGCCCGTCCCGATCGGGTACCTGTCCCCCCGATGGCCATCATCCGCACGACCGACAAGCGCAAGTACGAGGTCGAGGTCAGTGCCAAGAAAGCCGACGAGGAAATCGTCCGCGTCGGCGCCCGCGCGATCCCGATCGTCGATCTGAAGTTGGCCGGCAAGGACGAGATGATCTTCATCAACGCCAGCCACATCGTCTCGATCGAAGACGACTAGAGCGGACGACGGAAAGCGGTTACCCCGCGGGTCAGTCGCCAACCAGCGGCGGGCGCTCCTCGCAGCGGAGCCGCCATAGCTCCGGCGGACCGTCGCCATCGGGACGAGGCCGGAACGACGGGAAGGCGGGACGTGGCGGGGCGCCGGTGCGCCGCTCGACCGCGACCATCACCTCCCCCGCCATCGCGCTCAGCGCCCGCAGGCTCTGGTGGTGGTTCTGGCGGGCGCCGAGATCGACCTCGGCGAGGCGACCGAGCCCGGCGAGACCGAGCGCGTCGATCAGCATCGCGATCTCGACCCCGTAGCCGACCGGGACCGAGAGCCGCCCGAAGAGGTCGCGGCGGATCGCGATCTCCCCCGCCAGCGGCTGGGTGAAGCCGCTGAGCGAGGGGAAGTGGAGGTTCAGCAGCGGCCGGGCGACCAGCTCGGTCACCCTCCCCCCTTCGCCCTCGCGAATCGCGCCGCCGAGGTCGAGGGGTCGGCGGAAGGCCCCCTTTACCAGCGCCAGGGTCGGATCGAGAAGGAGCGGCCCGAGCAGGCCGGTGAGGAAGCCCGGATGGAAGTCGGCAGTGTCGGCGTCGAGGAAGACCAGCAGCTCGGACCCGGTGGCCCCCGCGGCGCGCCACATCGCATCGCCCTTGCCGCGACAGGGGCCGAGGTCGGGCCGCAGGGCGGACTCCGGGAGGACCCGGGCCCCGTGCTCGCGGGCCACCGCCGCGGTGCCGTCCGGCGAGTCGGCGTCGACCACGACCAGCTCATCGACCAGCCCCGCGTCGCCCAGCGGGCCGAGGGCGTCGAGGATCGGGCCGATCGTCGCCGCACATTCGCGGGCGGGCAGGATCGCCGCGACCGAGGTGTCCTTCGCCGCGAGCAGGCGGTCGAGCGGGAAGTCGCAGCCGCGATAGCGGCGCTCCGCGAGCCAGTGGGCAAGCTCCAGGTCACGGGCGAGGCCGCGCTCGGCGCGCCCCTCGGTGCGGGCGGCGGTGGTTACCGAGACGGGGCGCAGACGGTGGATCGCGATGCCCGCGGCGGCGAGCCGGTCCTCCAGCTCCTGGTCCTCCAGCGCCGCGATCCAGGCCATCCCGCCGGCCTGCCGGTAGGCGCGGGCCGTGACCCCGAGGCTCGCGCCGGAGAAGTGGGCATGCTCGGCCGGGCCGCGGACCGCAGCCTCGCGGGTGCGGGCCGCGAGGTCGGCGTCTCGGCGGGCGAGGACACCGTCCGGCAGCGCCGCCGCTTCGGCAGGGTCGAGGCGCACCTCGCCGCCGATCGCCTCGGCGCCTGCCGCGATCGCCTCCAGCTGGCGGGCGATCCAGTCGGGGGCGACCAGCGAGTCGGCGTCGGTGCTGGCCAGCAGGCCGTCGGGGCGACCGATCGACTCGAGCCTGGCGCAGCCGACGTCCATGCCGGTCGCGCGCGCCGGCCCGGCGCCACGGCCGGGCCCGGCGACGACGTGCACGGTCAGCGACGGGAGCCGCGTCCGGGCGGCCGCGACCGCCTCCTCGGTTGTGTCCTCGCAGGCGTCGAGGACGACGATCACCTCGTAGGCGTCGGGGTCCACCTCGACCTGGCCCGCCAGCGCCTCGAGGCAGGCGCCGATCCGCCTCTCCTCGTCGCGGGCGGGGACGACGACCACCGCCCGCACGGAATCGAGCGGCACCGGCAAGGTCGCGGGACGGGCGGCGCTCAGCTCCAAGCCGACCGTTCCTCGATCAGCTCGCGGCCCCGTTGGTAGGCGGCGTCGTCGAGGTGGGCGGCGACCCCGACCAGCTCGCCGCCTCGCCCGTACCAGCAGGCGAAGGCGCCGCTCTCGCCGGGCTCGAAGCGGAGCTCATCCCAGCCGTCGCCCCAGCCGACGTATTTGATCGTCCGCTCGCCGATCGTCGACCAGAAGCCGGGCGCCACAGTCCAGGCCGCCTCGACCCCGGCCAGCGTCCGGCCGGCCACCTCGCCCATGTTCAGCGCCTCGCCCCAGTGTTCGACCCGGAGCCGGCGGCCGGCCGTGCGGTTGAAGGCGAAGGCGACGTCGCCGGCGGCGAGCAGCCGCGGGTCGGCCGACTCCATGCCGGGGCCGATCTCGATCCCGTCTTCGACCGCGATCCCGGCCGCGGAGGCGAGGTCGTCGCAACGGGTGACGCCGAGGGCCAGCAGGATCCGATCGGCGACGACCTCCTTGCCGGCACCGAAACGGGCGCGCCGCGCGCGGTCGCCCGCCCGCCCGATCGACTGCAGCTCGATGCCCCCCAGGAGGTCGACGCCGAGCTCCTCGAGCCAGCCGGAGATCGCCGCGGCCACCTGCTCGCCGAGCCGCTCGACCTGCGGCGCGGCCTCCAGCGTCGCGAGCGTGACCTCGGCGCCACGCAGCGCCAACGAGGCGGCCGCCTCGCAGCCGATGAAGCCGGAGCCGACGACCAACGCCCGGTCGCCGTCGCCGAGCTCGGCGAGCCGCTCGGAGTCGCCGATCCGCCGAACCGTCTGCACGGCGTCGTCGTCGCCGCCGGGCACCGGCGGCACCAGCGGCTCGGCCCCGGTCGCGATCAGGACCCGGTCGAAGGGGACGGGCTCACCGTCACCGGTGCGCGCCTCGCCCGCGGCCAGATCCAACCCCACGACCTCGATGCCGACACGCAGCTCGATCCCGCGCTCCGAATACCAACCGGGAGCGGCGAGCGGCAGGGACTCGCGTCCCGATTCGCCGCGCAGGAAGTCCTTGGTGAGCGGCGGCCGTTCGTAGGGCGGGTCGGTCTCGCGACCGAGGATCGTCACCGCGCCGGTCCCGCCGGCCTGGCGGTAGGCGCCCGCCGCCGCCTGTGCGGCCGGGCCGCCACCGACGATCACGATGCGCTCGTCCGCCCCTGCGCTCACCGGGCCCGCCAACGATCGAGGAGATAGTCGGACGTGGTGCGGCTCGCGTCGAGGGCGAGCGAGCTCTCGACATCGAGGATCTCGTGGACGTCGTCGCCGACCAGCTCGCGGCGCGGGTCGGGATGGCGCCAGTGGACGGCCAACAGGGTGCCGCCCGGCGCCAGCACGGCCTCCAGCCGCCGCAGGCCGTCACGGACCAGATCGGCGCTCCAGTAGTAGAGGAGCTCGGCACATACGATCGTGTCGAACGGGCCGGTGGGCATCTCCTCGGGCAGGCGGCGGCAGAGGAACTCGACCTCGCCGGCGCCACGGAGCCGCTCGCGCGCCCGCTCCAGGGCGGTAGGACTGAAGTCGACCGCGACGAGCCGCTCGCAACGAGGGGCCAGCATCGCCGTGAAGACCCCGATCGAGCAACCGAGCTCCAGCGTGCGTCCGGTGCGGTCGGGGAGGTATTCGAGCGTGTCGCGATACTTCCGCTGCTCATAGTCGCTGGTCGCGTAGGACCAGGGGTCCTGCGATTCGCGGGCGAGCCGCTCGAAGTGCTCGACCGGGGCCCGGTCGCCGGTCACGCGGTGGCTCATCGGCGTGCCAGTACCTCGGCGCCGAGCCCGGTCAGGAGCGGCTCGAGCCGATGTTGGAGGAGGAAGGTCTCGAGGTCGCGCCGGGCGCGGTCGAGTCGGGCGCCGGTCGCGAAGGGATGCGAGCCGCAGGCCGCCGCGCCGATCTCGAGGATCTGTTTCGCGGCGCGGTCGATCTCGACCCGCATGGCGATTCCGGTCGGGCGCGGTTCGAGCGCGGTGTCCGGGTCGATGGAGGCGTCGGCGACCGCTGCGGCCTTCTCCACCCAGGCCTCGACGGTGCCCTGGGCCGCCACGATCCGCCCCGCCGCCAACCGGGCGAGGGGCTCCTCGGTACGGTCGGCCGCGAGCTCGTCGAGGGCCGCGGCGGCGGCCGCGTCGACCATCCCGGCCCAGCTCGCCGCGGTGCGCATCGCGTCGCGAGAGAACCACGGGTCTCGGGCCAGCTCGCCCGGCCCACCGAGGATGGCGCCCACCGCGGCGTCATGGAAGATCACGCGGTGGCTCTCGGAGGCGCGCAGGCCCGCGGCCCGGTACCAACTACGGTCCACCTCGACCTCCGCGCCGCACTCGACCAGCGCCAGCGACGGCGCGTTGCCGTCGTCGGCGCCGACCATGACCAGCGCCGCGTCGATGCCCCCGGCGCCGGAGCAGAAGGTCTTGACCCCGCGCAGCACCGGGCCCGCGCCGCTCTCCCGGAGCCGGGCCGCCGGGCCCTCGCCGGGTCCGGGGTCGGCGCCCCAGACGCCGAGCAGACGCTCCCCCGCCGCGACCGCGCCGAGCTCACGGTCGCGCACCGCCGCGCCGGCGCCGACTTCGAGGCGCTCGACCGCGTTCAGGTGACCGTCGAGGATGCGCCCGACCGAGGCATCGGCGGCGGCGACGCGGCACAGCAGGTCCCACTCCGCTCGCACCGATGCCCGCTCACGGGCGGCGCCGATCGTCGTCGCCAGGGCTCCGGCCGCACCGAGCTCGGCGAATGCCTCGCGCGGGAAGCGTGGCGCGCGATCGAGTCCCGGCGCCGCGGCCGCGATCGCCGCGATCGCCTGGTCGAGGCGCGCCGTCCCGGCCGCCGTGCCGAGGGCGCCGGTCATGCCGGCACTCCCCCGCTCGCCGCGACGGTCGAGGCCTTCAGCCCGGCGCGCTCCGCGGCGACCAGCAGCATCCCGGTCAACGTCACCGTCGCGTCGCAGCTCCGCCGGCGGGCGCCCGGCCCGAGCGCATCGTGCATGAGGATCACGTCGCCGTCGCGCAGCCCGCCCTGAGCTTCCAGTGCCGCGAGCATCCGCTCGGGCGAATCTCCCCGCCAGTCGTGGGTGTCGACGTTCCACCCGCAGAGTCGCAGGCCGTGCTCGGCGGCGAGGTTCCGGGTCGTCTCGGTCTCGACCCCCCAAGGCGCCCGCCAGGCCCGCGGCTTCACCCCGACCAGGTCGAGCAGGCCGAGGCCGAGGTCGAGCTCCGCACGCAGTTCGGCCTCGTCGCGCTCGGAGTGACGGATGTGTTCGAAGCAGTGGAAGCCGACCTCGTGTCCCCTCGCACCGATCACCCGGATCAGGTCGCGTTGGATCAGCGCGCGTCGGGCGTCGACGAAGAAGGTCGCCCGGGCCTCGAAGCGCGCCAGCACCTCGAGCAGCGGCGGCGTCCACTCCGGGTCGGGCCCGTCGTCATAGGTCAGCGCGATGGTTCCGCTCACGATCGCCGCTCTCGATCCACTGCTCATCGCACTGAGGTACCCGGCGGACAGACCTTCAAAGAGGCGAGGCCACATCTGCCGGACGGTCCCGAGATCGCTCAACGGTCGCATCCGGTCCCGGGGCGCCCTGCCCGCCGCCGAAGAGGCTGACCAGGGCAGGCACAAGCAGCGGCCGCGCCACCCAGGTGTCGAGCATCAGCCCGACGAACATCGCGAAGGCGAGCTCGCGGAAGGCTGCGATCGGGATCAGCCAGACGGCCGCGAACGAGAGGGCGAGGATCAGGCCCGCGAGGCCGATCGCGCTCGAGGCACGCGAGCCCGCGGTGCGGACCGCCTCACGCAGCTCGCGACGCTCCGCCTCGCGCCAGATCCGGCTGATCAGGAAGACGTTGTAGTCGGCGCCGAGCGCCAGGATCAGGATCGCCGTCGCCACCGGCACGAAGAAGGCGAGCTCGTTGTAGCCGAGCAGGTCCTGGAAGACGTAGACGGTCAGGCCGAGCGCGGCGGCGACGACCAGGAGGCTCGAGGCGACCAGGTAGAGCGGCGCGGTGCGGCTGCGCAGGAGCGCCCAGAGCAGCAGGAGCAGCACCGCGAGCGCGGCCGGCGCGACCTTCAGCCCGGCCTGCCAGGTGTCTTCGGTCAGTTCGTGACCGATCGTGGTGTCGCCGGTGACGCCGAAGCCCGCGCCGTGCAGGCCGCTCCGCGCCATGAGCGTCGGCAGACGTTCTTCGAGGCCCGAGAGGATTTCGGGAGCGACCGGGCCGTCGGGATCGGCTTCGAGGACGACCAGGTACCTGGCGGCGCTGCCGTCGCGGCGACGAAGACGCCGGGCGCCGCGGGGACCTGTTGCGTCGGCCCGACCACCGAGGAGATCCCCGGCTCGGCTTCGATCCGCCGCTGGAGTGAGGCGAGGGCGCTCGGGTCGGTGCCGACTTCGTCGCCTTCGATCACCAGCATCGTCGGGCCGAGGACGCCGGGACCGAAGGCCTGGCTCGCTTCGTCGTAGCCCTGGCGGGTCTGGGTCGTGGTGGGGAGGCCGCGGAGGATCGGGTTGCCGAGCTCGAGCTTGCGCAGGCCGCTGGCGGCGGCGAGGAGGGCGGCGAGGCAGACGAGCGTGACGAGGATCGGATGCCGGGCGCCGAGGGCGACCACCCGGCCGCGGGCCTTCGAGGATTCCTCGACGTCCGCGCCACCGTCGCCGTCGGTGACCTCGAGCCGGTGCGGCCAGAAGACGAAGCGGCCGAAGATCGCCAGACAGGCGGGAATGAAGGTGAGCGAGACGAGTGCCGCGACGAGCACCGAGATCGCCATCGCCGGGCCGAAGGCGGAGAGGAAGTCGACGCCGGAGAGCGAGAGCGTCAGCGTCGCGCCGGCGATCATCAGCGCCGCGGTGGAGACGACCGGCAGCAGCTCGCCGGTGACCGCGCTCGCCGCCTCGACCGCCGAGGCACCGCGCTCGAGCCGCGCCCGGAAGCCGGAGACGAAGAAGACGAGGTAGTCGGTGAGGACGCCGAAGAGCAGGGCGACGATAACCGGCTGCACCTCTTCGGGCACGGTCAGCCCGAACTGTTGCGCGGTCGCCCCGAGCAGGCGGTCCGAGACGAGGTAGGCGAGGCCTACTCCGGCCAGGCAGAGGAGCGGGATGCCGAACGAGCGGAAGTAGACGAGGAGGATCCCGACCACCACGACGACGGTCGCGATCTCGACCCAGGGCAGGTGTTCTTCGACCAGGTTCGATTCGGCCGCGGCGCCGGGCAGGGCGCCGGTGAGGTGGGCCGTTTCGGCGCCCGTCGCCCGTCGCAGCCCGGCGGCGAATTCTTCGCTCGCGCCGACCACGTCGGGTTCGGCGGGATCGGCGTAGAGGTAGACCAGCAGCGTGTCGCCGATCCGGCCTCCTTCGAGCGGCCCGCCTTCGGCGTCGAACGGGACCGCCTTGAGGCCCGAGCCGCCTTTGTCGAGGTCGGCGATGTAGCCCAGGCCGGCGCGCGCGTCAGCGTCGTCGAATCCACCCTCGTTATGGGCGACCACCATCGAACGGCTGATCAGCGGGAAGCCGAAGGTCCGCAACGCCCGCTCTTCGACTTCGATCGCCTTCGACGAGCGTGGCAGCAGGCTGCCGAGCTCGGCTTCTTCGCTGCCGAGTCCCGAGGGAAGCTGCGAGGTGGCGAGGATGGCGCCGGCGATCCAGGCCGCGATCACCACGAGCCGCGCCCAGACGATCGTCCGCCCGACCCACCAGGCCCAACCGCGCCGCTCCTTCGCGTTCGGATCAGGATCCTCTTGCGCCATACGGGTGCTGGTACCCCGCTACTCCTCGACCTCCCAGGCGATCGCGCGGGCCGGAGCCGGGCGCAGCGAGCCTGAGCTCCGAGCGCTACGGGCGCGATTGCATTTCACGGGCCGCGACGGGGTGGAGTTGAACCATGACTCGAAGTGGCGCCGGGAGAACCCTTGCTTCGGGCTCGCTCGGCCTGACCACGCCGATACGCATCCTCGAGCATCCGGGAGGCCACATCGCGGCCGCCGAGCCCGAAGGCGAGAGCCGCGCCGAGGGCGACCGCTCCCATGAGACAGGCATAGGTGATCACGACGATCTGGGGTGCGATCCTCAGCTGGTTGAGGATCATGAAGACGCCGATGCCCAGCACCAAGGCGGGAGCGGCCGTCCCCATCAACCTGCCCGTGGGCGTGTCTCCCATCATCCGCTCGATCAGTTTTGCCACCACCCCGGCGATCGCGATCGCGAGCACGAAGATCAAGATGGCGGCGATGATGTTCGGCAGGTAGTTGAGGACGCTGGTCAGGAATTCGTTCAGCGACTGGATGCCGAGAGAGCTCAGGCCGATCGCCAGCGCGAAGATGAAGATGAACCAGAAGACGACCTTGCTGATCACCACCGACGGAGACACGTCCGGCGCGAACCGCTGCACATATTCACCGCTGACCCCTGACTGCAGGGCCCGATCGGTTCCCACTTTGTCCAGTGCCAGCGCGACCAGCTTCTCGAGCGCTTTGGCGATCAGGAAGCCGATCAGCAGGATGATCAGGAAGCCGATGAGCTTCGGCAGGAACCCGAGCAGATCGTCGAGAGCGCGTTGCAGGCTCTCGGATATTTCGACGGCCGCGAGTAGCATCGCTCCTCCTCAGCGTTGGGCCTGACCGGCGGCCAGGCTCTTACTCACTGAAACGGCGCGCGCCACTCATTTGTCAGCATCGGCCCGCAGCTTCCCGAGCAGGTCGAGGATCCGTCCCTGCTCGGCGTTCGACAGGTTCGCCCGACGGCCGCGCGATCTGGCCGCGAGGTCGAGGACCTCGCGGCGCTCGGCCGCCGTCAGGCGGTTCCAGTACTCGCGGCCCTCGCTGTTGAGCCAGGCGATCGCGGCGAGGACTTTGGCCCAGGGGACCTTTCTCGCGCCGCGGATCGTTTTGGCCACCCAGGAGAGCATCAGTAGCGGCGGGGAGGCCTTTCACGACGGTCGTCGACGACGACTTCGCTTTCTCGAGAGCGTCGGGACCAGACCGCCCATTGCCAGATCGAGAGCAAGAGGGCGATCACGCCGACGATCATCAGGATCAGACCGACGGTGTGCAGGTTGAAGCCCTTGGTGTGGACGTGAGTCGCGAACCGGAGGATCGCGCCGACGGCGATCAGAAGGATGCTTCCCGCGAAGGTCATGACGCCTCCTAGAGGACCCGCCGGGCGAGGCCGATGGCGAGCAGGATCAGGATGATGACGATGATGATCCAGACGATGGTCAACGCGGTCTCCTTTGATCTGGAATTGAGCCATCAGGGCGCGCCGGTGCGTCTCTCCGGCTGCCTCGGACCTTCAACGGCGTGAGGGCGCGTTTTGTCAGGGCGCCGCCCGGACGGCTGATCGATCTCTCCCGACCCGCCCCTGACACCGGCAGCTTCCCGGCCGTTATGGAGAAACAAACCGAAGAGGAGGTCGACGTGGTCGGAGCGATAGTCGGATTGCTGATCGTCATCGCGATCGCCCTCGTCCTGCTCAAGGTGGCGATCGCGGCGGGCCTGGTCGGCCTGGTCGCGCTCATCCTGCTGATCCTGCTCCTGCTCACAGGCCGACCCCCCAAGGTCAGTAGGTCTTCTTCATCCCCTTCTTGACCTTTTCCGCCGTCTTGTCGACGCCGCCTTTGACCTTCCCCTTCGCCTCGTCGGCGCGGCCGCGGTCCTTCAGGCTCTGACTGCCGGTGAGCTCCCCGGCGGCCTTCTTCGTCCGCCCTTTTGCCTTGTCGAGCTTTCCACTCATCGTCTCTTCCTCTACTTTCGCTTGCGTTTCGAGCCGGTGTTCGCCTGCTCCAGCAGGCTCGCCATCCGTCCCAGTTCTTCGCCGAAGGCGCCCGCGCGGCGTGCCGCGTCGATGACCCGCTCGACGTCCAGCGGCCCCTGCGAGGAGGAGCCGTTGCGGCGTCGCACCAAGGCGAGCCCACCGACGGCCCCGGCGGCCAGGCCGCCGCCCACCACGATCGGCCCCTTGACCTTCGATGCCACCAGGCCGACGGCGCGACCCGCGGCCCGGGTCCCGGCGAGCGCCGCTTTGCCGGCGAGCGCCGCGTTGACCCCGGCGCCGAGCGGTGCGTCAGGCGCCGTGGAGACCTCATCCGCAGGGAGGTCTTTCGCGCCGTCCGCCGCCGTGCCGGTCGCCGCTTCGGAAGGGGCCTTCGGAGCCCCCTCTTTCGGCTTCGTCGCGGCTTTCGATTTCGCCGCCCGCTTCGCTTTCCCCGACTTCGGCCTTTTCGGTTTTTTCGCTTTCGCCGCCGCTTTCGGTTTCGTCCCCGTCCCCGATTTCGCTTTCCCTTTTTTCCTGCTCTGGGCCATCGCTCGATCCGTCCCTTTCAGTCCTCTTGCTTCTGCTCGTGACGGAGCAGTCGATAGACGGCGACACCGACCGCCGTCCCGGCCGTCGTGCTCGCGGCTATGGCCCGCACGGCCGAGGGTCGCCGACCGCCGATCCGCTGTGCCGCCGCGATGTAGAGGCTCTTCATTGGCATCTTCCTCACCTCCTCGCTAGAGCGACTGCCCGTAGGGGCGACCCGGATAGGCGAAGAGGATCCGCTCGACCCGGTCCATGATCTGGTGGCTCGGGTACTGCACGTCGTCCACGGTCGAGATCAGGTAACGGACGAGGCGTTCGGCCTGCTCTCTCTTGTAGACGATCTTTTCCGCCCGGGCGATCAGCTCGTGGCTGGGGTAGCGGACCGTCGTGATCCTGTCCAGAAGCGCCTCGATGTACTCGTCGCGCAGTTCTTCGCCGTTCATCCTCGACTCCTCTCGGTCGCTCTCAGATCAATCTCCCCAACGGGCCGAGGTCAAGGTTCAGGTCCTCGTCCTCCAGTCCGAAGGCGTCCTTCAGCTCCTGCATCCGCTGCTCCAGCAACATGAACGTCTCCCCCAGTTGCTCCACCTTCTCCGGCGGCAACGCACCGCCGTCGATGCGACGCAGGGCTTGGCGCTCCATCAGCTGGCGCAACAGCTCGACCAGGGTGAGGACGAGTTGGGCAAGGCCTTTCTCGAGCCCCTCGGGGTCGGCGTTCACACGCCGCCCGAGCGCGCGGTCGAGGCCCGCCAGCTCGTCTTCGAGGAATTTCGGCACGGCCTTCCCCGCGAGGAGCTTGTCGTGCCCGGTGGTGTCGCGCGCCCGTTCGCTCATCGTCCGGCTCCGGCGACAAAGCTGTAGGGGGGCCAGGGCCCGGTGCAGCTGACCTCACCGCCGAGCTCCTCGGCCAGGCTGTCGACACAACGGGAGAAGGTGTCGACACGCTCGACGTCGACCAGGTAGGTCGCCCGGAACGCGCCTTCGAACCCGTGCGCGGTGCGGGCCTCCAGCACCAGCGAGCGCCGCGAGAGGTCCTTCAACGGCTCGTGAAGTCGTTCCTTCGCCTGCCCGATCTCGCGCAGGGCACGGCCGCGATCCCGCATGTACTCGGTCCCGCTCTTCTCCGTGGCGGCGTCGCCGCCCGGCTCGTGGGTCGAATCAGACCTGGGCAACTCGGCCCGGACGCTCAGCTCGACGGCCCCGCGGACCACCGCGAGCAACGCGACGAACTCCTCCTCGCGCGAGCGCAGAAGCGTTTCCAGCTCCCCTTCGCCGTCGACCGTGGCGCCGAATCGCATCGGCAGGACCGTGCCGTCCTCGAGCAGTCGCTCGACCACCGCCTCGTGCTGCCAGAAGCGTTCCTCGCCGGCTTCCGGCGCCCGCTCGTGCTCGCTGACCACGGCCGCGACCCGGCCGACCGTGACCCTCCGCAGCGGCGATCCGTCGAGGCCCAGGCCGAGATCCGTGGAGAGGTCGCCGACGACTCCATATATGTAGAGCAGCCGATCGCTCACAGCGCGTCCCTCTCGAGCACCGGCCCCGAGGCCGTGAGGCTGACGCCGAGGTCGCGCTCGATCGTCTCGACCGAGCCGATCAAGGCCCGCAGGCCGACGTAGACGAGATCGACGTCGGCGACGGCCAGCGTGATGTCACCGCCGATCACCACCCCGCCGTCCAACAGGCGATCGACCAGGTCGAGCAGCGAGACATCGTGGGTGCGTCGCATGGGCCGCTCGGTCATCGGGCCGCCTCGATCGAGCTCTTGACAAAGTTGTAGGCGGGCCACGGGCCGGTCAGATCGATCTCGACGCCACGCCGGTCGAACTCCTCGACGAGGCCGCCGACCGCGGCACGGAAGGCCGGCGCCTCGGCATCGGAGACGAGGTAGACGCCGTTCAGGAACATCTCCCCCTCGTGCCCGCTCAGCTCCGGCCGCTGCAGCGGGTTCAGCAGAGCTTCGGTCGTGATCCCGGCGAGCCGGGCGTGGATCGCCCGTGCCCACGCGTCGGCGATCTCCTCGACCTCCTCGCGCGCCCGTGCCTCCGCCCGGCGACGCTTCATGTAGGCGGTGCCCGCCGAGAGCTCGTCGGCCTCCTCCTCGTCGTCGGCGCTCTGCCTCAGGGCCTCGCGCTCGACCGCGCCGCGATCGGCGTAGGCCTTCACGCCCCACTCGGCCCGGCCTTGCAGGCGCTCCAGCGCATCGTCCAGCACCCTTTGCTCGCGGACCAGCATCGCCCGCACCTGCACCTCGTCCGCGAACACGGTGCAGAGGCGCAGCGGGACGACGCCGGTGCGGGCGAGTGCCGCCTCGAGGACGGCCTCGTGCGCCCGCGCCTTCTCCTCCAACCAGGCGACGTCGTTCAGGTTCGCACGCAGCGCGTCCTCGTCGAACTCGGCGAGCGGCACCTGGCTGACGAGGGCCGCCAGGCCGCCCTCCTCGACCCGCTCCACCGGCGCGGTCGGCTCGACCCCGATGAGGTCCGGCGGCAGCGTGACGCCGGCCGGGACGACGCCGTAGACGTAGTGCGCCGTCGCGGTGCTGCGCGCGTGCTCGGCGAGCGGATGGGGCGCGGGGGCGGGTGCATGACTGTCCCGAAGCAGCTCCTCGCCGCACTTGCGCAGAAGCTGGTCGGTCAGCCGCCGGGAGAGGTCGTCGCGGACCGCGGCGACCGCGTCCTCACGGACCTCGGCCACCAGCCGGGGCGCGGCCTCGGCGGCCAGCGCCTCGATCGCGGCGTCGAGATCACCGGCGGCCACCGGAGTCCTCCTCCTCCTCGCGATCGACGACCGTCTCGCCGTCCTCCTCGACGACTTCGCGCCGTCGGGTCTCGACTTCGACCTCCTCGCCGGCACGCGGCGCCGGCAGGCCGGCGACCCGCTCGAGGCGCTCGAGGCGATCGCGCAGGTCGTCGTTCTCCTGCTCCAGCTGCTCGGCCCGGCTGGAGAGCTTTGGATCGGACTCCCACCAGTTGATCCCCATCTCCTGGGCGCGCTCGACCGAGGCGATCAGGAGCCGCACCTTGATCGTCAGCAGCTCGATGTCGAGCAGGTTGATCTGGATGTCGCCCGCGATCACGATGCCCTTGTCGAGCACGCGCTCGAGGATGTCGGCGAGGCCGGCCGGGGCCGGACCGCCGCGGCTCTGGCCGTAGGTGACCGCGTCGCGTCCCATCAGCCCTCCCCCGCTTCCCCGCGGGCGAAGCGCCGCGTCCGCTGCGTGCCGGTCAGCTCGCCTTCGCCGTCGAGCGTCACCTCGTAGCTGCCGAGCACGTCGGTCGTGTTCGGGATCCGCTCCAGCTCTAGCACCTCGAGCGTCACCGTCCACTCGTCCCCCTCCTTGGACAGGCTGGTGACGCCCTCGACCGGTTTGCCGAGGAGCTCCTGCATCTGCTCCGCCGCGCGCACGGCGATCTCCTTCGGCTTAGCTTTGCCGTTGCCCGATTCAGCCATGGCTCACAACCTCCTCGGGCAACGACGCTTTGGCCAGCTCCGCCTCTTCGGCCGCACGCCGGCGGGCGACGGCGAGTCGCTCCATCAGCTCCTCCTCCACTCTCGCCCGCTCGACGTCACCGACCCGTCCCTCTTCGGCGTCGATTTCGAGCTGGATCAGTTCACGTTTGATGTTGTCCTCGTCATAGAGGCGCCGGTCGGCCTCCTCGGCGAGGACCTCGGCGACCTTGAGCGTGCCGCGCAGGGGCGCGACCGGCAACAGCACCAGCTCCTTGAAGAGGCCCATCTAGACCACCGCCTCCAGCTCGACGAAACTGTGCGGCGGCAACGGCCCGGTCACCTTGAAGCGGATCCGGCCTGCCTCACGCCTGCCGATCGCATCGACGACGCGGTCGAATTCGGGCAGGCCGGATCGCTCGACCAGGAACGAGGCGTTGACAGCCATCCGCTCGTGGATCGGCTCGCCGACACGTACGGCGACCGCGTGTGGGCGGAGCTCCTCGACGACCGCCGTCGAGTCGTGATCTTGGTGCGCCGCGAAGGCCTCCGCGATCAGCTCGCCGAGGCGGATCCGCTCGTAGTAGGTCGCCGCCTCCGATTTCCCGGCGATGGCGTTCCTCAGGTAGCCGATCTCGCGGTCCTGGTTGACCAGCTCACGCAGGATCGCCTCCTCGTCGTAGAGCCCCTTCAGCGCGAGCTCGACCTTGCCGTCCATCTCGGCCAGCTGCGCGAGGAGCTCCTCGCGGTGACCTTCGAGCAGCCGCCCGCGCAAAGTCTCGTCGTCCGGGACGACGACGCCGAAGCGCATCGGCAGGACGGTGCCCTGCTCCAGCGTCGCCTCCAGCACCCGCGAGTGCGTGAGCAGGTCCTCGCGGCCGGCCTCGAGATACTCGCCGGGGGCGATGCTGGTCAGCGCCGCCACCTCCCCGATGTCGACCAGCTCCAACGGCGCACCCGCGATCCCCTTCACGGCCGGGGGCTTGCCGTCGGCGCGGACGACGCCGTAGACGTAGCGTGGTTTGGCGGTCTGCTCGGCCATGGTCGCTCAGTCAGCTTTTCGACCGCCTGCTCGAGCCCGACCCGGAGCCCGATGCGGCGCTGCGACGTCTGCGTTTGGTCGTGGTCGAGCTGGCCGTGCGCCGCCTCGACCGTTTGTCGTCGTCCTCTTCGCCTTCGTCGTCTTCGCCTTCGTCCTCCTCGTCGCCGAAGAGGGCCTCCTTGGCGCCCTGCAGCACGCCTTTGGTTTTGCTCGACGCGCCGCCCGAGGTGAGGCTGTCCATCATGTCCGGCAGGCCCTGGGAGTCGCTGGACTCCATGAGGTCGAGCCGGTTCACCGCCTCGGCGAAGCGCAGGTAGGTGTCGACGCTCGCGATCACGATCCGGGCGTCGATCGTCAGGATCTCGATGCCGATCAGCGAGACCCGCACGAAGACGTCGATCACGAGCCCCTTGTCGAGGATCAGCTCGAGCACGTCGTAGAGCCCGCTCGAGGAGCTCCGTGCTACGTATCCACTTCCGCCCCGGTAGGGCTGCTGTTGCACTGAGGTTGCCATCTCGGTTCCTTCCTGGTCTGGGTGGCGGCTCAACCTTGGACGGCCGGCTCCGCCTCCTCGTCCTCGTCCTCGAGAGGCTCCTGGGCCTCCTCATCCGGTTCTTGCTCCCCATCCGCCTCGTCCTCCGGCGGCTCCTCGGCCTCGGGCGCCTCGTCCTCCGGCGGCGCGGAGGCCGGGTCCTTGAAGTCGGCCGACTTGAAGTCGTTGGCCTCGTCCCAGAGCTCGGCGTAGGCCTTGAAGCGGCGGAGCTCCTGGCGCACCGCCCGTTCGGGCAGGCCGACAGAGCGCAGGAGGCGCTCGCGCAGCCGCTCGGAGCGCTGCTCGATCGTCAGCTCGACCCTGGTGAGGCGCGGCGCCAGCGGGTGGAAGGTGAGGACGCCGGAGTGCTCGATCCCCTCCACGCCGTCCCAGTCGAGCCGCTCTTCCGGTTCTTCGCCGACGATCTCGATGCCCAGCGTGCGGCGGTGGCTGCCGATCTTGGCCAGGACCGTGAGGTGGGTGTCGTCTTCGACGTCGACCTCATCGATGCGGTCGCTGAAGCGCGGCAGCTCCTCGAAGCGAAGGCAGAGGTCGAACGCGGCGGCGACCGGCACGGCGACGTCGATCGACTCCTGGATCGGGATCGGCGTGTGGGCGTCGAAGAGGTGCTCGTCCTCCTCCGGCGGCTCGTCCCCCGCTGAGTCCGCCGACGCCGGCGCATCCGGCTGCTCTTCGGAGCCGTCCTCCGGCTCGGGGAGGAGACGATCCACGAGACGGTGGCCCACGCCGATCTTCGACGCCAGCTTGCCTTTCTTGCCGAACCGGGCGAGCGCGGCGTCGGCGAGCTCGCCGAGCTCGGAGGCCGTCGAGCCGCCCGCGTGCGGGATCGGCAGGTTGTCTTTGATGCTCGCGGAGGTGTCCTTCCCTTCCTTGCCCGGGGACCCGTCATTGATGCTGGGCGCCCGGTCTTTCAGATCCGCGGCACGGTCCTTCAGCCCGGCGACAGGTCCCCTCAGGTCAGCGGCGCCCTTCGGGGCGCCCCTCGCCGCTTTGCGTTCGGCGAGCGCCTTGGCGCCGTAACGCGCCGCGTCGCGGAACTGGGCCAGCGCCTCCCGGCCGAGCTCGGCGGCGTCTTTCTCGTCGGTGTTCGGAGCCATCGGGATGATTCGTCCTCGTCGGCCGTCAGCTCTTCTTCGCGGCGTCGTCGGTGGCCTCGCCGACCGCCTGGACGGAACTGGCGACGCGGCTGATCCGTTTGCCGATCTGATCCGCCTTGCCTGCAGCGTCGGTCACGGCCCCGGCCGCGCGCCGCACGTCGCCCTTCAGCCCTTTGCCCTTCGGCAACCCGACCTTGGGCGTGCTGATCTTGGGCACGCTCACCTTCGGAAGGTGGGACTTGGAGCGCTTCGGGACCGGCACTCCGAGGACCTTGTGCTGCTTGTGGTTCGCCGCGCCTTTGGTCGCGATCACCGCCGCGGCGCCGGCGACCACCGCGCCCGTCGCCAGCAGTGGCAGCTTCGCCTTCTCGACGACGGCGCCTACCGTGCCGGCGGCGTCTGAGCCGTTGCTCGACGCTTTCGCCGCCGCCCCGCCGCCGTTGCCGGACGCGGACGCTCCGTTACGGGCTTTCGCGCCTTTACCGGAGGGACGTTTCGCCGCTTTCCTCGCGCCCGCGGTTTTGCCTTTGGCCTGCGCATTCGCTTTTTTCGCGGGCGCTTTTCTTGCCGAAGCTCTTTTCGGTTTCGCTTTCTGGGATTTCGTGCTTTTGGGCTGAGCCATTGCGATCTTCCTTTCCTGCGACGCCGCCCTCTCTCCACAAGCGCGTCACGGATTTTTGGAACACAAGTTCGAACGAACTCAGGGGTGGAACGGAAGCGACCCCGGATTTGTCAGGACGCCGACGACAGTCGGCCGGCCGGCCGCTATTCGGTCGCCGCTTCTTCCTTCTTGGCCTGGCCCGGCGGAACGTGCGCCGGGGCTTCGACCGGGGTGGATGCCGGCGCCGAGGCTTCGACCGGGGTGGATGCCGGCGCCGAGGCTTCGCCGGTCGTCGGTTCCGAAGTCGTTTCGGCCTGCTTCTTGGCCTGGCCCGGCGGGACGCTTTCCTTCTTGGCCTGGCCCGGCGGGACCTCGGGGGCGTCCGCCGTCGGAGCGACCTGGGTCGATTCTTCTTCGCTCGGGGCAGGAATCGAGGTGCTTTCTGCTTCCTCCTCTTCCTGACCGGGCAGCGCGGCCCCCTTCTCGGCCTGCCCGGGCGGGACGTCGCTGCCTTCCGTTGCAACGGATTTGCTTCCGCCGTCGGGCGCGACGACCGGGGTAGCCCCAGGCACCACTGCTTCCTCATGCGTCGCGCCCTCGAGAGCGGGCGACTTCGTGACGGTCGGTGCCGCGTCCGCGTCGTCGCTCCGGGGATCCGCGCCGGCGCGAAGCTCCGGGCCGACCGCCGAGGTGCCAGGTTCATCAGTGGCGGGAGTCGAGGTCACCGGAGGAGTCGAAGCCGAAATAGAAAATGAGTCGATCCGGTCGCGGGTCGGCGCGGCGGTGCTCCGCTCCCCCGCGCGCCAGGCGATCGCGCGGCTCTCCCCCGGCATGCTCCTGCCGGCGTGCTCCACGAGAGCTGGTGCCGACCTTCCAGGGTCGGCCGTCGCCGGATCGTGTCGGTCCGCTTCGAAGATCGCGCCGCGGTCCACGGCCGCCGATCCGATCGCCAGCACGGCCAACAGGCCCGCCGCGGGCTTCAGCAGGACCGAGGCCCCGACCGATCCGACCGCCACGCCTGCGCCGCCCGCACCCGCTCCGGCGCCGCCTGCGACAGCCGCCGCGCCGGAGC
>JBOGYZ010000028.1:0-40856 GCA_050697015.1 Solirubrobacterales bacterium
GACGAAGAGGGAGCCCGAGCCGACGGCGAGGACCGCGACGATGGTGCCGAGCATCCAGCCCAGCCATCGCAACGGCACCCCGCCGGGGACCGGCAGCGGCCGGCCCTCCACCTGATGGATGCGTCGGTCGGGCGAGAAGATCCGCTGGTAGGAGCGGACGCCGGCGCTGCCATGGGTCACGGCAGCACCTGATGGGCGATGGCTTTGGCGGCTTCGGCCACCTGGCCGGGGGCGAAGACGAACCAGCCGACGACGATCGCCGCGACGAAGAACATCATCAACTCGGTGAAGCGCCGGTTGACGAGGAAGAAGAGCGCGAAGATCGCGACGATGCCCGTGTAGAGCTCGCCGGCGTATTCGCGCAGGAGGCCGGCGAGGTTCGAGCCGACCGAGTTGCCGCCGGCGCCGAGCGCCGCGGCGGGCACCAGCAGCGTGGCCGCGGCGACGATCGCCGCGGAGAGGGCGATGCGGGCGAGGCGCCTCATGCGACTGCCCCCTCGATGTCGGAGACGTACCAACGTCCGGCCCGCTCGATCACCCGTAGGCGATACGCCAACGGGTATTCCGCCCCCGATTCGGGATCGCTCAGCTCGACCGCGACGATGAGATCGCGGTCTGCTCCTTCCCCTCCGCCGAGCTGACGAGCGTGGCCGATCGAGACGACTTCGAGGCCCCCGCCGAGCGGCACCACCGTCGGACCGGGCGCGACCAGATATGAGAGGTCCGACGCGCTTCCGGCCGAGACATAGGCCGGGATGAACTTCGAGATCAATCGGTCGATCGCGCCGGGATTGGGTCCGGCGATCGGCCGGGGCCGCTCGGGGTCGGCCCCGGCCGGTGCCGGCATCGCGACTATGGAAGGCGCACCCAGGACCGACGCCTCGCCCGGCCCTCGGCGAACGATCGGGACGGTCAGATAGAGGGTGCGCGCGTCGCGAAGCTCACAAGAAACGGTCACCACCACCCGGCCGTCGCCGACATCGGTGGTCTCGACCACGTCGGCCTGGGCCACCCGGGCAGCCCGGGCCGACGGCGGTCTGCCCGAACCCACCCTGGCGCCCGCCGCCAGGTAGGGGTCGAGAGCCTTCGGCGAAGGCTCTTCCAGATAGAGGCGGGCGAAGCGCTCGGCGGTCGCCACGACGGCCTCGTCGGACGTGCCCGCGGACTCCCTCACCACCTCGGTCTCTCCGGGCGCCGCGAACAGTCCGGCACCTCCGCGGACCAGCACCAGGCCGACGGCGAACCAGATCGCCAACCGTCCCGTGAGCCGCAGAATCGAGGGCGACGCCTCCCATCTCTGGCGGCCCTCGTGTTTTCCTCCTAGCTTCCTCACCGTCTGCCTCCCTCGCCAGGCGACGGCCGCCCGGCTGTTCGCGTGTGGTTGAGGCAGGGGTAACTCGGTGGCGGACCGCCGGCTACACGCACGCCTAGGCGCCTAGGCAGCTATGCGAAGAGACGATGAAGGCGTGCTATGCGGAAGGCCGTGTCTCCGGCGCCAGCCCCTCCCGACGGGCGTGGACCCGGGCTCCTATTCGGCGACGTAGCTCTGCTCGACGACCAGTCCGGCGATCTGCTGGATCACCCACCACGCTCCCCAGTCGTCGATCGCGTAGATGCTCGTGGGCCCGTCCACCCGTCGGTCGACGATGCCCGCGTGCCGTAGAAGGGACAGGTGATGAGACGCGTTCTGGTGGGACACGCCGATCGCGTCGGCGAGCTCCTGCACGCTGGCCTCGCCGTGTGACAGCGCCTCGACGAGGCCGATCGCCTTCTCTTTCCCGAGGACCCTCAAGCGTTCAGCGGTGGCTTGTCTCACCTCGGCAGATAGGGGAGTGACCGCCGGCACCGCGACTCATCACCCTCGTCGACCTCGGTTGCGTCCCATGCCCAGCTGTCTTCAGACGACGGCCCGCCGGACGAATCGCAGTGAAGCTTGGCCGGATCCCCCTCCTCGTTCGACTTAGGAGACGAGTACGCAAGGCAATTCGCAAAGCCAGGGTGTTTTGAATGCAGGAAAAGGGTAGGAACGATGCACGGAGATCAAGTGTGATCGGAAGGCATGAGCGATCCTTGAGCGGTGATGCGCTCGCAGAGGTCGAGCGCAGGCTTCATGGACGGTTGCGTGCTCACCATCTCTCGACCCCACTGATCAACCGCCATCTTGAGGATGCGGTCCAAAAAGGCGTGGTCGAATGGCTGCGCGTCGAATCGAACGGCGAGGAGATCCGGGACCCCAAGGCCTTCGTGGTCGAGGCCGCCTTTCGTCGCGCGATCGATGAGGTCCGGCGAGAGGCACGACGCGCCGACGGCGCCACACTCGACCGCCTGCTGGAGCTCGGAAGCCGGTCGTCTTCCTCAGCCGAGGATGTCGCAATCGAAAGTCTCGAGTCGATACAGCTGCAAGCGGCGATCGATTCGTTGCCCGCGGAACAACGGCAGGTGCTTGCGCTCCACTACTTCGGGGAACTGGACCAGCGAAGGGCCGCCGAGCTTCTCTACATGAGCGAGCGAACCTTCCGTCGTCGATTGAAGGAGACGCTCTCGAGCCTTGGCAATCTCCTCGGAGCCCCCGCCCCCGAGCAGGGCTCGCTCAAAGGTCTCGAGGTGGGGCTCGCGGCATGGGCCGGTCTCGGCGGAGGTCGGCTCGTGGCGTCATCCAGCCTCGACGCACCGCTCCACGCTCTTCTGGATTCGGTGCGTCAGGCTCCAGTACGAATCGTCGATCGCCTGCGGGGATCGGCGACCGGTCTTTTCGCCTCGGAAACGCCCGAACGACTCGGAGCGATCGCGGGTGGACCGGCTGGCAAGGTCATCGGCGGATGCGCAGGCGCCGCCGTCGTCTGTGCCCTTTCGGGTGTCGTCGGTCCGGGCCTGAACCTCGGTGGCCAGAGCACGCCTACCCACCCCACCCAGGATCGCGCGATTTCGTCGAGGCGCCCGCTGGTCAGCCGGCGGATCAGGATCGTCCCGCATCTCCAGGTCGCACCTGAAGATGAAGTGGAAGTCGGGTCAACTCAAGGCTCGAACTCGTCCGATTCGCCATCGTCGTCGCCGACTCGACGAGGGGGATCGTCAGGTGCCTCCAGATCCGCCACCGCGAGGAAGGTCCATAAGAAGGCTCCACCGACGGAAGCCAAGGCCACCGAAGAAGAGTTCTCCGGCATCTCGCGGGCGGCCGCCGAATCAAGTTCCACGCCTACTGAAGTCGCGGCGGAAACCGACTCAATCCAGCAGGCGGCCCCCGTGGAAGCACAGGCCAGGGCGGAACCGACGCAGTCGTCCGAACCATCTACGGGGGCTGCACAGCGGACCCCGGCAGAAAGCGAGTTCGATTTCGAGAAGTAGCGGCCGGGAGGCCGGGACAGGAGACAACAAAGACCATGACCAGACGAGCGAGCCAAATGCGAATTGGCCCCACCGGCAGATGGGTCGGCCTCGCCACGCTTCTCGCGGCCCTCCTCGCCGCATTCGCGCCGGGTGCGCAGGCGGCGCCGTCGAGATTCGTCTACGAGCTGTGTGACCCGTCGATCCCCGGAGGCAGCCCGCCCACGGTCGCGGTGACCGGCCAGATCGCGCCGTTCGACACCTGCGCGCAGATCGGAGGCTGGGTCGGACTGGAGCAGACCGGACCGCTCATAGGATCCGGAGGGGCGGTGGTGGGCGTCCCGGCAACTCCAGGTGGCTTCGTCGAAAGCGAGAACATGATCGGCGTGGTGGGGCACGTCGGACCGTCGCAGGATCTACAGCAGAGTTGGATCGTCGAAGAAGGCTGGCCGATCGAGGGGGCGGGCGAACTGCGGCGGAGCTTCTATCTGCGGGGTGAAGCGAGCGCGGTCACCAACAGCGGCGACTTCCGGATGCAGATCGGCTGCGGGGTCTCGCTGATCCCGTGTCAGGCAGGGCCGTGGATCGGCGCCCGGGACATCGCCGCGATCGAGGTGGACCCGCACGCGCCGACGCTCACCTCGGTCACGGGAAGCCTTCTGGCTCCCGGTGTCCTGCGCGGTCATCAGGAACTAGTCGCGCAGGCCGCCGACGTCGGCGGCGGCATCGCGAGACTGGAAGTGCTCGTCAACGGTGCCCAGGCGGCCCCGTCTACCTCCGCCCCATGCTCGATCGCGAAGGTCGCGAACCCGAGCTACACGGGGATCGCCGTCACCACCCCCGTCCCGTGCCCGAACTCATACAAGGCGAGCTGGAGTCTCGACACTGCCTCCTATCCCTTCCAGGAGGGGACCGACGCCGTCCAGGTGTGCGCGTCGGATTTCGCGACCTTCGGCGAACCGAACCGGACTTGTTCCTCCCCCCGGACCGTGACCGTGGACAATTCCTGCACGGAATCCCCAGTGGCCGGCGGCTCGACCTTGTCGACTCACTTCGCCCGCAACCAGACGGAAGAAGTGACCGTCCCTTACGACACGGAAGCCAAGGTGACGGGCGAACTCGCCAACCAGGCAGGCGAACCAATCGTCGGCGCGACCATCTGCGTGCAGCTGGCGACGCAGGGCTCGGCCGTTGGCCTCGTGCCCGCGGGGACCGCGACCACCGACGCCGGCGGCCATTTCGCCTACGCGGTCCCTGCGGGTCCGAACCGGGACATCCTGCTCGGCTACCGCCACGACAGCTTCCAGATCGCGAACTCGTTGCGCTACTACGCGCACGTGCGACCCACCATCAGGCTGTCCACGGGCAAGGTCCACAACGGCGACGTGGTCAAGATCAGCGGCAGGCTTCCGGGCGGGCCGGCGGCGGCGGGTCGCGTGGTGGTGATGAAGGCGAGTGCCCTGCACTCGAAGAAGTGGTACCCGTTCGGCGAAACCACGACGGACGACAATGGCGTCTATCGCTACAAGTATCGCTTCGACGCAACGACCAGGACGACGATCTACCGGATGGAGGCCGCCGTCCCCCGCCAGGATCATTTCCCGTGGAAGGCCGGGCACTCGCGGCCCGCGCTGGTCGAAGTGAAGGGTTGAGAGAGTGAATCAATTGATCGAGCGTTCCGTCAAGACGAAGAGGTGAGGAGGACGAGATGAGGAATTTCGGGTTGCAGACGAGGTCGAGCATCGGGGCCGTCACGGGACCTGTGGGTCTGCTGCTCGGACTGATCGCCGTGGTGATCTCACTGTCGTCGACCGCCGACGCCACGGGCCATCGCGACGGCGGCAAGATCACCGCCCGTCAGCTCGCACCCGGGGCGGTGACGGCGAAGGCGATCGCGCCCGGCGCGGTCGGCAAGAAGGCTCTTGCGAAGGCGGCGGTGACCTCGAAGGCGCTCTCGAACGATTCGGTCAACGGCAGGGTCCTCCGCGACGGGGCCGTCACCGGCGGGTCGATCGCCGAAGGCGCCGTGACCGCAAGCGCGCTGGCGACCGGCTCGGTAACCTCGAAAGCGCTTGCTCAAGGTGCGGTTGGCGCTCCTTCGATCGCCAACGATGCCGTGACCAAAGCGGCGATCGCGCCCGGCTCGGTCTACGGCGCCGCGCTCGGAGCCGAGTCGATTCACATGACGCCGATCATCGACAGGGATCAGGTGGCGTCAAATCCGGAATGGACCGCGAGCAACACCGAAGTGGCGCTTTGCGCCCCCGGCGAAGCGCTGCTGGGGACCGGCTTCATCTTCACCGAACCTGGCACCCGCGAAGTCAGCTTCCTTCGGGCCGCGCCCTTCCTCGCGTCGACCGGCAACGGCGTCGCCGGTGAAATCGCGAGTAACTCCGGCGGCAGTGCAAGGGCGCAGATCATGGCGATCTGCCTGGGTAGCTGACAATACATTCTCAGATCGTGCCTGTTGCCAACTGACAAACGGCCCTTTACTACACGGGGCGTAAAGCCATTATCAACGACGGGCGCTGCACGCCCGATAAGAGCGCTCCTGCATATCCGGTTCGCTCCGTCCGACCTCGTTCGTAGCTCCGCCGGGTGACCCGCCCCGACTTCCCGCGCAGCATCCTCGAGTTCCAGGCCCGCTTCGGCGACGAGGATGCTTGTCGGCAATACCTCTTCGAGTCGCGATGGCCGGACGGTTTCTCCTGTCCCCGCTGCGGCGGTCGGTCCGGTGGTGAACAGCCGAGGCGCCGTATCTGGGAGTGCCGCGACTGCGGGCATCAGACGTCGGTGACGGCGGGGACGGTGATGCATCTGACCCGCATCCCCTTGCGGGGGTGGTTCTGGGCCGCCTACCTGATGGCCACCCACCACCCGGGCATCTCGGCGGTCCAACTGCAACGCCAGCTCGGGATCAAGCGCTACGAGACGGCGTGGCTGATCCTCCACAAGCTCCGCCGGGCGATGGTCGCGCCCGGGCGGAGCCGCCTGCGAGGGCCGGTCGAGGTGGACGAGTTCTACGTCGGCGGGATCGAGCAGGGCCGCGGGGGCGGGGGCGCTCTCGCGCCCGACCGACCTGGCCCGAGTCTCGCGGCGCCTGCGACGGACGGAGCCCTCGGCACGGGTCCGCATCGCCCGCGAGCTGGCCTCGCGGATCGCCAGGCTGCTCCGCGAGGCCAAGGAGATCGAGCGGGAGCTACGGAAGCTCATCGAGGCCCACCGTCCGCAGCTACTCGCCGAGCCTGGTTGCGGGACCCTGACGGCGGCGACCCTCATCGGTCGGACCGCGGGCACCGAGCGGTTCCCGACCGACGGTCACTTCGCTCGATCAAGGTCGCCATCGCAACGGCCAGCTCCGCGAGGAAGGGGAGATCAGGTCGTCCTTCCGAGAGGAGTCGCAGCGTCCTCGCGAAGTGATCCAGGCGTTCTCCCTGGATCGGCCGACCGTCCACGAGCAGCGCACGGACGCTGGCCACCTTGTCGGCCGCATAGATCGCCGCCGTCCGGCGGTCACCCATCATGCGCCTTCGCGCCTCGGCCTTGCGGGCGGGGTAGGAGTGGATACGGGCGTCCTCGGTCACGCCCGCCACCAGGCCGGCGATGTCCTTCCCGAAGCTCGCCTCTATCTCCTCGAGGGTGAGGGCCGTGTCCTCCACCGTGTCGTGCAGAAGGGCTGCCGCCACGACCTCCTCGCCGAGACCCCGGGAGGCGACGAGATCGGCGACCGCAGCCGGGTGGCTGAACTCCTTCTCGCCGCGCCCGGGCCCGCCGTGAGCCGCCGCCGCGAACCTGGATGCCCGTTCGACGAGACTCGAGTCGTGGATCGCGACCGCGAGGTCCAGGAGGTGGTCTGACCCCGAGTCTTCCTTTCCCTTCCTCGAGGCGGGACCGGGATGACCTTTGACGATCATCGGCTCGTCCGGTGTCGGACGGAACGGGGGAGCTGTCGGGCGGCCTTCTTCTCGTCGCTCATCGCGTTCCTCCTTCTCGAACCAAGTTGCCGGGGTCGTCGTACGAGGCCTGCCCTCGTCGACAGAAGCAAGGTAGGACCTGGCCACGGCCGGGCCATCCGTGGAAGACCGCAATCCTCGGCCATCGCGGGTGACGGCGCTCCCAACCCTCGATCCTGCTGTCGCTCCCCAGGTTTCCTGCGGCTTTCCACGGATGGGAAGGCGCACGCGCGCGGCCAAGCTGATCAGGACAAAGGATCCGCCACGAGGAGGAAACGATGGGAACCAAGAACGAGAACTGGAAGCCGGGGCGGGTCCTGGTCGGCCACGACGGCAGCGAGGGGGCCAAGGACGCGATCCGGCTGACCCGGACGCTCTGTGCGGGGACCGACGCCGAGGCGCTGCTGGTGAACGTCCTCCCCTACCCCGGACCGATGCCGGTCGCCTATCGACTGCTCGGTTACGAGGACGCGCCCGCCTGGAAGACCTTCTTCACGGAGGCCGAGAGGGAGCTCGCCCCGATGGCCGTCGCGCACCGGACCTACATCGGCGGCTCCCCCGCCAAGGTGCTGAACGACCTTGCCGAAGAGGAGGACATAGACCTGATCGTGATCGGCTCGCCGCACCGGGGAGCGGCCGGCCGGGCCTTCATCGGCAGCGTCGCCGAGCGCCTGCTGCATGGCGCGTCGGTCGCCGTCGTCGCCGCCCCACGCGGCTACCGTGACCGCGTCCACGACGGCTTCGCCCGGATCGTCGTCGGTTACGACGGCTCCGCCGAGGCCGGGATCGCGATGGGGCGGGGCGCCGCGCTCGCGACGCGCGAAGACATCGAGCTGCACCTCATCTGCGCCTCCACCCCGCCGGTGCCTCCGCCGGGACCCTACGCCGGACCGATCCCGTCAACGCTGCCGAACGCGCGCGAGGTCGTCGCCCGCGGGGTCAGGGCCGCCGGCGCCGACGTCGACGTCAGCGGCAGGGTCGTGGAGGGTCGCGCAGCTCCTCGGCTGGCCGACTACTGCGGACCGGACGACCTGTTGATGGTCGGCTCGCGCAGCTACGGGCCATTCACGCGGACCCTGCTCGGCTCGGTGTCATCGGCGCTGATCCACACGGCCCCTTGCCCTGTCCTGGTCGTGCCGCGCCCGCATCACGCCACCAAGGAGCCGGCCGAGCGGTCCGAGCCGGCCGTGGCGGAAACCGCCTGAGATGACCGGCGGCTCGCAAGGGTGGCGGCCGCGCCGGGTCCTCGTCGGCTACGACGGGACCGAGGGCGGCCGCGACGCGGTCGCCCTGGCGAAGGGACTCGCAGAGCCCGACGCCGAGTTCCTGGTCGTCGACGTGATCCCACCAGTCGCCTTCACGATGAGGCCGCGTCGGCTCGAGGGCGAGGAGCCACCCCAGTCGCAGGGCTTCTTCCTCGAGGCGCTTCGAGGTCTGTCCGGACGGCAGGTCGAGACCCGGACCTACGTCGCCAACTCGGCCGCGCACATGCTGACCGAGATCCTCGACGAGAAAGGCTTCGACCTCGTGACGATCGGGCCCTGTTACCCCGGGATCGTCGGGCGCATCCTTCTCGGCAGCGTCGGCGCGGGACTGATACACGGCGCCGCCGCGCCGGTGGCCGCCGCACCGCGCGGGTACGCGGGGCACCTCGGAGGTCCGATCGAGCTGATCGCGGTCACCTGGGACGGCAGCCCGGAAGCGCGCGCGGCCCTCGTCCACGCGGAGGCGCTCGCACGCCGCGAGGGCGCCCGGCTCTGCCTGCTGACCGTCGATGTCCGCCAGACGACCGTGCCGGCGGTGATCGGCTGGGAACCACTCGCCCCGAAATCCCCGGACGAGGTTCTCGCCGAAGGGATCGGCGCCGTCTCCTCCGGCATCGAGGCAGAAGGGACGTGCCTCGACGGTGGCTCGATCGCCGACCACTGCGAGCAGGGGGTCGATCTGCTGGTGGTCGGATCCCCCGGCTACGGTGCCCTCGGCCGGGTGCTGGCCGGCTCGGTCGCGACCGGCCTGCTTCACCACGCGACCTGCCCGGTGCTCACCGTCCCGCGTCCGCGGATGGCGATCGACGAGAGCAACTCGTGGACCAGGTCGGCCGCCGCGACCGAATGACACCTCGATACAGCAGGGCAGGCTAGGACCGGTCGACGAAGCGCTCGACCTCGGCGACCTGGAGGTCGAGGGCGATGTCGGTACGGAGCTCGAGGCGGTGGCGGGCCCAGCGGCCCTCGAGCGGGTCCCGCTCGCCGATCTGGCGCAGGACGACGGCGGCGCCGGCGTCTGAGGGGCCCTGGTGGGCTTCGAGGCGGGCGTCGGCGCGGCGCATCAGGAGGGACGCGGGCGCCTTGCACTCGACCGCGGTCGGGACGCATAGGTCCTTGCCCATGCCTTCCTCGAAGGCGAAGCGCTCGGCCTCGCGATGGAAGGTGGCGTCGATGATCGCCCCTTCTCCGTGGCGGAGGCGCGCCGCCGCCTGGCGGCCGAGCTCGCGGTAGACGTCCTCGCGGGCGGCGGGCGTGTAGAGGTCAGGGCCGCCACGCTCACCCGGCCCGAGGCCGGCGCCGCGCCTGCGGACGAGGTCGGAGGAGATGTGGGGCCGGCCGCTGATCGCCGCGAGGCGTTCCGCGAGGGTGGTCTTGCCGCTGGCCGCCAGGCCGCAGACGACGAGCAGGAACGGGCCACGGGCGCGCCATGCGAACCGGTGGCCGAGCTCGACGAGCGTGCGCGCTTCCTCCTCTGAAGCGGCCCGGGCGTCGGGGTCGTCGGTCAGCTCGGCAACGCGCTCGCAGGCGACGGTGGCGCGAACCCAGGCCCGGTAGGCGGCGAAGAAGGAGACCAGGGCGTCGTCGCCGGGGTCGCCGCCCGCGCAGCGGTAGGTCGCGACCAGGTCGCGGGCGCATTCCGGGCGGCCGAGGCGGACCAGGTCCATGACCAGGAAGGCGAGGTCGGCGGCGACGTCGATCTCGCGCAGCCGCGGGTCGAACTCGATGCAATCGTATATGTAGGGCGGCTTGCCGAGGGGGACGATCGCGTGCTCGGCGCGCAGGTCGCCGTGGCCGTCCCGGATGCACCCGGCGGCGGCGCGGCGCTCCAGCTCGTCGCGATGGCCGACGAGGAAGGCGTCGGTGAACCCGACCGCGGCGCGCACCCTGGCGGGATCGACGACCCCCTCCCCCGCCTCGCGCAGGGTCGCGAGGATCTCGGTGACCGGCTCGAGGGAGGCGGACAGCGCTTCGGCGCCCCGGATGACCTGGGCCGAGGCGTGGAAGCAGGCGAGCACTCGCGCGACCGCCTCGACGTCGGAGGAGGAGAGGATCCCCGCGTCGTCCAATGCCTCGAGACTCCGTTCCTCGTCGACCGCCTCCATCTCGACCGCGTAGTCGATCGCCGCGGGGTCGTCGTCCGAGGATAGTGTGTAGCCCTCGCCGCGCGCGACGATCGAGACCAAGCGGCGGTAGAGGTCCGGCGCGAGGCGCCGGTTCAGCAGTACCTCCTCCTCGCACATCTCCCCCCGCCGCGCCGCGGTGCCGTAGTCGAGGAATGGCAGGACGAGCGGCTTCTTCAGCTTGTAGGCCAGATGCCCCGCGCGAAAGACCCAGGAGATGTGGGTCTCGCGCAGCTCGACCGAGTCGGGCCGGTGCGGATAGAACGCCGGGTCGAGCATCGCCTCGACCAGGGGAGGATGGACGGCGACGATGTCGTTGCGGAGGATCTTGCTCATGGGGTCCCTAAACGGTGACCTCGCCAAGGAAGCCGGTCAGGTAGCGGCCGACGATCTTCCCCTGGTCGGTCCCCCACTGCGGCGCCTCGGCCATCGTCGAGGCTTCGCCGTGGCCACCGGCCGGCCAACCTTCTAGATATCTCGGCTCCTCACCGGTCCAGAGAACGCCGCGGAGGACCGGCTCGAACTCGGCCGGCTCGATCGAGGCGCCGAGCCGGGCGGCGATCGCTTCGGCGGCGACGTCGGCCTGCTGCGTCGCGATCCCGCCTTGCTTGACCGGGAAGCCGGTGACGTCGCCGGCCGCGTAGATGTGGTCGCAGCCGAGCACCTTGCAGTGGCTGTCGATCCGCACGAAGCCTTCGACGTCGTGACGGATGCCGCGAATCCGGCGTCCCTCGAGCTTCGGCAGGCTGATGACCTCGTCGAAGGCGAGCCGGCCGGCGGGGACGGTCTCGAGGAAGCCGTCCTCGAAGCGGACCGGGTGGGTGCCGGAGAGGACCTCGATGCGTCGCTCGGCAAGCAGGTCCGCCAGCGCCTCGGCGACGCCGCGGCCAAAGATCTGCAGCGGCGCGTCCTCCGGCGTGACGATCGTCAGCTCGGCGTCGTCGCCGGTCTTGTCGAGCTCGGCCCGCGCCAGCAGCGCCAGCTCGTAGAGCGGCAGGGCCCAACTCTCGGCCGAGGGCATCGTGAAGGCGACCCGCCCGGTCTCACCTCCGCGGATCTGCGACATCACCTTGCCGACGTCGCCCTCGTCGGCGATCCCCCAGAAGGTGATCGCCCCGGGCACCGGCCAGAGGAGCTTCGCCCCCGGACAGACGATCAGGTCGCCGTACGGGATGGTCTCGCCGTCGTGGGTGACGGCGAGGCGGGCCTCGCGGTCGACCGACGCGATGCTGTCGGGGCGATAGTGGGCGCCCGCGGCCGCGGCGAGGCGCTCGAGGTCGTAGGTGGCCACACGGGAGATGCCATAGGGCTCGCCGACCGCATAAGGCCGATAGACGAAGTTTCGACGTGGGGAGCAGATCGTCACCTCGACGCGGCCCTCCGCGAGATGATCGAGCGCGAGCGCCGCCTCCAGGGCCGCCACCCCTCCACCTGCGACAAGCACCTGGTTCTTCATCGGTCGGGCCTTTCTCGTTGGTTTGCCGGACATGGCCCCAATGTGGCGCCGGGCGGGCCGCCGCGCATCCGTCCGAACCCGGCCGGCGGCGTTCGGATTTTCCGCGGGGTCGGCATCTCCGCCCGCGGATCGTCCACAAGCGGGCATGTGGCTTTGACCGCATGCGCGGCGGGGCGCGGGGCGATTCGATGGAGCCATGACGATGACTGCCGACATACACGCCGCACAGACCAGACAGATGACCTCACAACGGGTTTGGGCAACCCCCGAGGCGGTCGATGCGATCGTCCACCTCCGCAACCAGGTCGGGGCCTTCGTCCTTCGTCACGTCGCGGGCGAGGAGGGGGCACCGGAAGTGCGGCTGAACCACTGGCGCGACTGCGGCGGACCCGACGACGTCTGCATCGGGACGGTGGGCGGCGTCCTCTTCATGATCGACCGCCGCCACGATTTCGACCTCGGCTGCCCCGACTTCCACGTCGACGTGACGCCGACCCGCCTCGACGACGACGAGGCCGGGGTGCGCGCCGAGTACCACTTGGTCAGCCGCGCGGTCCCCCGCGGCTGACCCCGACTACGCGTCGATCAGGTTGTGCTCGAGGGCGTAGCGGGTCAGCTCGGGACGGGTCGCGAGCCCGAGCTTCTGCTGGATGTGGGCGCGGTGGGTCTCGACCGTCCGCACGCTGAGTTCGAGTTGCTCGCCGATCTCGCGGTTGGTGTGGCCGAGAGCCATCAGCCGCAGCACGTCGGTCTCGCGCGGCGAGAGCGTCTGCGTCGTGGTCTCGGCCGGGTCGCGTGAGAGGCCGGCCGAGACGGCGGCGGGCAGGTAGCGATCGCCGGCAGCCGCGGCACGCACCGACTCGACCAGCTCGAGGTGGGCAGCGTCCTTGAACAGGTAGCCGAGCGCGCCGTCGTCGAGGGCGCGGCGGGCGAGGGCGATGTCACGTTCCATCGTCAGCAGGACGATCTGGGTGCCCGGGTAGGTTTCGCGCAGCCCGGCGACGATGTCGACGCCGAGCCCGTCGGGCATGTTGACGTCGAGCACGAGGACGTCGGGCCCGCAGTCGATCACAGCCTGCCGGGCGCCGGCCACGTCGCTCGCCTCGCCGACCACTTCGAGGTCGGCCTGGGCGTCGAGCAGCGCCCGCAGCGCGCCGCGGACCACGGCGTGGTCGTCGGCGAGGACCACGGCGATCTTGTCCTCGGTCGGCACATCCTGCATCGCACCCAGCCTAGCGCCGCGGTATGCGACCGCGGCGCAGTCACGCATGTGGTGATCCACGGATGGAGACCGCGGCTCCCCTGCCTAGCGTCGGCCGGATGCACGAAGACCTTGAGCCCGACATCGACGCCGCCGAGGATCTCGACGGCGCCACGCCGCAACCCTTCCGTCGCGTGTTCGTCGCCGGCGAGGACGAGGGGGGGCGCCGCGACGCGCTCGCCCTTGCCGCTGCGCTCTCCGAGCCTGCCGAGGCGGTCGGCGTCGCCGAGCGCGCCGACCTGATCGTGACCGGCTCGGCGCGGGACGGCGCGGCGGGCCGCGTCACGCTCGGCCCGTCCGGCCGGGCGCTGCTCGAAGGGGTCGGGTGCCCGGTCGCGGTGGCTCCGCGCGGGCTGGCCGAGCGTGGCGACTACGGGCTGCGCCGGATCGACGTCGGGGTCGATGGCGGTCGCGGCGCCGCAGCGGCCCTCGATCTCGCCGTACGGCTGACCCTTCGCCATGACGCCCGGCTTCGCCCGATCGCCGTCGCCGAGCCCGGCGCGACCGCGCCGCAGGGCGACCCGGGAGAGTTCGGACGTCTCGCTCGCCGGCTCCAGCAGGCGACCGACGGCCTCTCCGAGATCCGGGTCGAGACCGAGCTGCGGGAGGGTCTCGCCGACCAGATCATCCTCGATCTTGCGTGTGAGGCCGACCTCCTGGTGCTCGGGTCGCGCGCCGACTACGGGAACGCCGGCCGGGTCGCGATCGGCTCCGTCGCCGCACGAGTCCTGAACGCCGCCCCCTGCCCCACCCTGGTCGTCCCGGCCGCCTGACCTTCCCCTGCCGCAACCTCGCTCCTCTTCCCGCGGGCAGCCGACCGCCTGCCGATCGAGCAGGCGGTGCTGGTCGAAGCCGAGCCGACGGCGGACTTAACGCGACGTCTGCGTGCTCAGCGAACGGCGCTGGGCTGTGGCGTCACCCTGGTCCCAGCCTCACCGCGGACGATCCGGGCGGCGTCGCCGAGGGCGCCGATCGCGGCCGTCCTGCCGGTCGCCTCGACGAAGCGGCAGGCGGCCTCGACCTTCGGGCCCATCGAACCGGCCGCGAAGCTCATCGCGCGGAGCTGGTCGGCCGCAGCCTGGCTCAGCGGATGATCGCGCGGGGTGCCCCAGTCGAGGTGGACGGCGTCGACGTCGGTGAACAGCAACAGCAGTTCGGCCTCCAGCCGCCGCGCCAGAAGAGCGGCGGTGAGGTCCTTGTCGACGACGCCCTCGATGCCGCGCAACCGGCCGTCGGCGCCGACCGTGACGAGGATCCCCCCACCTCCCACGCAGATGACCATGACGCCGGCGTCGACCAGCAGGCGCAGCGAGCGAAGCTCGGAGATCGCCTGCGGCTGGAGCGATGGGACGAGGCGGCGCCAGCGATCGCCGTCGCGGCCCATGACCCAGCCGCGCTCGGCGCGCAGGCGGGTGGCCTCGCTGCTCGAGTAGACGGGTCCGATCGGCTTGGTCGGCTCCCCGAAGGCGGGGTCGGCAGGGTCGACGACGGTCTCGGTGAGGACGGTGACGATCTCCTGCTCAGGAAGGCGGTTGCGGAGCGCCACCTCCAGCAGGTGGCCGACCATCCCCTGACTCTCGGCGCCGAGCACGTCGAGCGGGTAGGGGGTGACGCTGCGGTAGCTCTCGCTCTGCAGCTCCGGCAGGCCGATCTGCGGCCCGTCCCCGTGGGTGATGATCACCTCGTGATCGTCGGCGAGCTCGGCGAGGCCGGCTGCCGCCTCCTCGACGTTACGCCGCTGCGTGGCGCCGTCGGCCAGCTGGCCACGGCAAAGCAGCGCGTTGCCTCCGAGGGCTACGAGGATTCTCATGCCGTCATGGTTGCGCCGTCGGGGTCCCGTGCCATCGGCGTTCCGCCACATCGAGGGCTGCGGCGCGCCGCGGGCGCCGGCAGACTGATGCCGTGAGCACCGCGCCGTCCGAGATCACCGTCGTCCTCGCCGACGATCACAACGTGATCCGCACCGGCCTGCGGGCGATGCTCGAAGCCGAGGTCGACCTGCGGGTGATCGGCGAGGCCTCTGACGCGGCCGCGGCCGCGAAGCTGGTCGAGGACCGCCGCCCCACCGTCCTCGTGCTCGACCTGCAGATGCCGGGCGCCGACCCGCGGGCCGACATCCCGCGCCTCCGCGAGACCGTGCCCGCCACGGCGATCGTCGTCCTCACCATGCAGACCGATCCGCGCATGGCCCGGGACCTGATGCGGGCCGGAGCGGCCGGTTTCGTCCTCAAGCAGGCAGCCGAGCGCAACCTCGGCGAGGCGATCCGCACCGCGGCGGCGGGCGGCTCCTACGTCGACCCTCGACTCGGCGGTGAGATGGCGAAGCTCGAGGCCGACCCGCTCGACGAGCTCAGCGAACGCGAGCTCGAGCTGCTGCGGCTGGTGGCGCTCGGCCACACGAACCGCGAGATCGGCGAGCAACTGTTCCTCAGCGTCCGCGCGATCGAGGTGAACCGGGCGAAACTGCTGGAGAAGATCGGCGTCGAATCGCGACCCGAACTGGTCCGCTTCGCGATCGTCAACCGGGTGATCGAGCCAGGCGGCGGCTGAGCCGCGGGCTCAGCCCGAGCGCAGCGGCAGGGTCGAGCTGATCGTGGTCCCGTCTCCGGGGGTCGAGTCCACCTCGATCGTCCCGCCCAGCGTCTCGACCCGCTCCCTCATCCCCAAGAGTCCGCGACCCGCACCTGGGCCGTCCGGGTCGAAGCCGCTGCCGTCGTCGCGGACCTCGATCTCGATCGTTCCCGCCCCGGACCTCACGTCGACGATCGCGTGCGCGGCGCCCGCGTGCTTGACGACGTTGTTGAGCCCCTCCTGGACGAGCCGGTAGACCCCCCGCTCCTCGTCGCTGGTCAGCTCCCCGTCGAGGTCGATCGTGGTGGCGACCTCGAACCCGCCGCGATTACCCGACTCCTCGGCGAGGGCCTCGAGCGCCGCCGGCAGCCCCAATCTCTCCAGCGAGGCCGGACGCAGATCGTTGATCAGCCTGCTGAGCTCGGTGATCTGCTCCTCGAGCCCTTCGACCGCCCCTTCGCCCGCCCGCTCGATCTGCCCGGTGCGGTCCTCGCCGCTGCCCTGGAGCGCGGCGGCCAGCGTGATCCGAACCGCGGCGAGCGACTGCAGCACCCCGTCGTGGAGCTCCTGTGCCCAGCGCCGGCGCTCCCCCTCGGCGACCTCCACCTGCTGCTGCAGGCGCTCCGCTTCGACCGACTGCGCCGTGGCGACGGCGATCGCGGCGGTCGCCGCGAAGGCCTGCAACAGACGCAGGTCCTCCTCGTCGAAGTCACCGGCGGTTTCGCGATCGAGCGCGACCAGCGTGCCGGCCGCGCGGCCGCGGAAGAGCAACGGGACGACCAGGGCCGCCTCGGCCCCGAGCCGCTCGCGCAGGCGCGCCTCGGAGGGCGGCGTCCCCGGCTCGAGGTGTTGGGAGACCCGTTCCTGCATCGCCGCCTGGAAGACGGCGTCGTCGGTGGGGATCGTCAGCTCCTCGACCTCCGCGCCGACGTGCCCTGCCTGCGCGACGACGACGAGCCGCCCGGCGCGCCGCAACAGGACGAGCACCGTGCGCGCCTCGACCAGCGCCCGCGCCCGCTTCACGATCAGGTCGAGGACGCGGCCCACGTCGGTCTCGCCACCGACCGCCCGGGCGATGTCGGAGGAGGTCTCCGCCCGTCGCAGCGCCCGCTCGGTCTCTGCCTCGCGGGTGCTCAGGGCGGTGTAGAGGCGGGCGTTCTCGATCGCGATCGCCGCCCAGCCGGCCAGCGTCGTGGCGGCCGCCTCGTCGGCCTCGTCGAACTCCACCCCACCGCGTTTCTCGGTCATGTAAAGGTTGCCGTAGGCCTCGCCGCGGATCGTCACCGGCACGCCGAGGAAGGTGTGCATCGGCGGGTGGCCGGGCGGGAAGCCGTAGGAGTGGGGATGCTGATCGACGTCCGGCAGCCGCAGGGGCCGCGGATGGCGGATCAGCTCGCCCAGCACCCCGCGGCCCCGTGGCAGCGGCCCGATCTCGCGGCGCGTCTCCTCGTCGATGCCGAGGTAGATGAAGCGCTCCAGCTCACGACGATCGGAGTCGAGCACGCCGATCGCCGCGTAGGCCGCGTCGGTCAGATCCCGCGCGGCCTCGACGACCGCCTCGAGTACGGCCTCGAGGTCGAGCTCGGAGAGGAGCGCCGATCCGACCTCGACCAGCCGGCGGTAACGATCTGCCCCGGACTCGACCTCATCGTCTTTGGGAAGTTCCATCAGCGCAAATATCGCACCCCTGACCAGGCAAGGAGGTGAAATTCCGAGGTCAGCCGGTCAGATCGCGGCGCTCGAACAGGGTTGCCCCGACACCCGTCAGTACGACCGCGAGGACGGTCAGGCCGACGAACGCGATCGGTTCGATCCCGGTTTCGATCGCGTTGCCGTAGTACCTGAAGATCGAGACGTAGCGGACACCGGAGAGGCCTGCGTCGAGCTTGCCGACCAGGTCGACCACGTACATGGCGACGAGGAAGCCGGCCGCCACCCCGGTCACGACGCTCGTCTTCAGCGAGAAGCCGGAGACGACGATCGCGAGCCCCGCCGCGACGAGGGCGAGCGGCCAGACCTCGGCGAACCCCGCGAGCGCGTGGCCGACGCCGAGGCCGGCCCCCGCGACGAAACTGCCGAGCAGGCTCAGGACCAGGGTCAGCGCGAGCACGACGGCGACCTCGACGGCGCTCGCGAGGAAGGCCGCGGCGCAGACCGTGATGCGGGACACCACCGGTCGGCTCGTCGAGGACCAGCAGGTCGGGTCGATGGAAGGTGGCGAGGATCAGGCCGATCTTCTGGCGGTTGCCATGCGAGCTCGCCCAGCGGTCGGTCGAGGTCGGCGCGGAATCGCTCCGCCAGTTGCATCGCGCGGTCAAGGTCGGGACCGGCCCGCAACCTTGCGATCAGGTCGAGGGCGCGGTGCCCGCAGGTCTCCCGCCCGAAACCGAAGTCGCCGGGCAGATTGCCGATCCGGCGGCGGATCGCGACGCTGTCGCGGCGCGAGTCCAGTCCGAAGATCCGGGCGGCGCCGCCGGTCGGGTGGATCAGGTCGAGCAGGGTGCGGATCGTCGTCGTCTTGCCCGCCCCGTTCGGACCGAGGAAGCCGAAGACCTCGCCGGCGTCGACCGTCATCGTCACGTCCTCGATGCCGTGTCCGCCCCGGTAGAGCTTGCTGAGCCGATCCGTCTCTATCGCCGCGGGAGCGTTCATCGACTCGACCTCCTTCGGGCCAGCTCTGGACCGACCGCCAGGGTGACCAGGACGAACGGCCATAGCCTGCCCCGGCGCAGGTCGTATCCGGCACCGAGCTCGCGCCAACTCCTGCCCCGGAGGCGCCCGAGGCCGAACTCGAAGCAGACGGTCATCGCCAGCCAGGCGCCACCCACCGCCACGGCCTGTCGCCGAGTGCGCAGCGGCGTGACGCGCTGCAGGGCCTCGAAATAGAGGAGGAACGCCCCGATCGCGGAGAGCGCCGAGAGCCGGTTCGCCGCCGGCTCGGACAGGACCCGCCCGTAGGTGAGCTCGCGGGCCGTGCCGTTGACCATCCCGATCGCCGCCCCGCCAGTCCACGCCGCGATCCATGTTCCGGTCGGTCCACAGCCCGGCATCAGTCGTCCATCGGTTCCAGGCGACCACGCGGGGGCAGCCAGAAGTAGCGGCGCTCGGGCTCGGCGCTCGCAGCCGTGCGGTACATGCCGGCGCGCCGGCTGACCCGCGCGACCGCGTGGTAGCTGTCATGCGCCGGCAGGTCCCGACCCACGACGGTCCAACTGTGGTGGAGCTCTTCGACCGTGTAAAGCATGTTCGAACACTCGATGCTCCTTCGTCCAGCGTCCTCCGTACCCCGCCCCATCGTCACTTTCGGCGATGCCCCCGAGACCGTCCTCATCGCGGGAATACCGCACCCTCGGCGGCGGTCAAGCCCCGGCAACGGACGACCCGCCCGCCCCTAGGATCGATGCATGGCCGACCTCGCGAAGACGCCACAGCGTCGGGCCCCGGACATCGCCCGGGCGCTGATTGTCACCTTCGGCGGGCAACTGGCCGTGGTCGGGTTCTTCGGGGCGGCGGTGGCGACCGGCATCGGCGACCTTGCGCGCCGGCAGCGCCCGGGTCGCGCGACCACCGTGGCGTTGGCGGGGGCGGCTGTCTACGTCGGCCTGGTCGAGCCATGGATGAGCCGATGGGGCAGCTCGTCGGCCGAGCGAAGCGACGAGCTCCCGGGTGACGACCTCGTCCCCGACCCCGGCCTGGTGATCAACCATGCCGTGACCATCGACGCCCCGCCCGAGTGCGTGTGGTCCTGGCTCGCCCAGATCGGGCAGGACCGCGGCGGCTTCTACAGCTACGAGTGGCTCGAGAACCTCGCGGGTTGCAGGATGCGGAACGCCGACCGGATCCATATCGAGTGGCAGCGTCGGGAGCCCGGCGAGAAGGTGATGCTCCATCCGCTCGCGCCGGGTCTCGCGGTGACGATCTTCGATCCGCCGCAGGCGCTCGGGCTCGAGGGCTGGGGCGTCTTCGTCGTCCGCCCCCATGGAACGCGGCAGAGTCGACTGATCGCCCGCGGTCGGGCGCCCAAGGGATTCCCCACCCTGCTTCACCGCCTGACGCTCTCCGTGCCCCACTTCTTGATGGAGCGAAGGATGCTTCTCGGGATCAAGGAACGGGCGGAGTCCGAGGTCGAGACGGTCGAAGCCGCCCCCTCCGCGGACGCGCCCTGACGTGCCGCGATCGAGGAGAGGGCGTCGGCACCACGTCCCGACGCGGCACATCCACGGGCTGATCGTCCGCCGGCGCCGGCGGTTGGTGGCGACGGGCGGGCTCGCGGCGCTCCTCGCCGTGCTCGGTCCCGGCCTCCTGGCCGGACTCTCCGACGACGACCCGGCCGGGATCACCACCTACTCGATCCTCGGCGCCAAGTACGGCTACGAGCTGATCTGGGTGCTGGTCGTCTCGACCGCGGCGCTGATCGTCTTCCACGAGCTCGGAGTGCGGCTCGGGATCGTCACCGGCAAAGGCCTGCTGACCCTGGTCCGCGAGCGCTTCGGGAAGCGCGCTGCCGCCATCGTCCTGACCGCGCTCGTGGTCGCCAACACCGGCACGCTCTGCGCCGAGTTCGCCGGGGTCGCGGCGGCGATGGAACTGCTCACCGGGACGAGCCGCTACATCAGCGTCCCGCTCGCCGCGATCG
Source organism: Solirubrobacterales bacterium (assembly GCA_050697015.1). GTDB lineage: Bacteria > Actinomycetota > Thermoleophilia > Solirubrobacterales > 70-9 > VAYN01. The sequence continues at coordinate 20,590 of JBOGYZ010000028.1, forward strand.
CCGTCTCGGCGCTCGTCCTGCGCGGGAGCTTCCGCCACGTCGAGCACGTCCTCTTGGCGCTCGGGTCGGTCTTCGTCGCCTACATCGTCTCCGGGATCCTCGCCCACCCGGACTGGGGCGCGGCGGCGCGTGGCGCCGTAATCCCCGAACTGCCGCTCAGCCGCGAGGGCCTGTTGGTAGCGGTGGCGACGGTCGGCACCACGCTCGCCCCCTGGGGCCTCGCCTTCATCCAGTCCTACGCGGTCGACAAGCGATTGAAACCCGAGGACCTCCCCTACGAGCGGGTCGACGTCATCGTCGGCGCCGTGCTGACCGGGGTGATCGGCCTCTTCGTGATCGTCGCCTGTGCCGCCACCCTCCACGTCGCCGGGGTCGAAATCGAAGACGCCCGCGACGCCGCCCGCGCCCTCGAGCCGCTCGCCGGCAGCGCGGCGGCGACGCTGTTCGGCCTCGGCTTCCTCGGCGCCGCGCTGCTGGCCGCGGCGATCGTGCCGCTCTCGACCGCCTACTCGATCTCGGAGACGCTCGGCGACAAGGCGGACCTCGACGACAGCTTCACCGAGGCCCGCCCGTTCTACCTCAGCTTCGGCGCGGTCGTCCTGGTCTCCGCCGCGATCGTCCTCATCCCCGGCGCGCCGCTGATCCAGCTGCTGTTCCTCACCCAGGCGATGAACGCGGTGCTCCTGTTGGTGCTGCTCCCCTTCCTACGCCGGCTCGGTCGCGACCCCGAGCTGATGGGCCGCCACGCCCTCGGCCGCGCCGGGCGCCTCGCGACCGGGCTGGCGCTGGCGCTGATCGCCGCCTCGGTCCTCGCGCTCGGGGTGCTGGCGGTCGCCTGAGTCGGAGCGCTCTCCATGGTCAAACGCCGAGCGCGAGGCTGAGCGCCAGCATCACCGCGCCACCAGCGAGCGCCCCCAGCAGCGCCCGGCCGGGACCTCCGGAGAGCGCCCGCGGCGCCATCTCGATCGCCACGATCGTCAGCATCGCCCCCGCCGCGAAGCCGAAGGAGAACGGCAGCAGGCCGCCCACGGCCTCGACCGCCAACCAGGCGATCACCGCCCCGACCGGCTGCGGCAGGCTGGTCGCCACCGCGACCCAGAACTGACGCCAGGCCCCGAATCCAGCCTCATGCATCGGCAGCGCCACGCTAGTCCCCTCCGGCACGTTCTGGATCGCGATCGCGAGGATCACGAACAGGCTGAGCCCGGCGCGGTCGGAGGCGAAGGCCGTGCCGACCGCGAAGCCCTCCGGCAGGCTATGGACGAAGAGGACGAGGAAGACGAGCGCCGAGGCGCTCGCGTCGGGGCCGCGGCGGCCGAGGAAGCCGCGCTCCGGAGGCAGCAGCCGGCGGGCGAGGAGGACGAAGCCGAGGCCGACCAGGAAGCCACCGACGATCTCGGCTGCACCGCCTTCCTCGGCGGCGGGCAGGAGGAGCCCGGTGAAGGCGGCGACGGTCATCGCCCCTGCCGCGAAGCCGAGCAACGGCGAGGCCAGCGCCTCCGCCCGGCTGCCGAGCAGGAAGACGGGTACCGCGCCGAGGCCGGTGGCGACCGCGGTGCCGGTGGCGGCCAGGATCAGGACCAGGACTTCGGGCATGGCCGCATCTTCGCCGCGGCCCGATCGCCCATATCCGCCTCCCACCGCTGCGACGCTGCGGCGAAATGCGGATGGCGGGCCGGCCGCTCGCTCCTAGATTCGCGACCAGGACAACTTCAGCGAGTGAGAGGAACGGTATGTCCACCACCGAGAAGAAAGACGCGGCGGCCACGACGCCCCACTACGAGACCGGCCCGATCGTCGCCGGCTCGGACGGCAGCCTGGGAGGCGACGACGCAGTCGCGCTGGCCCACGACCTGGGCGGCACGAGCAGCCGCCAGGTGGTCGCCGAAGGCATCCCGTTCGGGATCGCCCCGAGCTCAGGGCTGATCGGCCTCGCCCGGCGCGAGCGCGCCGGGACCCTGGTCGTCGGCTCGCCCCACCGAGGGCGGATCGGGCGGGCCCTGCTCGGCAGCGTCGCCCACCACGTCCTCCACCAGGCCCCCTGCGAGGTGGTGGTCGCGCCGCGCGGCTACGCGAAGCGCGGTCGCAAGGGGATCGCGAGGATCGCCGTCGCCTACGACGGAATGGCCGAATCGCGCAGCGCCCTCCGTCGCGCCGAAGCACTCGCCCGTGACACCGGCGCTTCGCTGCACCTGATCGTCGCCGAAGACCCGGTCGTCGCCGGCATCCAGGGGGGCGAGGAGTTCAGCCCGCTCACCAGCGCCCCGGCAGTGCTCAAGACGGCGCTGGCGTCGGTCGCCCCCTCGATCGATGCGGATGGCGCGCACCTCGACCCGGGCTGGCGCAAAGCGGACAAGTCGATCGCCGAGGCGATCGCGAAGGAGTGCGACGAAGGGATCGACATCCTCGTCGCCGGAAGCCGCAAGCCGCTCGACCGACTGTTGCTGGGCTCGGTCACCGGCCACCTGATCGACGTCGCGCCCTGCGCGGTGCTCGTCGTACCCCACGAGGAGGATGACTGATGCCCGGCAAGGTCGTCGTCGGCTACCTGGATTCGGAGCGGGGCCGCGACGCCTTGGCGCTCGGTCGCATCCTCGCCAAGGCACGCGGCTCGGAGCTCGGCGTCCTCACCGTCGGCGAGGGTGAGCGTCTCGCCGTGGCCGCCCGCGAGGAGGGCGCCGACCTGGTCGTACTCGGCTCAACCCACCGCGGAGCCGTCGGCCGGATCATGCCGGGGACGACGATGGAGCACCTCCTGGGCGAGGCCCCATGTAAGGTCGCCGTCGCGCCGCCGGGATTCGGCGACCACGCCGACGGCGATTCGGTCTGGCAGCCATTGAGCGGGGACGCCGAGGACGTCGGCCTGCGGGTGATCGGCGTCGGCTACGACGGCTCGAGAGCCTCCCATCAGGCACTGGAGGCGGCGACCGACCTGGCGCTCCGAAACGGCGCCGCGCTCCGCGTCTACTCCGTCGTCCGCCGGTCGGCCCCGATCGCTCCCGGCGCACCGATGACGCCCACCCCACTCGCCACCACCGAACTCGAGTCCCGCGGCGCGGATCTGCACCGCACGGTCGCCGACCTTCCTCCCCGAGGTGCGTGCCCTGGCCGTGCTGCTGCGCGGCTTCGCCGCCGACGAGCTGGTCGCGGCGGCGGCCCTCGGCGTCGACCTGCTGGTCCTCGGCGCCCGGGCGGGGGGCCATCTCCACCGACTGCTGCACAAGGGCGTCGTCGGTGAAGTCGCCCTCCGTGCCACCTGCCCGGTCCTGATCTGCCCCACGCCGGCCGGGGCGCCGGTCGGGGCCGCGGCCTAGGCCGGCCCCGACCGCAGGCAGGGAGGAGATGTCGATGTCCGGAGACAGCTTCGACTGGCGGCCACACCGCATCGTGGTCGGCTTCGACGGCACCGCCGGCGCCAAGGACGCGGTCGAGCTCTGTCGTACGATCTCTGCCGAGGACACCCATGTGGCGCTGGTCGACGTGCTCCTATATCCGGGGGCGCCGTCGGCGGCCTATCGGCTGGTCACAGGCGCCGAGTTCCCGATCCCCGAGGACTTCTTCGCACCGGCCACCTCGCGCCTGCCCGGCCGCCGGCTCCAGACCCTCACCTTCATCGGCAACTCTCCCGCCCGCATCCTTCAGGATCTCGCCGTCGAAGAAGGTTTCGACCTGATCGTGGTCGGCTCGCCGCACCGCGGCAGGATCGGCCGGATCATGGCCGGGTCGGTCGCCCGGACGCTGCTGCACGGCTCGCCGGTCCCGGTCATCACGGCGCCACACGGCTACGCCGACTCCGCCCCCACCGACCTGGCAAAGATCGCCGTCGCCTACGACGGCGGCGAGGAGTCGCGTGCCGCACTCGCCTACGCCCAGGAGATAGGCCGCGCCGCAGGCGCGACCGTCGAGGTCCTCACCGTCGAGCGGCCGACCGATCCCGTCCGCAGTGCGATCGCCTATACCTTCTCGCTGCCCGAGGACGTCGACGAGATCCAGCGCCAGGCGCTCGGCGAAGTCGATCCGCGACTCGACCTCCGCCGACAAGTCCTGCAGGGCGAGACCGCCGAGGCCCTCCTCGACGCCTGCGCACAGGATGTAGACCTGTTGGTCGTCGGCTCGCGCGGCTACGGCACGGTCGAGCGCGTCCTGCTCGGCTCGACCTCGGCCGCGGTGATCGACGAGGCGCCCTGTCCCGTGCTGGTCGCGCCCCGTCCCCCGGCAGGGCACTAGATGTAGATGCCGGCTGGAGCCGGGGCTGGTCTAGGCGGATGGGTCCGCGGGTGGCACCGGCCGCATGCGGGTGGTGAAGTGGAGGCCGTCGGAGCCCTCCAGGGAGAAGGTGTCCTCGCGCCCTGGCATCACGTCGAGCAGGAAGTCGGGGCTGCCGAGGCGGCGATGAAGATCGGCGTCGATCAGGAAGGGGACCCCCGCGACCCTGCCCAGCTCGATGTCGCCCGCGCCGGCGGGCAGCTCGTCGGCCGCCAGGCACATCGGCGCGGAGCCCGCGCAGCAACCGCCGGACTGGTGGAGGACGATCGGACCATGCTTCTCGCGAAGCCGGCCGATCGTCTCCACCGCCGCAGGGGTCGCCTCGATGCGCGGCATCTCGTCGGCCCCCGTCCGTGGGGCTCCTAGAAGAGCCCCATCGGCTTCTCGTCGTAGCTGACGAGCAAGCACTTGGTCTGGGAGTAGTGGTCGAGCATCATCCGGTGGTTCTCGCGGCCGACCCCCGAGATCTTGTAGCCACCGAACGCGGCGTGGGCCGGGTACTGGTGGTAGCAGTTGGTCCACACCCGCCCGGCTTCGATGCCGCGACCCATGCGGAAGGCACGAGCGCCGTCACGGGTCCAGACGCCGGCGCCCAGCCCGTAGAGCGTGTCGTTGGCGATCTTCAACGCCTCGGCCTCGTCGGCGAACTTGGTCACCGAGACCACCGGGCCGAAGATCTCCTCCTGGAAGACCCGCATGTCGTTGGTCCCCTCGAGCACGGTCGGCTCGAAGTAGTAGCCGCCCGACAGCTCGCCCGGCAGGCCTTCGGTCGGGTGGCCACCGGCGAGCACCCGGGCGCCCTCCTCGCGGCCGATCTCGACGTAGCCCTCGATCTTCTCGAGCTGGGAGGCCGAGACCTGCGGCCCCATCATCGTCGCCGGATCGAGCGGGTCGCCCTGGCGGATCGCCTCGACCCGGGTCAGCACGCGTTCCATGAACTCGTCGTAGATCGACGCCTCGACCAGCGCCCGCGAGGGAGCGGTGCAGACCTCGCCCTTGTTGAAGGCGTAGAGGACGAAGCCCTCGACCGCCTTGTCGAGCAGATCGTCGTCGGCCGCCATGATGTCGGCGAAGAAGACGTTCGGCGACTTGCCGCCCAGCTCCGTCGTCGACGGGATGAGGCTGTCGGCCGCGTAGCGCATGATCAGCCGGCCGGTAACGGTCTCGCCGGTGAAGGCGATCTTGGCGATCCGTTTGTTGGTCGCCAGCGCCCTGCCGATCTCGGCCCCGGGCCCGTTGACGACGTTGATCACGCCGGGAGGCACGACGTCGCCGAGGACCTCCATCAGCTTCAGGATCGACCATGGGGTCGGGCTGGCCGGCTTGATCACAGTGCAATTGCCGGCCGCCAGCGCCGGGGCGATCTTCCAGGCCGCCATCAACAGTGGGAAGTTGAACGGGATGATCTGGCCGACCACACCCAGCGGCTCCTGGAAGTGGTAGGCGACGGTCTTCTCGTCGACCTCTGAGATCCGCCCTTCCTCGGCCCGCGCCGCACCCGCGAAGTAACGCAGGTGGTCGACGACCAGCGGGATGTCGGCGGCGAGCGTCTCGCGCACCGGCTTGCCGTTGTCGTAGCTCTCGGCGACGGCGAGCATCTGCAGGTTCGCCTCGACCGCGTCCGCCATCGCGAGCAGCACCTTCTCCCGTTCGGCCGGGGAGCTCTTCGACCAGGTCGCCTTCGCCGCATGGGCGGCGTCGAGCGCGGTCTCGATGTCCTCCGCGGTGGAGTCGGCGACCGTGCTGAATGGCTCGCCGTCGACCGGGCTGAGGTTCTCGCGGTACTTGCCCTTCGCCGGCGCGACCCAGCCGCCGCCGATGAAGTTCTCGTAGCGATCGGACATCTCGACCGGGCTCCCCGGTCGTCCGGGTGCCGCGAAGGCCTGCGTTTTCTCGATCGTTGCCATCTTCGTTCCTCCTGGTTCTTGGTCAATTGACCGGGGCCGCATCACGCGCCCCGCCCTTACTGGTCAGGCGTAGGCGCCCGCGGTGGCGGCCGCTGCTCCGTCATCGGTGACGGGCTGGAAGTCGAATACGAGGCGCGGCTCCGGCGCTGACCCGTCCAACACTTCGGCGATCGCCTCGTTGACGTCCTCGAGCCGGCGCTCGGCGCGGAGGACCTTGGTCTCGCCGCGGCGGTGCAGCTCGAAGACCTCCTCCAGGTCATGGTGGGTGCCGACGATCGAGCCTTTGAGGCTGAGCCCGCCGAGCACGGTCTGGAAGATCGGCACGGTGATGTCGTTGTCGGCGGGGAGGCCGACGCAGACCAGCCGACCACCGCGCGCCAGTGAGCCCATCGCCTGTTCGAAGGCCCGCGGCGAGACCGCGGTGGAGATTGCGACATCGGCGCCGCCCAGCTTCCGGATCACCTCGACCGGATCTTCCGAGGCGGCGTTCACGACGTGCGAGGCACCGAGCTCGGTCGCGGTCACGAGGCGCTCCTCGTTGACGTCGATGGCGATCACGTCGGCACCCGTCACCCGGGCGTACTGAATCGCCAGGTGGCCGAGGCCGCCGGCGCCGAAGACCGCGACCCGGTCGGCGGCGCGTGCCCCGGACTCTTTGACCGCCTTGTAGGTGGTGACGCCGGCACAGGTGAGCGGCGCGGCGTCGAGCGGATCGACCCCGTCGGGGACGCGGACCACGTGGCGGGCGTAGCCGACCGCCAGCTCGGCGAAGCCGCCATCGATCGCATAGCCGGTGTTGAGCTGCTTTTCGCAGAGGGTCTCGCGACCGCTGTTGCAGTAGCGGCAGTCGCCGCAGGCGTAGCCGAGCCAGGGCAGAGCGACGCGCATCCCCACCTCGATCCCGTGCCGGGTGCCCGGCCCGACCTGCTCGACGATCCCGACGCCCTCGTGGCCGGGGATAAACGGGGGTTCGGGCCTGACCGGCCACTCGCCGTGCGCGGCGTGGATGTCGGTGTGGCAGAGCCCGCAGGCTTCGATCCGGACCAGCACCTGCTCCTCGCCGGGGGTCGGGTCGGGCACCTCCTCGACGCGCAGCGGCTCGGCGAAGTCGTGGACGACGGCGGCTTTCATCGGACGGTCTCCTCTCGTTTGAAGGTCATGACCGCATCCCACCAACACCAAGTCCCCCCGCCATCCGTGCGATCACGACCCTGAGGTGTGGGCAAACCCCGGATGGAGCGCAGCCGACACCGACCTACGTTTGCGGCGGCAATCGCAATCGGCCGCGCCAGGCCGCAGACAGGAGAGAGACGATGTCAACCAACGCAATCCGCCTCCGTCATTTCGTCACCGTCCGGGACGACAAAGCAGAGGCGAGCGAGGAGACCGCCGCCTCGACCTCGGTCGAGACGATCGCCTACTGGGCCGTGGTCGCGGCGATCTACATGGGCTTCGGCTTCCTCTGGTATTACTCGGCCAAGGAGAAGCTGATCGACCAGGGCGGCGTGATGCCGGCGGGCCTCGCCAAAGGCTACGCGGGCTCCTTCGTCGATTCCTTCCCCGGCTTGAACGCCACCTGGGTGATCCTCGGCATCGTCGAGGCCGTCGCCTTCCTCGGCTTCGTCGCCAGCATCGTCACCGGCGAGTTCCTGCCGACCCGTCGCAAGCCGATCTTGATCGCGTCGCTCGGTGTCTCGTTGCTCACCTTCGCGCTGCTTGTCTTCGGCCAGGAGATGGCCGGTGAATTCGAAGGCGTCGCGCAGGCGTTCGGCTACATCGGCGCCACCGTCGTGACCCTGATCCTCGTCCAGATGCTGCCGCCGCGGCACGGCATCTGGAAGCTGACTGACAAGTAAGACAACCCCGTGGCCACCGTCCGCAAGCACAACAGCGGTGCTGGCCCCGCGCGGCGTCGACCTCACGGTTGAGGTGAGCCGGGCGGGGTCGGTAGATCCGACTCAACCACTGCGGGCTCCCACGGATGCCGATTCCTCATCCCGCACCTAGCGTCGGGGTACCAAGTTGATAGCGCCAGAAAGGAAAGAAAGATGGCCGCCAACGATCACGTCAGACCCGCCCCGACCTCCTACTCCGGCTTCACCCTGCTGGTCGCGACGATGGCGTTGATCGTCTCGATCGGCGCGATGCTCGCGGTTGCCTTCAAGTTGAACGACTCGGGAAGCGGCTCCTCGATGATGTACGGCTCCCATCATGCGTCCTCGGTCACGAACGGCTCTGGCAACGGCACCTCGATGATGAACGGGACCGGTGGCGTCCACCGATCGATGATGGGCCGCGGGCGCGGTCGAAGCCGGGGGCGCGACCGAAGAAGTCGGCATCGTCATCAAGAGCGACGAAGAGCACGCCAGACGCGGCCCCGAAGGCACCTGGCACGACGCCTATCTGCCGGCAAGCTTCACCGTCACCCCTGGGGCGACCATCAAGGTGACGGTCCTCAACTACGACGAAGGCGAACACGGCTTCACCTCGCCGCAACTGGGCCTGAACGCCACCTTCCCCGCCGGGTCGGCCAAGAAGCCATCGAGGACCACCTTCACATTCCGCGCCCCGACCTCGAAGGGCTCCTACCTGTGGTGGTGCGCCCTGCCCTGCGACCCGTGGGCGATGAGCCACGTCGGCTACATGCGCGGCTACGTGTCGGTGGCCTGAGCGCCACGGTCCGGCACGGTGCGCTACGGGTAGCGCACCGTGCCGGTCTCCTCGTCGAGGATCGAGATCGCGATGGCGGGGCACGATTCGGCGGCCTGCAGCAGCAGTTCCACGCGGGCCGTCCCGATCACCACCGCGGTGTCGTCGAGGCGGAACACCTCGGGCGCCACCTCGACGCAGTCTCCATGGGCGAGGCACTCGTCGGGATCGATGACTGCCACGTAGCTCATACGAGCAACTCCTTTCTCTCGACGACGGCGGCGCCGCCTTCGATCTGTTTGCGAAAGCTCCGGATCGCCGCCGGCCTGCCGACCGCGAGCCCCGCGACCGGCACGCCGGCGCGGGTGAAGAGGATCTCGAAATCGCGCCCGGCGGGATCGCCCTCGAGCTCGGTGCCGTCGGCGCCTCGAGGATCGCCGACGCACTGCACGCGCAGCCCGTACTGGTCGCTCCAGAAGCTGGGGGGCGGCGGCGTCCCCGGGTCCTCGCCGAGCATCCCCTTCGCCACGGCGGCGCCCTCCCAGGCGGCCGCCTCCCAGTGCTCGGTGCGGTGGTGGGTACCGCTCACCGGGTCGGGCGAGAGCGCCGCGTCACCCGCCGCGAAGACATCGGGGAGAGGCGAGCGCCCGGCCGCGTCGATCGGGACGCCGGCCGCGAAACCATGCTCGGCGAGCCAGTCGGTGGCCGGGACCGTCCCGATCCCGACCAGGACGAGGTCGCAGGCGACCCGCCCGCCGTCGGCGAGGACCAGCTCCTCGACCTCCGTGCCACCACGGGCCTCGGCGAGCGCCGCACCGAGCCGGACATCGATGCCCTCCTCCCGGTGCAGGTCGGCGAACCAGCCGCCGATCTCCTCGCCGAGGATCGGCGCGAGCGGGATCGGCAGCGCCTCGATCAACGTCACCTCGGCGCCGAGGCCGCGGGCGGTCGCGGCGACCTCCTGGCCGATGAAGCCCGCGCCGACGATCGCCAGGCGCACTCCTGGCGTCAAGGCCGCGCGCAGCCCGCGGGCGTCGGCGACGTCGCGGAGGACGTGGACGTTGGGGTGGGCGAGAAAAGGCAGTCGGCGCGCCGCTCCGCCCGTCGCGATCAACAGGCGGTCGTATGGATACCGGGCGCCGGACTCGCACCGCACCGTGCGGGCGAGCGGGTCGAGCGAGGCGGCGCGGTCGCCGAGCACGAGCTCGACCTCGTTTTCGCGGTACCAGTCGCGCGGTCGGTAGGCGAGGCTCTCCTCGCTCACCTCGCCCCCCAGCACCCGCTTCGAGAGCGGCGGGCGGTCATACGGGGCGGCCGGCTCGGCGCAGCAGATCCGCAGGGGCCCTTCGTAGCCCCGCCGTCGCAGGGTCTCGGCCGCCCGCTGGCCCGCCAGGCCGCCGCCGACAATCAGAACTCCTCGGTCGTTCATCCTGCTTCCTCCACTACGTTGGGGGTGGGACGCGGCAGCGCGCGCCGTGGGCCGGTGGGACGGGGCAGCGCCTCACGGCGATCCGGCGGGGCCTCACGGGCTTTGCGCGCCGCCGGGCGGGCGGTGCGCCGACCCAACAGTCGGTAGACGAAGAGGCCTCCGATCAGCGGCGCGGTGAGGATCACCCACCAGCGGAACCAGACCGCCGAGGCGTCGGTGCCCGCGCCGAGCGCGTGGACCAGTCCGAGCACGTAGACGACGACGGTCGCCCGGTGGGCCTTGCGCCAGAGGCGGGGGCCGATCCGCTTGCGGGCGTAGAAGCTGAGGCCGAGCAGCGCGGCCAGGTACCCGGCGAGGACGCCGAGGCAGGTGAAGATGGTCTTGTAGCCCATCGCGAAGGGCACCGTCACGCCGGCGACGCCCGGGTTCAGCCAGGGGTCGCCGAGCAGCGTGATGCCATGGACGGCGATCGCGACGAGTGCCGCCAGCGCGGTCTGCTCGTGGATCGAGACGAGCTTGCGGGAGAGCCCGGGACGCCTCATCAGCTTGCCCGCCATCGCCAGGCCGATGCCGACCGAGATCGTGATCAGCGCGAAGGCGACCAGGCCCGAGGCACGGCTGGCGAGCCACCAGCCGTGGCTCTGCAGGGTCGTGGAGACGGCGCCGGTCACGCTGCCACTCCCACGCTCTCGAGGTCATCGGCGACCGGCGCGGTGGGGATCGCGGCGATCGGCCCGACCGTCTCCACGGCGCCGTCGTCGTGGACGATCAGCCCGCCTTTCTCGGCCAGCAGCCGCCGCCCCTCGATCGGCCCCGACAGCAGGGCCGCCTTCGCCAGCGTCTCCGCCTCGAGCGCGGTGTCGCCGAGCGCGGTGGCGCCGACCAGGCCGGTCCAGGCCGGCTCCCCGGTGGCCGGGTCGAGCAGGTGATGGAGGTAGTGGCCGTCCTCGTCCCGCCAGATCCTCACGTTGAGGCCGGAGGTCGCGATCCCGCCGAAGCCGAGGCGGATCAGATAGCAACGCTCACCGCTCAGCGGATGCTCGACGAAGACCTCGTACGGCCAGATCAGCGCCCCGGCACCGCCGATCCGGATGTCGCCGCCGCAGTCGACGACGAAGCGCGGGTAGCCACGCAGCCGGGCGGCGACAAGGTCGGCGGCGAGCCCCTTGCCGGAGCCGCCGGTGTCGAAACCCAGGCCGGGAGGCCGGACGACCTCGCCGGCTTCCTCGTCGACCGTCAGCTCGCGCCAGCGCGCGTCGGGGCGGGGACGCGCCGGGCGCCGCCCGGGGGCCGCGGCCAGCGCGTCGACCACAGGCGCGCCCTCGCGCCCGGCCCGCGAGGAGACGTAGCCGACCCGCTCGATCTCGCCGATCAGGGTCGGGTCGACCAGGCCGCCGCTCAGCTCGGCCGCCCAGGTCCCGGCCCGTACGGCGCGCCGCAACAGCGGCGAGGCCGGGACGCGGTCGCGGGGATCCCGGTTCAATGCGCGGAGCTCGCTGCCGGGCTTGAACCGCGAGAGGCCGACGTCGAATTCGTCGACGAATCGACGCGCCTCGGCGGCGGCCTCGGCGGCGGGAGGCAGGCCGGATTCGGGCCCGGGCTCGCCGATCAGGAACCTGACATGGCTGCCCATCGCTTCGAAGGTGAGGTCGTGTTCGTTCATCGTCTTGGTCCGTTCGGGTCGGGATCGGTGCCGCTCAGGAGGTCGAGGTGGTGATCGGTTCGCTCGGGACTTCCGCGGTGGCGGTGGTCGCCGGGCCGGGGTTGACCTGGGTGACCCCGGGGCTCGGCACAACGGTGGTGACGATCCGTCGTTTGATCACCTTGCGCACCTGGACGGGTTGCGTGGTGCCGGTGGAGCCGGAACCGCCGGCGCTGCTCAGCTGGAAGGTCAGCAGCGCGAAGATCACCGCGAAGAGGGCGGCCGATGACCAGAAGACGGCCGTGCCGCCGGACCGCCCCGTCGGGCGCGCCTCAGTCATCGTGGCCTCCTTCGTGGTCGGACCCGTCGCCGCCTCCGCCACCGCCGGAGCCGCCGCCGCTGGTCGAGGTGGTGACAGGGGCCGCGCCGGGTTCGCCGGCCGGGGTCGCGGCGCTGCTCGCGCCGCTGGTCGAGGTCGTCACCGGAGCCGCGCCCGAGCTCGATCCGCCGGAGCTCGATTCGACCGGGGCGGCGGCGCCGCTGGTCGACGTGGTGACCGGTTCTGAAGAGGACGAGGATTCGGTCGCCGGGGCCGCGCCGGTGGAAGAGCTGCCGGTCGCCACGGCGGCGGACGGCGCGGTCGTGGCGCTCGATCCGCCCGCGGCCGTCACCGAGGCGGTACCGGCCGCACCCGAAACACCCGCCGCGTGCGCCGGGTGCTTCGGCTTGGCGTGTTTGGTCACGTGGATGGTCCGTCGGATCACCTGGGTGTGGACGGCAGGCTTGTCGGCAACCGTCGATTGGGCCGCCTGGTTGTGGTTCTGGCCGAGGGCGAACCCGCCGATGCCTCCAAGGCCGAGGACGGTTGCGGCGGCTGCGATTCGGGTCTTCAGTCTGGTCACGTCGTCTCCTCGTCGAAGCTGGTGTGGCGCCATCTTGCGAGGAGGCGCCCAAAGACCCGGCCAGGGGCGGGTAAAGCCACGGCAAAATCTGCGGTGAAACCCCCTGATTCTGCTCTGGCGCGGGCTATGGTCGCCACATGAACGGTGTCCGGAAGACCCCTCGCATCCTCGTCGTCGAGGACGAGGAGTCGATCGCGCGCCCCTTCGCCGAGGCGCTCCGCCGGGCCGGCTTCGAACCCGTCGTCACCGGCACCGCGGCGGGCGCGCTCGAGCTCGCCGGCTCCACCGCGCCCGACCTGGTGATGCTCGACCTGGCGCTCCCCGACGGCGACGGCCGCGATGTCTGCCGCGACCTGCGCCGGCGCTCGGAGGTGCCGATCGTGATGCTCACCGCGCGAGGCACCGAGACCGACAAGATCGTCGGTCTCGAGCTCGGCGCGGACGACTACGTAGTCAAGCCGTTCAGCGCTGCGGAGGTGATCTCGCGGATCCGCGCCGTCCTGCGCCGCAGCGGGCCGACCGGGGCGACGCCGCGCGGGCCGCTGCGCGCCGCAGGCGACCTCGAGCTCGACCCGGCCGCCCGCACCGTCCTGCTAGCCGGGCGCGACCTCGACCTCTCGCGCAAGGAGTTCGACCTGCTCGGCGAGCTGATGCGCCACCGCGGCGAGGTCGTCACCCGCGAGGACCTGATGTCACGGGTCTGGGACACCAACTGGTTCGGCTCGACCAAGACCCTCGATGTCCATATCGGCTGGCTGCGGCGCAAGCTCGGCGACGATGCCGTCGAGCCGACCTACATCGAGACGGTGCGCGGCATCGGCTTCCGCTTCGTCGCCCCGGAGGTCGAGGAGCCGTAAGCCTCCGTGCCCTCCTACTCCTGGCCCTGGCCTACGTGCTGCTGCTGGCGCTGATCGCGCTCGGCGTGCCGTTGGCGCTGAGCCTGCGGGGCCGGGTCAACTCGGAGGTCCGCAGCCAGGCCCGGAGCCAGGCGCAGGTGGTCGCCACCTCGGCCGCCGAGCTGATCGCACCGCCCCGCACCCGCGTCCTCTCCCGCCTCGCCCGCAACTCCGCCGCCAGCGTCCGGGGGCGGGTGATCGTGGTCGACGCTCAGGGCGGGCTGCTCGCCGACTCGGCCGGCGAGCCGGTCGGCGAGAGCTACGCCGACCGGCCCGAGGTGCGATCGGCCCTCGCGGGCCACGGCGAGCAGATCACCCGCGACAGCAAGACCCTCGGCACCGAAATCCTCGCCACCTCGGTGCCGGTGTTCGAGCACGGCAAGCCGCGCGGGGCGGTGCGGATCACGCAGAGCGTCGAAGCCGTCCACCGGGCGATCCGGGCCTCGATCCTCGACGTCGTCGCACTGGCCGCGATCGTCCTCGCGATGGGCCTGGTGGTCGGCTGGCTGATCGCCGCCCAGATCGCCCGGCCGATCCGCCGCCTCGACCAGGCCGCGCGGCGCGTCGCGGGCGGCGACCTCGAGGTCGAGGCGGTGGTCGAGGGCAGCGCCGAGCAACGCTCGCTCGCCCGCACCTTCAACGAGATGACCGGCCGGGTGCGGCGGCTGCTCCGGGTCCAGCAGGACTTCGTCGCCGACGCCTCCCACCAACTGCGGACGCCGCTGACCGGGCTGCGCCTCCGCCTCGAGGCGCTCGGCGAGCGCCTCCGCGCCGACCCACCGGCGGTCGAAGAGGTCGACGCGGCGATGCTCGAGATCGACCGGCTCTCCCAGATGGTCGACGAGCTGCTGATCCTCAGCCGGGCGGGCGAGCACGACCGCCCCGGCGAGGCGGTCGTGCTCGGCGACGTCGCCCGGCGCGCGGCCGAGCGCTGGCACGCGGCGGCGGCGGCGCATGGGGTCGAGCTGGAGCTGGGCATTGACGGTGCCGCGGCGAGCGCCTGGATCGCGCCCCCCGATCTCGACCGAGCGCTCGATGCCGTGGTCGAGAACGCGCTGCTCTACTCGCCCGCCGGGTCGACCGTGACGATCGGCCACGGTCCCGACTCGATCGAGGTGCTCGATCGCGGCCCCGGCCTCGCATCGGGAGAGGAGGAGGCGGTGTTCGAGCGCTTCCGCCGCGGCAGCGCCGGCCGTCGCGGCCCGAGCGGGACCGGCCTCGGCCTGGCGATCGCCCGTGAACTGACGCGTCAGTGGGGCGGCGACGTCAGGCTGGAGCCGCGCGAGGGCGGCGGGCTGCGCGCCGTGATCGAGGTGGGCGGATGAGGCTGCCGACGAGCCTTCGCTGGGTCGGCCTGGGGCTGCTCGGCCTGGTGATCGCCGCTGCGGTCGCGATCGCCGCGAGCCAGCTGGCGAGTCAGCAGATCGGCATCGCCTCCGAATCGGTCTCCGCCGGCGATTCCCTGGCGCCGCCCGTGACCGCCACCCACAAGCGGCGACACAACGAGCGCGGCGCCTCCGGACCGCACGAAGAAGACGAGTCGACGGCAGAACCGAAGACCCAGGCCGAACAAGCGGAACCCGAAGTCACCGAAGAAGCGGGCGAAGTGGAAGCGCCCACGGCGCCGGTCGAACCGACCGAAAGCGTCGAATCCGAACCGCCGGTCACGACGACGCAGCCCGAACCACGCTCCGACGACAGCGGCGGAGGGGGCGGAAACGACGGCGGAAGGGGCCGCGACGACTGATCAGTCGTCGGTCGGCACACCGCCGCCCGCCGCGGTGCTGGTCCGGGTGACGATCGGGTTGTGGTGGGCCGCTCCGGTCGATCCGGCCGTGGTGGCCGTGGTCGAGCCGCTGGCGCCGGTGACGATCGGGGCCCGGCCGTTGGCGGCGACCGTGGTGGCGACCGGAGCGGTGAGCCCGTGGTTCGACCCCAGGGCGGCACCGCCGAGAGCGGCGAGCCCGACGACGGTCGCCGCGGCGGCGACCTTGGCACGTCGATCGCTGTTCATCTGACGTCTCCTCTTGAAGGGTGCTTGGTCGACCTGATTCTGCCCCGCGCCGGGCAAAGAGAAGGCAAGCCGCCGGACAAGCTTCCGTCGGCGGGCGCCCCATGAGAGCTCTCTTATGCGCGGACGTAGATGGCGAAGTCTCATCCTCGGTTTAGCCCGGGACCCGAGCATGGGCCCGATGCAGTCCCGCTCCGAACCATCGCGCCGCGGACCTGGTTCGAGGCCGAGGACACGTTCCCGCCGACGGCGACGCCTGCTCCTCCCGATCGGCGGGCTCGCCATCGTCATCCTGATCGTCTTGGTCGCGACAGCCGGTGGCGGCGGGAACGGCGGCGGCCGGCCGGATGCGCCGCGCTACCTGGAAAGGCTCGTCGCGCGGAACGGCCCGAAGCCCCTGCCGGCGCCGATCTCGGGCGAGGCGGTCGCGGGGATGCCTGGTGGGCCGCTGATCATCGGCGGCCTCGACACGACCGAAAGCTCGGTCG
This sequence comes from Solirubrobacterales bacterium, assembly GCA_050697015.1. Taxonomy (GTDB): domain Bacteria; phylum Actinomycetota; class Thermoleophilia; order Solirubrobacterales; family 70-9; genus VAYN01. Next base: position 36,780 of record JBOGYZ010000028.1, read on the forward strand.
AAGGCGTCTTCCAGCTCGACCCCGCGAGCGGCGACGCGCAGGAAGTCGGATCGCTGACGGGTCCGCTGCACGACGCGGCCGCAGCGGTGCTCGGCAACCGCGTGCTGGTCTTCGGCGGCGGCACCGAAACGAGCACCGACGAAGTGCAGGCACTGCCACTGTCGGGGGTTTCGATCGCGACCGGCTCAGGAGCGCGGCAGGTCGGGCGGCTGCCGACCGTGCGCTCTGACCTCAGCGCAGTCACGGTCGGGAGCACCGCCTACGTCCTCGGTGGTTACGACGGCAGCGCACCGATCGCCTCGGTGCTGGCGACCAGCGATGGCTCGAAGTTCACCGAAGTGACGAAGCTGCCGGCCCCCGGTCGCTACCTGGCGGTGGCGGCGATGGGTGGGCGGATCTACGCCTTCGGCGGCGAGGGCGCGAGCGGCTTGGCGAGCGACGCGATCCAGGAGGTCGACCCGAAGACCGGGACGGCCCGAGTCGTCGGCCGCCTTCCCGAAAGCGTCTACCACGCGAGCGCGGTGGCCCTGGGTCACGCGATCTACGTGCTCGGCGGCGAAGCGAACGAACAACCGACCGACCGGATCTGGCGCTTCGAACCGGGGCAGAAGAAAGTGGTCGCGGCGGGGAGGCTGCCACAACCGACCGCGGGCGGGGCGGCGGCGACGGTCGGCTCGACCGCGTACCTGATCGGCGGCACCGGGGCGGCCGGCACGGCGCTGCCGAGCGTGGTGCAGCTCGAAGTTCAACGGCAGAAGGTCCCGGAACCGCAACAGGAATCCGGCGGCGGAGGTGGGGGCGAATCGGCGGGCGCGGAAAAGGGGTGGCCCTTCTCCGGCCAGCTGATGATCGCCGACCGCGGCAACGACCGCCTGCTGGTCGTCGACGCGGCAAAGAAGATCCTCTGGCGCTTCCCCTCGAAGGCCCATCCGGCGCCGCCCGGCGGCTTCTACTTTCCCGACGACGCCTTCTTCATCCACGGCGGGACCGGGATCATCTCCAACGAGGAGCAGAACGAGCGGATCGTCCAACTCTCCTACCCCGCCGGCAAGCTGCTGTGGTCCTATGGGCACCCGGGCGTGACGGGGTCCGAACCCGGCTACCTGCACGAGCCCGACGACGCCTATCTGCTGAAGAATGGGGAGGTCTCCGTCGCCGACGCGGAGAACTGCCGCGTCCTCCTGATCTCCCCTGAAAAGAAGGTCCTGAAGGACTTCGGCAGCCCGGAAGCGTGCACCCACGAACCGCCCAGATACCTCGGCTCCCCGAACGGCGACACGCCGCTGGCGAACGGCAACATCCTCGTCTCCGAGGTCAACGGCTCCTACATCGACGAAATCACGCCGCGGGGGAAGCTCGAATGGAGCATCCAGCTGCCGATCGAATACCCCTCGGACCCACAGCAACTGGGACCCGACCGCTACCTGGTCGCCGACTACACCAAGCCGGGCGGCATCTACGAATTCACCCGCGCGGGCCGGATCCTCTGGTCCTACGCGCCCGAATCGGGCAACGGGATGCTGAACCACCCGAGCCTCGCCGAGCGCCTGCCGAATGGCCTGATCGCCGCCAACGACGACTACCGCGCCCGCGTCGTGATCATCGACCCGAAGACGAAGAAGATCGTCTGGCAATACGGAAAGACCGGCAAACCCGGGACCGGGCCGGATCACCTCAAAATCCCTGACGGCTTCGACCTCCTGGCACCGAACGGCACGACGCCGACCCATCCCTTCACCGGCTGAGGGGCCCGGCCACCTCCTTTTTCGTCTCGCCGCAGGCCCCGAGCCTTCGCTCGGAATCACTCGCCCTCGGCGACGGTGAATTCGTTCGGCGTCTCTGCGCTTCAGCTTGAGCTTCTGGGCGAGTCTGCGCTTGTCGTAGGTCCCGCCCGGTCGGCGACCAGGTCCGCGTAGTCGGGAGGCGGTCCACCTCGGAGTAGCCAAGATCCGCCGTCGCGCTCGACCTTCCCCTCGGTCGCCAGCGCGGAGAGCGCCGTCGTCACCGACGGCCGTCGCGCGGCCACGAGCTCCCCGAGCAGAGAATGGGTGAGTGGCAGCGCGACTGTGACGCCCTCGGGACCGGTCCGGCCCCAGCGGTCGGCGAGGTTCCAGAAGAGCCAGTGGAGACGCCGGTCGACGCGAGGCTGCTGGATGATCGCCAACTCCAGGGCAAGGTGGCGTGAGCGCAACGTCGCCCGGTCGACGAGCTGGACCGCGACGGTCGGGTGAGGCGCGGCGCGGCGGGCGAAATCGGTGTCGAGCAGGGCCACCTCCGCGGGCGTCACCACCCACCAGACCGGCTCGAAGGGGCGGGTCGCGAAGCCACCGACGCTCTGCCAGGGCCGGAGCAGATCGCCGGGGCCGAGCAGCTCGGCGCCGAAGCGTCCCGCCCTGCCGACCCGCCGGACGAAGAAGCCGGAGAGGACCAGCAGACCGAAACCGTCGGGCTCGCGGTGACACTCCGCCGGGCTCCAGGCGCCTTTGGCAATCTTCAGGGTCCGTGCCAGGCAGGCCCGCCGGGCCTCGGTCAACTCCGGCCCACCGAGCCCTACGGCGAGGTCCGGGTCGCGGGAGAGAACCTCGACGATGTCCGGCTCGGGGGCGATTCCTGATCGTAACCACCCGATCTTGGTCAGAGATCTGACCGAGTGGCCACCACGAGCCCGTCGGCGGGCGGGCCCGACGGCCGTCGTCTCCTAGATTCGATCGGTGAACACTCTGCGAGCGAAGCTAGGCGGCGAGGAAGGGCTGCTGATCGCCCTGGCACTGACGGTCGGCGCCGGTGCCGGGGTCGGCGCGATCGGCTTCCGCTACCTGATCGAGGGCTTCACCTGGCTCTTCAGCGGCCAAACCGATCCCAGCGCCCTCGGCCACTTCACCAACCCCCACCTCGCCTTCCTCGGGCCCTTCGTGGTCGTCGTGGTGCCGATCGTCGGCGGGCTCCTCTACGGGCCGCTCGTCTATCGCTTCGCCCCCGAGGCGCGCGGCCACGGGGTGCCCGAGGTGATGCTCGCGGTGCACCAGAACGAAGGCGAGATCCGCGGCCGCGTGCCGATCGTCAAGTCGCTGGCCTCGGCGATCACGATCGGCTCCGGCGGCTCGGTCGGCCGCGAGGGCCCGATCGTGCAGATCGGCTCGGCGATCGGCTCCGGCCTCGGGCAGCTCACCCGCCAGGCCGGCGAGAACACCCGCCTCCTGGTCGCCTGCGGGGCGGCCGGCGGGATCGCCGCGACCTTCAACGCGCCGATCGCCGGCGTCTTCTTCGCGCTCGAGCTGATCCTCCGCAACTTCGAGACCCGCTCCTTCGGCCTGGTCGTCCTCGCCTCGGTGGTCGCCACCGCGGTCGGCCGGATCGCCTTCGGCGCCGAAGCGTTCCTCACCCTCCCCGGCTTCCACGTCGTCTCCAGCCTCGAGTACCCGCTCTACGCGCTGCTCGGGGTCCTCGCGGCGCTGGTCGGGGTCGCTTTCATCCGCGTCCTCTACGGCGCCGAGGACCTCGCCGACCGAATCTGGCGCGGTCCCGCCTGGCTGCGCCCCGCGGTCGGCGGCATCCTCCTCGGCGCCCTGCTGCTGGCACTGCCGGAGATGTACGGGGTGGGGTATCCGGTGCTCGAAGGGGCGATCGCCGGCAAGTACGCGCTCGGGTTGCTGCTCGTCTACCTGGTCGGGAAGATCGCCGCGACCAGCCTGACGATGGCGATCGGCGGCTCGGGCGGCGTCTTCGCGCCGGCCCTCTTCATGGGCGCGATGCTCGGCAGCGCCTTCGGCCTCGGCGCCCACGATCTACTGCCCGCCGCGACCGCCGGCGCCGGCGCCTACGGCCTGGTCGGGATGGCCGCCGTCTTCGCCGCCACCGGCCGCGCCCCGATCACCGCCGTCCTCATCGTCTTCGAGCTGACCGGCGACTACTCGATCATCCTGCCGCTGATGCTGGCGGTCGTCGTCGCCACCGCGCTCAGCCACCTGCTCAGCGAAGACTCGATCTACACGCTGAAGCTACGCCGCCGCGGTATCGACATCGAACGGCCCGCGGGCGCCGCGGCGCTGCACGGGATCCCGATCGCCGCGGCCGTGC
>JBOGYZ010000029.1:0-3861 GCA_050697015.1 Solirubrobacterales bacterium
CCCACCTTCACTGGCAATTAAGGTGGGCGAGTCCGGTCCCACGCCAGCCGTCGCGGGGTCCAACGGGAGGCTCGATGCGGCAGCGGCGCTCAGCGCACGGTGCAGCGCATCCGTCGCCAACTGCGCCGCGTGGCGCTTCGCGGGCTGCAGGCCACCAAGGAGGTCTTCGGCGTCGTCGATCGAGAGGCTCGCGGCCTCGAGGACGGTGGTGCCCTCGATGGTTTCGGCGAGGGCCGCGGTGGCGGCGCGGGTGGCGCCACAGCCCTCGGTGTCGAAGGTGATCGAGGCGATGCGTCCACCGTCGACGGTCAAGGAGAGCCGGGAGAGATCGCCACAGGCAGCACCGCCGGCGGCGCCGGTGAAGGCGTCGTCGGGCGCGGGACCGCGACGGGTGTCATCGCGGAGGAAGTGGTCGAAGAGCTCCCGGTCCATTGGACAAAGGGTACGGAGTGAGGATGAGGTGCAGGTCGGCGGCGACCTCGGACGGGGTTTCGGTGATCTGGTGCCAGGTGATGCGGGCCGTGGTCCAGGCCTCGGCGGTGAGGATGCGATCGCGTTCTCGGTCCTCCTGGAAGGCCTTCTTGGTGCCGTGCGCCCCTCCCCCGTCGAGCTCGATCGCGACCCTGCGGTCCTCCCAGAGGCAGTCGACCTCGTAGAAGCGGTCGCGGACCGCGAGGTGGGCGTTCATGCGGGGTCGTGGCAGACCGAAGCGGTCGATCAAGGCCAGGAACGCCTCCTCCAGTTCGTTGCGGGTGATCCCCACCGCCTCGCCGGCCGCCAGGCGCGTAAGCAGAACGGTGCCCGGTCGCCCCGGGTAGCGCTCGATGACGTCCGGCACCGAGAGCCGCGTCCGGTATTCCCGGACTTCCATCTCGTTCCAAGCCCGCTCGACTTCCCGTTCGTCGAGCATCCCCGCGAGATCGAACATCGTCCGCGCCACCGACGTGACCGGGATCCGCCACATCGTCCCCACCTCGTCCGCCGGCAGCGACGCTTCATGAACGACGAGCCGAGGACGGCCTCTGACGCGCCCGGGCCGGGTCACTTCCGGCGCAATTTCGGAGCGCGGCACGAGACCCCAGAGCTGCCCCGCCGAGCGGTGGCTCAGCGCGGCCTGGGGTCCGAAGGCGAGTACGGCCGCCATCCACCGCCCTTCAACGGTCAGACTTCGATGTCCCACGGCATAGACACCGCGATGGACCACGCTCAGCGCACCGCGACGAATTCGGCCTTTGACCATGTGCGCGGTCATCCCCAGCCGCTGCAACTGCCAGCGCGCAACGACCCCGTGTTGTTGCGTCGCCAGTCCCGCCATCCCCAGATCAGGATTCTCTGTCGAATCTTGGGGCGCTCTGAGCGCCCGAATGTGCGGCGCGTCTTCCACGCTCCCGACGCTGGCAGGGAAATGCGCACGGGTGGTGCGCAGAACGTGCCGACTTAGAGAAAAGGCAGCTCCAGCCCGCCGGTACCGCCTCTAGCTTTGATCCCTTCATAAGAAGGTGGGCGCCCTGCTCGCGATCCCAAAGGACCGAAAGACAAAAGCTCCCGAGCCGTTTGTGTTGGGTCAAACGGTGAGACGGCTCTCGCACGGGCTCGAGCTTGGGGACACGGTAGCACCGGCGCACCGGTGGGAAGCACCCTCAGTAATCGGGGACATCGAGGTTGCTGAGGTGCATCTCGGCCTCACTCCAGCGATCGCCGGGGACGCAGAGGAAAATTTCGCCGTGACCGAAGCGGTCGGGCTGCCAGTCGGCGGTGAGAGCCGCCTCGATCCCGGCCTCTTCCAGCGCCTGGTACCAGGCGCGCGCGGTCCGCAGATCGCCGAAGTCCCGCACCACCTCCCAGCCTTCGTAGCGGGGATCGCCGACGTGGACCGGCGTCTGTCCCGGCCCAGGGCCGGCGAGGAACCGGCGGGGAATCCAGTCCCGCAAGCCCATCTCAATGCCCGGCTTTACCGCTCTTGTGGATGGCGACGCCGACCTCGCGCAGCTGCAGGGCATCGACCGGCGCGGGCGCGCCGACCATGAGGTCGAAGCCGGAGGCGGTCTTGGGGAAGGCGATCACGTCGCGGATAGTCTCGACGCCCGCGAGGCGCTGGACAAGTCGGTCGATGCCGTAGGCGATGCCGCCGTGCGGGGGCGCCCCGTAGCGGAGCGCCTCGAGCAGGAAGCCGAAGCGGGCCTCGGCGGTCTCGGCGTCGATCCCCAGCGCGGCAAAGACCTGCTGCTGGACCTCGGCGCTGTGGATACGGATCGAGCCGCCACCGATCTCCTGCCCGTTCCAGACCACGTCGTAGGCCTTGGACAGGGCCGCGCCCGGATCGCTCAGGTCGAACTCGCCGGCCGGCGCCGTGAACGGATGGTGCATCGAGTCGAAGCGCTTCTCCACCTCGTCGTAGAGGAAGAGCGGGAAGTCGACGATCCAGACCAGGCGGTTCTCGCTCTCGTCGATGAGGCCGAACTTCTCCCCGAGGTCGAGCCGCATCTGTCCCAGGACCGCGTCGACCACCGGGCGCTTGTCGGCGACCAGCAGGAGCAGGTCACCCTCCTCGGCGCCGAGCAGACGGTTCAGCTCCTCGAGCTCGGTGTCGCTGAGGAACTTGGCGGTCGGCGAGCGCCAGCCGTCGCCCTCGCGGAACGCCCAGACCAAGCCTTTCGCCCCCAGCTCCTGGGCGCGGGAGATGAACCCGTCGAGGTCTTTGCGCGGCACCTCGCGCTTGCCCGCGTTGATGCCGCGGATCGAGCCGCCGGATGCGAGCACAGAGTTGAAGACCTTGAACTCAGTCCCCTCCAGCGCCGAGCCGAGGTCGACCAGCTCGAGGCCGAAGCGCAGGTCCGGCCGGTCCGTCCCGAAGCGGTCGAGCGCCTCCGCGTAGGGCATGCGCTGCATCGGGGTCTCGACCTCGGGGCCGCCGACCGCCTTGAAGACGTGGGACAGCATCCGTTCGTTGACCGCGATCACGTCGTCGACCTCGACGAAGGACATCTCGACGTCGAGCTGGGTGAACTCGGCCTGGCGATCGGCCCGGGTCGCCTCGTCGCGGAAGCAGCGGGCGATCTGGAAGTAGCGCTCGAACCCGCTCACCATCAGCAGCTGCTTGAACAGCTGCGGGGACTGCGGGAGTGCGTAGAAGGAGCCCTGCTGCTGGCGGCTGGGGACGAGGAAGTCGCGCGCGCCCTCCGGGGTCGAGCGGGTCAGCACCGGCGTTTCGATGTCGACAAAGCCCTCGCTGCCGAGGAAATCGCGCATCGCCGCGGTCAGCCGGTGGCGGAGTAGAAGCGCCTCGCGCATCGGCGCCCGGCGCAGGTCCAGGTAGCGGTAACGCAGCCGCGTGTCCTCGCCGACGTCGTTGGCGTAGCCCTCGATCTGGAAGGGCGGCGTCTCGGAGTCGGCGAGGAGCACGGCGCTCGCCACCGCGACCTCGACCTCACCGGTCGGCAGCGACGGGTTGATCGTCTCCTCGTCGCGGCGCACCACCTTGCCGGTCGCGCTCAGCACGTCCTCGGCGCGCAGCTTGTGGGCGAGCTCGAACGCCGCGCCGGAGGTGTCCGGGTGGAAGACGAGCTGGACGATGCCCGTGCGGTCGCGCAGGTCGATGAAGATCAGCCCGCCGTGGTCGCGCCGGCGGTTGACCCAGCCCGCGACGCGGACCTCGTCGCCCGAGCGCTCTGGCAGGACCCGCCCACACCACGTGTCGCGGTAGCCGTTGGCAAACGGTGCAGGCAGATCGCGCACGCTCATAGGCCAACCTCTCCCTTGTTCTTCTGAGATTGAGAGGCCGAGCGCAGCGAGGCCGTCGAAGATCCCGGGGGAACGCATAGAGGAGCCGACCGCCGTCGGGAGAGCGCCTGCGTCGCTAGC
>JBOGYZ010000030.1:0-3261 GCA_050697015.1 Solirubrobacterales bacterium
CCTCCGGAGCGCGGCGTGACCGTCCTCTTCGGTCTCCGGACTCCCCACGCTCGGCACATCGAGGACCGCGTGACGAAGACCGCCGAGCGCGAACGCGCCCACGGCGAGAAGATCCCGCTCTGCGGCGTCTACCTCCCTGCCGGGACGACGCGGTCGCCGATCGAGCAGATAGCGCCGGCGGTCGTCTGCCCCTACTGCGTCGCCCGCGCCCGCGTCTGGTACGCCGACTTCTACTTCGTCCCCTTCGACTCGGTCCAGCGCCGGCGCCTCCTAGACGCGCTCTCCTGGGACCTCGAGCACGTCTGATGGTCTTCGCCTACGCCGACCCGCCCTATCCCGGCAAAGCGCGCAAATACTATGGCGACCACCGCGACTACGGCGGCGAGGTCGACCACGAGAAGCTGATCGCCGACCTCGAGGAGAACTACGAGTGCTGGGCGCTCTCGACCTCGCAGAGCGCGCTCGGTCAGATCCTCCCGTTCTGCCCGCCACCCGTAAGCCGCGGTGCCGTCGGCGGCGGCGTCCGCTACCAGTACCGAATCCTCGCCTGGTGCAAGCCCGCGGCGAGTCAGCCCGGGTCGCCGAACGGCCCGGGGCCCGCGGCGAGCTACGGCTGGGAGCCGGTCATCCTTCGCGGCGGCCGCCCGGCGCCGACCGGGACGCCGCGACCGCGCGACTGGTTCGTCTGCTCGCCGGAGATGTACACGTTCCGCGAGAAGCCCGACGAGCATGTGACCGGCGCGAAGCCCCCCGACTTCTGCCGCTGGCTCTTCTCCTGCGCGGGGCTCGAGCCGGAGGACGAGTTCGTCGACATCTTCCCCGGCTCCGGCGTCGTCACCGCGACGTGGAAGGCGTGGCGAGACCAGCCGCAGCTAGGCGTCTGGCCTCCGACCGACGAGAGGCGGAGGCTGAAGGAAGAGCGCGATCGAGACCACCCACAACTCCTGACGGAGGACTCCGATGCCTGAAGACGGCAGCCCGAAAGACCCTCGCTTCACGGCGGCGATCGACCTCATCCGTCGCTCTGGCTCGAAGGAGTTCCAGATCCGATACGACGACGAGCAGGACCCGATCGTCTGGGTCGCCGTCGGGAAATGGGGCGACGCCTTCGAGAGCGCCGGCGCGATGAACCCGCTCCGCGCCGTCCTCCGGCTCCTCGAACTTGCGATGGACGGCGGGACCTGTGCCTACTGCACTCGGCCGACGGCGGTCACGGACGACTGGCGCTCGCCGACCCTGATGGACGAGACCTTCTGCTGGTGGGTCTACGACCCGGAGACGGAGAAGTTTCGCCGGGGCTGCGAGGGCGACCACGACGAGAAGCAGATCAAAGCGCAGATCGTCGGCCGCAACGATCCGTGCCCGTGCGGGTCGGGGAAGAAGTTCAAGAAGTGCCACGGGCAGGGCGGGAATCGGCGGTACGGGACGGACGACCCGCAGTGACCGACGAGACCTACAAACGGATCTTCGACTTCGTGCGGCGGAACTCGGTCGAGGACGCCTTCCTCGGCGCGCTCGGCCGGATCCCGATCTACGTCACCGCCGACGTCCCCGACGACGAGCCGGAGCTTTCGGAGGAGCCGTACGCGGTCGCCTTGCGCCTCTCGCCGGCCGACCACCTGGACCTGAAGCGACGAGTAGAGGAGGAGCAGCATGCTTAGGTGGCGAGTCGGGCGGAAGCTCGGCCGGACGCTCTACAAGCAGGAAGGTCTCGAGCCGACCGACGAGGATCGCTTCCTCGGCCTGATGGAGAGCGCTGAGCTCGCCGAGATGGTGGTCGAGGCGATGCGGCGGTTCGACGAAGACTGGGAGACGCCCTTCGTCGGCTCGGTCTGGGAGCCGCGCGCTGTCCGACCGGGGCGCCCGGTCCCGATCCGCCGAGACCAACACGAGGATCCGCTGCGGGTAGAAGACAACCATGGCGGAGCCTCGATCTGCCGCGTGCTCGACGGGGGAACGTCGACCGTCCGGCGCACGGCCCTCGAACTGAACCTGTACTACGAACGGAAGGAGTCGGGACGATGACCTGGAAGACGCTCGGCGAGGCGGCGATCGAACGAGAGCTAGAGACGGAACAGCGACTAGGGACCGAGCACTACGTCGTCGGTCAGCACCACGTGAAGATCGAACCGCGGGAGGACCCCAACATCCTCGTAGCCGTCCTGACCTTCTGCTCGGCGATGGGCGTCGTGATCATGCCGCTGGTAAAGGTGATGGACGGCGAGTGGGAGCCCGCGGTCGATCGCTTCCGCCTCGTCGGCCTGGGCTACGACTACGGGCTCCGGCAGATCCCGCCGCGCTTCGCCCTCTCTGACGAGGTCAAGGAGGCGATCGCGGCCGCCGAAGAGGAGGCGGAGCGATGAGCTCGGCGCCGGGACCCATCGACGCCTTCGTCCGGGACGTACGGCAGCAGATCCACGTCGCCGAGGACCGCGGCGCCGACCATGAGGATCTCTGTATCGTCTTCCCCGCGGGCTTCTTCGCTATGGCCGGCGGGTGGCCGACCCTTGAGCTGGACGGGGCGATCGTCGCCGTCGTCCCCAAGCTCTGGGCCCGCGACAAAGCGGACGAAGCGATCGCCGAGACGAGCTGGGCGCCGCCGTCGACCTCGAGCCACGTCGGGCTGTGGGCGGAGTCGCCTGCGTTCGGCGGGAGCCTCTTCTGATGGCCTACGCTCCCTGCAGCTGCGGAGTCGTCGATTGCCCTGAGCTCGGTTGGCCCCACGAGTGGGATCCGATCGCGGCGGGCGACAACTGCATCATCGTCCCCCCACCTGTCCACGTAATCGTCGTCGGCGACGAGGTCTCCGTCTGGCCACCTGAGTCGGCGCCGCACAAGGTCACCGAGCCCTACGTCCGGTACGGATCGGGCTACGCCTGCGCGGGCTGCGTCGTCTACTTCAACGGAGAGGAGGTCTGATGGAAGGGTTCAGCTGCGAAGCGAAGAACGTCCCCGGGCTCGTCGAGAGGTGGGAGGAGTGGGAACTGCTCATCGTCGGGCTCGCGATCGGGGAGAAGAACGGCGTCCCGATCTTCGAGGACACGTGGATGCCTATCGAGCGGATCTGGGCGCAAGGCGAGACGATGAACTTCAGCATCAGAGGGGGGCCGGGATGGATCGGCTACCCGGAAGACCACGTAGTGCGAGTGAGGGAGGGAGCATGAGCTGTCCAGGATGCAGAGCGCCGGTTACTAGCGGCGCCGCCGAGAGCGGGGAAGTCGTCGCTGCGGAGAACGGAATCCTCTGGCATAGGCGCTGCTG
>JBOGYZ010000031.1:0-7430 GCA_050697015.1 Solirubrobacterales bacterium
GCCGGGGACTGCCCCCGGCGCGGCCAGGAGGCTCTGGTCGCCGATATTTGTGGCTGGTCCGACCAGCTGACGTTGCGGGTCCGGAGAGGCTGCGTCGGCGACCGTAGCGCTGGGGTCGCCGACAAAGGCAGTCGGAATCGGCCCGGAACCGGCGCATGTACCCGCATGCCCGTGCGAGTTTGGGCACTAGGGTGCACGGACTCCAAGATGTGCCGACACTCCAGGCGGCTCATCTGGCCCTGTCATGGAGGTCGAGGCAGCCGAAGTCGGCTTCGATGCATCGCCGGACGCGATGTGCGGCACCGGCTCGGCCTGTTGCGTCTGCCCGGCGGCACCCGCGCGATCCACGAACCGCCGCCGAGGGCCGGCGAAGAGCTCGAAGAAGTGGCTGGACCCCTGGCGGCGGGCGCTTCGTCACCGCGACCGACTACTGGAGCTCACCATACGGCCCGGGCCGCGTCCTCGTCTACCTGCGCAACCATCCGCCCCGTGGCGCGCAGGCCGAAACCGAAGGCTCCGGCAGTGGCGGCCCGTCGATCGAATTCGACTGGCCCCACGTGCCGAAGGGCGTCTGGAGCGCCTCGGTGATCCTCACGATGGTCAAGAGCCGCGGTGGCAGCACGATCCGCGGCAGTGGTCGCCGGCTCGCGATCAGAACGCGAGCAGTCGTGGTGGGCGATGTCCGCGGTGGCGCAGCCAGGGACGCTCATGGCCCCGCGCAGCAGATCTACGCCCGGCAGGTCCTCGGCCACCTACCGCTGTTGCAGCGATGCGGCGTGATGCTGGCGAAGGTACTGGCTTGATTGGGCATCTCGGCGAGGTACGCCGAGACCAGCTCAGAGGCGAGATCGACCGGTTCGCAAGGCGGTGCCCGGCGCGAAGACACTCGCGACGTGCTTGGAAGCATCTGCATCTAGAGGTATAGTGCACAGTGCCTCTGATGCTATAGTCGCGCCTCGCCGTGGCTGACACAGACAGGAGAGACCCCTTTTGAAACTTGCAAGACTGGACGACCGCTCGTTGGCGAACGTGGTCAGCCCGCTCGTGCGCGTAGCAACGTGTCGCACGCATACTTGGCGCCAACAGTCACGCCATGAGCCATGGGGCAAGCCAAGCTTCGAACGCCGTTCCCACCGGCTCTACGGGCGGGTCAATTCAAGGAGAGATCTTCCGTGATGGTGCAATTCCCGCTCAAGGGCGCCTTTCCGCCCGCGACGCGACCAACCCCGAGCAAAGGACAGTCATGAGGTACCGCATCGGGGTAGACATCGGCGGGACGTTCACGGACTGCGTCGTCATCGATGAGGACGGTAGGCGCTTCGTTGCGAAGGCATTGACGACGCATGGGGAGCTGACGCGCGGGGTCCGCGAGGCCGTCGCGCTCAACGCTGGGCAAGTGGGAGCGACGGTCCGCGAGCTGCTCGAGGCAACGGACATGTTCGTGCACGGGACGACCGTCGCCACGAACGCCATTCTCACGCGCACGGGTGCGCGTACCGGGCTGATCACGACCCGGGGGCATGAGGACAGTCTGATCATGGGCAAGAGCTTCTCCAAGGCGGCGGGGCTTCCGGAGCGGGACCTCGTGCACTCGTCGAGACTGAAGAAGCCTGTGCCGATCGTTCCGCGCGACCTGATCCGCGGCGTCACGGAGCGCGTGGACGTCGACGGCGACATCATCGTCGCGCTGCGCGAGAGCGAGTTCGTCGAAGCAGTCGAGAGTCTCCTCGCCGATGGCGTTGAGGCGATCGCCGTGTCGTTCCTGTGGTCCTTTGCCAATGACAGCCACGAGCGCCGAGCGATGGAGCTGCTGGCCGAGCACGGCAACGGCGTCTTCGCGACGTTCTCGTCGCAGCTGGCGCCGGTCCTTGGTGAGTACGAGCGGACGGCGACCACCGCTCTCAACGCGTACATCGGACCGAAGATGGTCGGCTACCTTGACGCGCTCGAATCCGAGTTGCGCGGCGACGGGTTGGCGCAGCCAGTGCTCGTTATGCAGGGGAGCGGCGGCTTGACATCGGTGGCTGACGCAGCGGAGCGGCCGCTCATGACTTTGGACTCCGGGCCGACGGGCGGCGTGCTCGGCTGCCTGTACCTCGGCCGTCTATACGACGAGCCCAACGTGATCTGCACCGACGTCGGGGGAACGTCGTTCGACGTCGGTCTGATCCTGGACCATGAGCCGTCGTTCGATCCGGTCCCGGTCGTGTCGCAGTACGAGGTCCGGCTCCCGAAGGTGTCGGTCGAATCGATCGGCGCCGGCGGCGGGAGCATCGCGTGGATCGACGCGTTCGGGCTGCTGCGTGTAGGCCCGCAGAGTGCGGGATCGGTGCCCGGACCTGCGTGTTACGGGTCGGGCGGAACGGCGCCGACCGTCACGGACGCCGACCTCGCGCTTGGCTACCTCGATCCCGGGGCGTTTCTTGGTGGGCGCATGCGGCTCGACAGGGATCTCGCGATGCGAGCGCTCGCCACGCTGGCGTCGCCGCTCGGACTCGAGCCGGAGGAGGTCGCCGTAGGGATCTTTCGCATCATCAACTCGCACATGGCTGACCTGATCCGGACATCGACGATCGAGCGTGGACATGACCCGCGCGATTGCATTGTCGTGGCGTACGGCGGAGCGGGGCCGACTCATGCTGCCTTTTACGGCAGCGATATCGATGCGAAGGGCATCTACGTGCTCGAGGGCTCGACGGCGTTCTCCGCAGAAGGAATGCTCACGTGCGACATGGTGCATACGGCCGAGCTTTCCGATCCAGCGGTCACGCCGCTCGATGACGCGGCGCACACGCGCATGACGGACCAGTTCCAGTTGCTGGAGAAGCGCGTGCGCGACCACTTCGCGCGTGAGTCGGTGTCGGTGGCTGACGTCGAGATCGAGCGCAGGCTGGGCATGCGGTACCGCCTCCAGGTCCACACGGTCGATGTCCCGTTCGATCCAGGACAGGTCACGTCCAACTCGATCGACGCGGCCACCGAGCGCTTCATCGACCGCTACCGCCGGTCATACGGCGCAGGATCGCTGCTGGCCGACGCGGCGCTCGAGTTCGAGATTCATCGCGTCACGGGGCGGTTGCCGATTGAGCCCATTGCGATGCGCTCACACGCCGACGGCTCTGGCGCATTGCCTGAGCCCAAGGGCGAGCGGCTCGCGTATTTCGAGCCGGATGGGTTCGTGCCGACAGCGATCTTCGACGGGGCGACTCTCCTGCCCGGCTCGGCGATCGCGGGTCCCGCGATCGTCGAGCGGATGGGCGACGCCGTGGTCGTGCCCCCCGGATTTGTCGCAGCCGTGGACCCCTATCTGACGCTCCGGATTACGCGCGACGACAGCTCGTCGATGCCCGACAGCTCGTCAATGCCCTCAAGAAAGGAAGGAACGCTCCGATGACCGATCAGGCGAACGCTCTCGAAACCCTAGGCGCGCTCGATCCGGTGACGTTCGAGGTGATCCGCCACCGTCTCTGGGCGCTCAACGATGACCAGGGACGCTTGGCCGCGCGGCTCTCAGGATCGCCCATCGTCTATGAGGTCAACGACTTCAACACGGCGCTTGTGGCCCCGGACGGGCGTGGCCTCTACGCCGGCATCTACATCATCGAGCATGCCACCACCATCGACGTCTTCGTGCGGAAAGTGATCGCTGAGTGGCCGGCAGACGACATCCGGCCCGGCGACATGTTCTTCACGAACGACCCGTGGTCAGGCGCGCTGCACGCGAACGACGGAATCCTGATTGCGCCGTTCTTCTGGGAGGGGCAAATCGTGTGCTGGGGCGGGATCGTCATGCACGACGACGATGTGGGAAGTCCCGTGCCGGGCAGCTTCGTCGTGGGGTCGACCGATCGGTACGGGGAGGCGCCGTTGTTCCCGCTCGTGCGGATGGTCGAGAACTATCAGCTGTGTGCCGACATTGAGGGCGTGTATCTGCGGAACAGCCGCACGCCGGAGCTCAACGCGCTCAACCTCCGCGCCCGGCTCGCGGCCTTGATGACGACGGAGCAGCGCATTCACGACGTGATCCGCCAGTACGGTCTCGATGCTTTCCTCGCAACCCAGAACGGGATTCTCGAGTACGTGCACACGGGGCTGCGCCGGCGCCTCCGCGAGATTCCGGACGGCACGTGGTTCGATCAGGTCTACCACGATCACAATGGCAACTCCAACGAGATCTATCCGATCTGCTGCCGCCTGACGAAGCGCGGCGACACGCTGACAGTCGACTTCACGGGCACGGCCAAGCAGGTGGTCGGCGCGATCAACTGCGCACGGCCAGCGATGGAGGGAGCCGTCATGGGCGTGTTCCTCGTGGACTTGTGTTACGACCTGCCATGGTCGGTCGGCGCCGCCAGAGACGTTGTTGAGATCGTTTCCGAGGAGGGCACGATCAACAATGCGGTGAGCCCCGCGGGCGTGAGCATGGCGTCCGTGATGATGACCATGTCGACACAGGATGTCGTCTCGAACGTCTTTGCGAAGATGCTCATGTGCTCGGAGGAGTACGCCTCCGAGGCGCAAAGCGTGTGGTCAGCCGGCATCAACGTCCCGATCTACGCCGGCGTCGATCGACGCGGCGAGCCGTTCAGCCAGGTCCTGATGGATGTGTTTGGCGGCGGAGGAGGGGCGCGGACCTACACCGATGGCATCGACACGGGCGGCGGTTTCGAGTCGGTGTCGGGCACCATGCCAAACGTCGAGACCAGCGAGAGCCGCATTCCCATGCTTCAGGTCTACAAGCGCGAACTGCGTGATGGCTCCGGTCCAGGTCGCTTCCGGGGCGGCGTGCCAGCCGAGTGGGCACTCGTGCCACACAAGAACGTCGGTCCGATGGTGGCCGTGACGATCGCCTCCGGTGTGAGCCAGCCCGGAGCAGATGGCTTGGCGGGCGGCGGGCCAACTCCTGTTGCGTCGAGCCTCATCCTGCGCGAGACGAATGTCAGGGATCTGCTGAAGGGAGGAGACATTCCCTTCACGTCGGAAGAGATCGTGGCGGACCACGTGGACGTGATGCAGGCCAAGGACCAGACGACGCTGAACGAGGGTGACGCTGTGGTCAGCTCTGCGAAGGGTGGCTGCGGATATGGGGATCCGACGCTTCGTGATCCCGATCTCGTCGCGAGAGACGTGAGGAGCGGCCTGGTATCCGACGAAATCGCGCAGTCCGTGTATGGCGTGGTGATCGACGCAGCCGAGGTCGACGTCACCGCCACGACCGCCGCGCGGCGGGAGATCCGCGAGGCACGTCTGCAAGAGGGTAAGCCAGCCGTCGGCGGCGAGGTGCAGGTTGCGCGGCTGGAGGGCGGGGAGGTGTTGCATCCGGTCGGTGACACCGTCGAGGCCGTGCGCGTAGGGGCGGAGGTCGCGATTCGATGCACCGAGTGCCATCAGCGACTCTCTGCGTACGACGAGGAGTACAAGCACGGCACGTTGGTACGGGATCTGCCGATAACAGCAACGAGCCCGTTGAACGCTCGCGGACTCGTCGACGACTTCGTCCTTCGCGAGTTCTGCTGTCCGGGTTGTGGAACCGCTGTGGCGATGAATGTGCAGCTGCGCGACGAGCCGATTCGGGATGAAGTGAGGTTCTTCAGCACCGCTGGCAGTGTCTAAGCAGGCCGTTTCACGCCTATCTGCAGGAGGGTGAGAACATGCAAACACCGCAGTGGTTTTCCGAGGTCGCTGAGGTTAGCGCCGGCCGTGAGCCCTATCAGCTTGACCTCCCGATGTTTTCTCTCGAGGAGCGCGAGCGTCGCTGGGCGATGCTGCGCGAGAAGATGTACTACCGAGGAGTGGAGTGCCTGGTGCTGGTCGGCACCGACTACGCGTTCAACACGGGCATGGCCAATGTCCGCTACGTGACGCAGCTGGGCACGATTCTTGGGACGACGGTGGTCTTCCCGCGCGACGGCGAACCGATGGCCTTTTCCGGCCCGCCGCACATGCACATTCCTTTCGGCGCGTGGCGCCAGGTGCCGGGGGCCTGGATGGACGATGTCCGTCCGGATTCTGGCGTCGCCGGCCTCGTCGCCGAGATCGAGAAGCGCGGCCTGGCGAAGCGCAGCGTCGGCGTGGTTGGCTACCGCCACATGCTGGCGCCACTCAGCAACATCTCCGCGGCGTTTCTCGATCAGCTTCGTCGCGGCCTTCCCGAGGCGACGATCACCGACGAGACGGCGATCGTCGACGAGTTGCGCCTGATTAAGAGCGAGGAGGAGAAGGTGTTCTTGCGCCGCGCCGGCGAGATCGCCCGCAAGCGCATCGCCAAGCTCGCCGAGCTCGCCCAACCAGGCGCAACCGAGGCCGAGGTGTGGGCTGGGATGGAGTACGAGGGAGTCATCAACGGCGCCGAGCCCGGCACCTTCAACATGTTCTCATCAGGACCGGTGACCGGTGCCGGCGCGAACGGGCGCGTCCAAGGACTGATTCACGGCTCCGCGTGGCCACACAGCCCGACCCTGCGCAAGATCGAGGAAGGCGACATCCTCATTTGCGAGACTCACACCTCCTACGGCGGCTACTTGGCCGGAGCCGAGTTCTCGGTTTTCGTGGGCGAGGCGCCCAAGGAGCTCGTTCGTCTCCACCGCACGGCCGCGGAAATCGTGCGCATGGCCGGGGAGTTGTTCGTGCCCGATCGCTCGCTGCGCGAGATCTATACGGCCTTTCACGACCATGTCGACGCGCAGGGCATCGACTTCGTCGAGCTCGGCTTCCACGGACACGGTCTCACCTCGCCCGAGTTCCCGACGGTCCTTTGGCGCGAGTCCGACCACGCCGGGATGGGCCTCGCCGGGATCGGCAACGTGCGGCTGCGCGAGGACATGGTGTTCGGGCTCAACATCGACCTTCACGACCCGGCCTGGCGGCGCGACGTGGGTGTCATGCTCGGGGATATGGTCGCCGTCGCACCGGGCGGCGCCGAATACCTCTCACAGATCCCGCTCGATCTCTTCGAGGTCCCAGTCCGCTAACCAGGCGCCGCTGTCGCGATGACGTGCAGCGGCCCGGCGGCCCGATTTGAGATGAAGCGAGATTCGTCACCACCCCGGAGCAGGGCGGGAAGACGAGGAACCCTCCAGCGGGAATGCCGAATTCAGCTGAAAGCATTGATAAAGGAGAGAGAACATGACGAATGAAAGCCGCCGGGTCGCTTTGATCGGCGGTATTCCGTCTGACTCGCCAGCCGACGTATTCGAGCTCATTGGTGAAAAACTCGATGGCCTTGTCAGCCGCTTCCCAGACGGTGAGCAAAACGCGCGGGGCGGATGGTTCGCCTATCAGGACCAGGTGTGGGAGGCCGTTGACGCGCTCGAGCGAGGGACAGCGTCGGGTTTGTTCATCTTGCCACCGGACGAGCTGCGGCAGCGCTACCCAGAGTTGGTCAAGTTGCGCCCAGAGCTGGTCGAGAACGTCCAACGTCTGTTCGAGTT
>JBOGYZ010000032.1:0-3384 GCA_050697015.1 Solirubrobacterales bacterium
CCCCCCGCGAGGGCGAGGGCGTCGGCGTCGAGGGCAACCCCTGGGACGCGGCGAGCGTCCACTAGGGCGGCAATGAGCGAAGCGATCCTGACGGCGGCCCTGACCGGGCCGGTCGCGACCAAGGGCGACAACCCGAAGCTGCCCACCAGCGTCGAGGAGATCGCCACCGCCGCGGCCGAATCCTGGCAGGCCGGCGCCGCGATCGTGCACGTCCACCTGCGCGACGAGGCGGGCCTGCCGACCGCCGACGTCGAGATCGCCCGGCGGACGGTCGAGGCGATCGAAGAGCGCTGCGGCGCCTTGATCCAGCTCTCGACCGGCGTCGGCCTGGACGTCTCCTTTGAGGAGCGCGAGAAGCTGGTCGAGGTGCGGCCGCGGATGGCGACCCTGAATCCCTGCTCGATGAGTTTCGCCGGCGGCGAGTTCCGCAACCCGCCGGCGGGCGTCCGTCGGCTCGCCGCCCGGATGCGGGAGCTGGGCGTCAAGGCCGAGCTCGAGATCTACGACACGGGCCACCTCGACGTGGCCCTGGCCCTGCTGCGGGAGGACCTCCTGGTCGAGCCGCTGCAGTTCTCGATCGTGCTCGGCGTCGCCGGAGGCGCCGCGGCCACGCCCGCGAACCTGGTCCAGATGGTCGATCGTCTGCCCGACGGGTGCGCCTGGCAGGCGATCGGGATCGGCCGCGCGAACCTGCCGATCACGGCGATGGCGCTGGCGATGGGCGGTAACGCCCGCACCGGCATGGAGGACACGTTGATGCTGCGCCGCGGCGTCCCGGCCGAGTCCAACCGCGACCTGGTCGAGCGCCTCGCAGGCGTCGCCCGCTCGCTGGAGCGGGAGCCGGCCGACACCGCCCGTGCCGCCGAGCTGCTCGGGCTGTAGAGCTACCTCGCCGCCGCCTCGGCCCAGTGCACCAGCGGCAACCCCGCGACCGGCGACTCGAAGCAGGGGAGCCGCATCCCCCGCAGGCTGCCGACGTAGACGGTCTTCAAGTCGGGGCCGCCGAAGGTCACCGAGGCGCACCAAGGCGCCACCGAGCCGCCCGTCGTCAGCAGCACGTCCATGTTCACTTCGCCCGCCTGGAAGATCCGGTCGAACCTCTCGATCTCCTCAGGGTCGGAGTCCTCGAAGATGATGAGGACCTTGCGCTCCGGGGTGATCGCGAAGATCCCGTCGGTGAAGATGTAGGTGCCCCAGAGATTGCCGAAGTCGTCGAAGGCGATCCCGTCGATGAGCCGCCCGTGGTCGGCCGGTCCGTAGACCTCGCGATCGGCGAGGCTCCCGTCGGCTTCGATGCGGAACCTGAGGACGTTCCGCCCGCAGGTCTGGACGACGTATACGTACTCCTCCGCCGCATCGAGCTTGCACTCGTTGGCGAACCGCAGGCCGTCGGCGACCACGCGGAGCTCGCCGTCGGCGTAGAGCAGCAGCTGCCCGTCGTCGGTGTCGGGGGCGATCTTCTGCCCCCAGTCAGGCTCCTTCGTCGACACCGTCACCCAGACCCTGTCCTTGCTGTCGCGGCAGACGAAGTTCACCTTGCCGATCGGGTCGCCGTCGATGCTGTCGAAGATCGGCGTCGTCCGACCGTCGCGGGTCATGTGCTCGAGCCGGTCGGTGCCGAAGTTGGAGATCAGGAAGTCGCCGTCGCGGTCGAAGGCGAGGCCGTTCGGCAGGGTTCCTTCGATCAGCCGCGAGGCGGCGTTCGCCGTGGTCAGCTCCTCCGAGCCGGCGGACTGCGTGACCACTTCTTGCGAACCGTCGGGTGAGATTCTGACCACGCCTCCGCGCGCGTCCGCCGACCAAAGGGTCCCGTCCGGCTCGGCGAGGATGCACTCCGGCCGCTGCAGGCCTTCGCCCACGGAACCGAGGTCAGCCTTGGTCACCGAGAAGCCGTCGAGTGGATTTGTGGTCATGGGCCGGGAGCTCCCTTCGTCTCGTATGCATAGGTAGCCGTAGTCTCGACAGTGTAATGCTGTGGCCAACATACTACGATCTGTATATACTTCCGTCGTTCTCGCAAACTAGAGCAAGCGAGTGGGAGAGAGGAGAGGTCGGTGGCGAACATCGAGAATGCGCTGGTCGTCGGCGCTGGGATCGGCGGCCTGGGTGCCGCGGCGATGCTCGGCCAACAGGGCGTCGCGGTCGACGTGGTCGAGGTGAAGGCAGATGCGACGGTCTTCGGCGTCGGCATCAACCAGCCGGCGAACTCCCTGCGGGCGCTGAAGGAGATCGGCGTCTTGCCGGAGATCCTCGAGGTGGGGGTCGTCTTCGACGGCTGGATCTTCCGCGACTACCGCAACGAGGTGATCGCCGACATCGTCAACCGCCTCGGCGGCGACGACGTGCCGCCGAACTGCGCTCTGCCGCGGCGCTCCCTGCACAAGATCCTGATCGGGGCATCCGAGCGCGCTGGCGCCGCCGTCCGCTACGGCACCACCGTCGCCGACTTCGAGGATACAGGGAAGGCCGTCGACGTCACCTTCGATGACGGCAGCACCGGCACCTACGACCTCGTCGTCGCCTTCGACGGCATCGGCTCGCCGATGCGCCGGCGCCTCTTCGGCGACGCCTACGAGCCCGTCTACTCCGGCCATGTCGTCTGGCGGGTGACGGTGCCGCGGCCGGCGGAGGCGACCAAGGGCGCCGTCTTCCAGTCGCCGCGCAGCAAAGGCGGCTACATCCCGCTGACCGAGGACACCATGTACCTCTTCCTCGTCACCCACGAGCCCGAGGGGGTACACCGCCCGAAGGAGGAGTTCGCGGAGCTCCTGCGCGAGCGCCTCGCCGAGTACGAGGGTGCGCTCGGCGTGATCCGCGAGAGCCTGAAGGACGATGACGACATCGTCTACAGCCCGCTGCGCGAGGTGTTCCTGCCGCCGCCGTGGCACAAGGGGCGGGTGGTGATGGGAGGCGACGCCGCCCACGCCTGCGCGCCCCACATCACCCAGGGGGCGGCGATGGCGCTCGAGGACGCGGTCGTCCTCGCCGAGGAGCTCGCCAAGGCGACCGACGTCGAGTCGGCCCTGGACGAATACGAGCGGCGCCGCTACCCGCGGGCCAATTTCGTCCAGGAGGTCTCGCGGGGAATCCTCGATGCCGAGATGGCCACCAACGAGGAGAACCTTGCGAGCACGATCGAAGGGATGGAAGCCCATCTGCCCGAGCAGATGGCCCAGGTCGACGAATTTCTCAACCAGCCCGCCTGAGCGGTAAAGAACGACACTTTCCAGAGGAACGAAGAGGAGAACCGGCATGTTCAACCGCTTGATCGCCCACCTGGCCCACGTCGAGCTGCTCACCCCGAGCCCGCAGGAGTCGCTCGCCTTCCTCGAGGACGTGATCGGGCTCGAAGTCTCGGGCACCGAGGGGCAGTCCGTCTACCTG
>JBOGYZ010000033.1:0-29931 GCA_050697015.1 Solirubrobacterales bacterium
ACCGCGAAATCGCGGTGACCGGCGCGCTCTTCCACGACATCGGCAAGCTGATCGCCTACAACGACGACCCGTTGTCGATCGATCTCACCGACGCCGGCCGCCTCCAGGGCGAGATCCCGCTCGGCTATTACACCGTGCGCCGGGCGATCGAGGACACCCCCGGCTTCGACCCGCACCTCGCCCAGTGCGTCCTCCACATCATCTTGAGCCACCACGGCTCGCTCGAGCACGGATCACCGGTCGTCCCCGCCACCCGCGAGGCTGTCCTCGTCCACATGATGGACAACCTCGGCGGCCGCCTCGGCTCCTTCGACCGCCTCGAGCGGCAGCTTCCCCAGGGCGAGTCCTGGTCGGGCTTCGACCGCGCCCTCTCCGGTTCCGCCTGGTTCTCCCAGCGCGCCGCCTAGCTGGCGGCGGCGGGCTCCAGACCCTCCGGCCCGGGCCAGAGGGAGATGATCTCTTCGCTCAAGCGGGAGCCCCGGGAGGCGATCGATCCCTCGTCGAAGCCGTCGGGGAACTCGGCTACGAGCTGTTGATTCATGGCGAGGAGGCTGTGTTCGGCAAGGCCGGGCCTCTTCGTGGACCAGGCCGCGTTCGACAGCGAGGGATTGAGCCGATCGGTGACCAAGCTCAGGTTTCCGAGGCGATTCACCGCGAGTTCGCGCAACTCCGCCAACTCTGCCTCGTCACCCTCCGGAAGCGGCCAGTTGTCCGACCATTTGCGCGGCATGATGTGCTCGATCTGCAGTTTCGGGGGCTTGGGCAGCTCCTCGTGTTTGTTGCTTCGCAGCCTTCGCCACTCGATCTCCCACATCACGTCGAGGAGTCGTTCGCGAGCGATGGCCCCGCTGCCGTAGGCGCGGTGGGTCGTGAGCATCTCGGTGAGCTGGTCGTCGCGCGGCCACCAGCGCGAGCCTCCCTCCATCCTCTCGAAGAAAGCCGCGATCACGCCGGGCGCGTCGACGGGGTTCGCCTTGACCTCTTTCACAAGTTCCGAGAAGAGGCGGTTGTAACCCTGCGCCGACGCCCGCATCAGCATGCGTCTGACCAGGTAGTCCTCGAGCAGGTCGAGACAGGAATCGACGCTATCCGGGCTCAGCGTCGCCACATCCTGCTTGAAGAGCAGCAGCACCAGCGGGAAAGGCGTGCTCGTGTCGAGGACTTTCAGGCGATCGAAGAAGCGGGCGCGCCGACTTCCCTCGGGCTGGTTCCAGAAGGATTTGTAAATCGCTGCGTCGTCGGCGAATTCGGGGATGAGCACCGAAACCTCCTGGGACGCGCCCTCGAACATCTTCGTGAAGGACTTGAACAAGTAGTCGGAGTTGACCTCCGCTCCCGAACGCATCTGGAGCCAGTGCTGCAGGAACACGTCGGCGCGGACGCGCTCAAGCCGGCCAAGGCGAACTTTCTCCTGCCACCAGTCGTCCTCGATCCAGACCCAGTGTTTTTCGTAGAGATCTTCCGTCTCCCCGTCGATCCCGCTCCGCTGGAAGACGAAATTCTTCACCAGGTCGATCGCGTTGAGCGGCGCCCCGCGATCGTTCAAGGTCTCGAAGATGACTTGGGCGTTGTCCTGCTCGTCGAGGTCGATCCATACGATCTTCAGCTGCGTCCGGATCACCGTTTCCAGTGCGTGCAGGTGCTCGCCGAGATGCTCCTCGGGGATCCTCTCGGCCCACTCGATGATCGATCGTTCGAAGTAGGAGAAGGCTTCCGCGATCCGAGAGCCGCGGAGCTCGCCGTTCAGCTCGGCGCCCTTCATCACCGTGCGGAAGGCGGCGCGATCGAATTTCGTCGGCCAGACTTTGAACTCGCTGTCCGGCTGCCCTTTGGTCATGAAGGACGGATTCACGATCAGCCCCTGCAGGGCTTTGCCGAACTCCGGACCGCCGAGTTTCGGCAGCGCCCGGGAGGCGGCGCCGATCAGAAGCTGGATCGTCGTCAGCCGCTGCTGGCCGTCGATGACCTCGCGCCGTTGCAGTTCCCCGGTCCCGAAGGGGACGAGCTTCACGACGATCGCGCCGAAGAAATGCGTAGGCAACGATCCTGAGGGCGGTGCCTGCCCGTCAGGCCCGATCCCCTCCACGTAGCCGTCGACGATCTCGAGGATGTCGTCCCAGAACGGTTCCCATTGACGGTCCAGGGTCCAGGCGTAGCGGCGCTGGAAGACCGGGACGAGATAGCGGACGTTCTGTTCGAAGACTGCGTCGAACGATCTGGCCCCCGCTTCCATCGCCGTGATCCAATCAGAAATTCTGGCGGTGGACCTCGGAGGGGAGGCGAGACGCGCCCGCGCCGCTCAGGAAAAGCGCTTCGCGCAGCGTTCCATCCGGTGGACGTTCCCGTTCGACCGCTGGACGCAGTGCAGGAGCTTCTGCTGCTTCTTTGGGGTGCCCTGGACCTTGGTGACGTGGAATGAGTGTTCGACTTCGACCTGGACCTGCTTGTTCATGTCTTCGATCGTTTTGTTGACTTTTTCTTCGATCCCTTTCGAGTCGAAGGTCGAGCTGTCGAACGACTTTTCGAAGGCCTTGTTGGCGCTGTCGACGGTGTGTTCGGTCGTGTGCAGCACCGGCTTCACGATGAAGAAGTAGACCGCCCCCAAGATGCCGACCGTCACCCCCAGCCGGATGATCCCCGAGGTCAGATTGCCGAATAGGTTCGAGAGGAACTCCATGTCCGGCGCGAGCCTAACCCGCGATCGCCGCTCCGCCTAGTCACGCGCGGGAAGCTTCAAGCCAAACCTCGAGGCTTGAAGCTTATGGGCCTAAAGTTCGAGCCTAGATCGCGGCCTGAAGCTTGCGCTCAGAACAGCCGGGCGCAGCGCTTCATCTTGTCCACGTCGCCGCCGGCGTGCTCGATGCAGTGCTCGAGGTGCTTCGGGTTGGCCCTCTTTTCCAGCGAGTGGAGGGTGTGGCGGACCTTCCTCTCGCCGCTGTCGATTGCCGGCTTTAGCAGGACCAAATAGGCGACGACGAGGATGCCGGCGAGGATCGCGAGCCGGATAATCGAGGAAGTAAGCCACCGCAGCGGCGCAAGCAGGAGTGCCATTCAGCGCCCGCGGACTATCCTGCGATACGTGGCAAAGGACACCGAGAAGCTGATTCGACAGCTCTCGCTGATCTCATTCCTCATGGCTCAGGGGAGGCCGGTTTCGGCTCTGGAGATAAAGCGCGAGGTCGAGGGCTACAGCGACATGAACGATGACGCCTTCGCGCGCCGCTTCTACGCGGACCGCGCCGAGCTGGAGAGCCTCGGCATCCAGCTGGGGGTGGAGAAGCCCGGCGAGGGGTTCTTCGAGGCCGAGCTGTACTCGCTGCCGCCGGAGAACTTCTACCTCGACGCGATCAAATTCTCAGACGACGAGCTGGCGGCGCTGTCGACCGCGCTGCTGCTGTTGACCGACGGCGGCTTCGCCTACGCCGAGCCGCTGCGCCTGGCGCTGCAGCAGGTCGCCTGGGGTCATCCCAACCCGCTCGCGGAGGGCGAGCGCGCGCCGGTCGAGATGGCGATGACGGCGTCGGCAGGCGGCCGCGACCTCTCGCAGCGGCTGTCGAAGATCGAGACCGCGATCTCCCGCCGCAAGACGATCGAGTTCACCTACTTCACGATGGAGCGCGGCGACACCTCGAAGCGCAAGGTCGACCCGTACCACCTGGTCTTCCGCGGCGGCCAGTTCTATCTGATCGGCCTCTCGCACGAGCGCGAGGCGGTGCGCGTCTTTCGCCTCTCCCGGATCCAGGGCAAGGTCGGCTACGCGACCAAGGCCGAGCACGACTTCTCGCCGCCCGAGGATTTCGACCGCCGCGACTACGGCAGCCGCGCCGACTGGCAATTGGGGGAGACCCTGGGCACCGCCAAGATCTGGATCCGCGAGCGGATCGCCTGGCTGATCGAGCGCGACTTCGGCGACTACGGCTCGATCCGCGACGCCAAAGCGTCCGACAAGGCGCCCGGCAAAGGCAAGATCTTCGAAACCGAGTACGCCTCGCACCGCGAGCTGATCGCCTGGGTGTTGCGCTGGCGCGCCAACGCGAAGGTGCTGGCGCCCGACGACCTCCGCGAGGAGTCCGAGGCGCGCGTCGCCACGCTCCGCGACCGTCACGACAACGGCTTCAAACCGGCCAAGGTCGTCGACCGCCCGTTGCGCGACGCCCCGCGCCGTTCGCGTTCGGGCGGCCGCGGTGACGCGGCGATCCGCCCGGAGCGCTTCGCCCGCCTCGTCACCCTCGCCGGGATGCTGATCAAAGCCTCGAAAGTCGGCGAACGGCTGCAGATCGCCGACCTGCGCGGCCGGCTCGAACTGACCGAGGACGAGCTGCGCGAGGACATCGAGCTGCTGAACGTCGTCAACTTCGGCGGCGGCACCTACGTGCTCTACGCCGAAATCATCGGCGACGAGATCGAGGTCGACTCGGAGCCCTACGGCGACAACTTCGCCCGCCCGGCCCGCCTGCTGCCGCTGGAGGCGAAGGCGCTGATCGCGGCGATCGACCTCTTCGGCGACCACCTGCCGCAGTCGAACCTGGAGAAGGCGCGGGAGAAAATCGTCAAGGCGCTCGGCCACGACCCCTCCGAGGAGGGCCTCGAGATCGTCCCCGCTGGCGGTGGCGACGCCAGCGTCGCGCGCCTGCTGAACCGGGCAATCGCCGACTCGACCGTGCTGGAGCTCTCCTATTACAAGGAGAACGAGGACGAGCTGACCACGCGCCAGATCGAGCCCTACCGCCTGCAGAACGGTCGCGAGGGTTGGTACGTCGAGGCCTACGACCTGAAAAAAGACGGCGTGCGCCACTTCAAGCTCGACCGCATCAAAGAGGCCGAGCCGACCGACCGGAGCTTCGAGCCGCGCCCCGAGGTGGAGGAATTCGCCCGGGTCGAGGGTTGGATGACGCACGGCGAGGTCCCCGCCGCCGAGGTGGCGCGGGTCTGGGTCTCGCCGGAGCGGGCGCGCTGGCTGCGCGAGGAGCGGACCGTGGTCGAGGAGCTGGCCGACGGCGCCGTCGTGGTCGAGCTGCCCTACGCGGGCAAGGCCTGGCTGGTGCGGGAGATCCTCCGCGGGGCGGGCGACCTGGTCGTGCTCGAGCCGGCCGACGCCCGTGCGGCGATCGCCAAAGAGGTCGCGGACTGACGCTCGTGCGATCGAGCCGGTCCCAGGCGGCCTAACTGCACGAATGCCCGAGCCCGCCCCCGGCCATCCCGAGGTCCTGCGCATCGTCGCCCCGAACCCGGGGCCGATGACGCTCGAAGGCACCAACACCTACGTCTACGGCGCGGACCCGTGCTTCGTGATCGATCCGGGTCCCGATGACGCGGGACACGTCGAGGCGGTCCTGAAGGCGGGCGAGGAACGCGGCGGCATCGGCGCTTTCCTGGCGACCCACTCCCACGACGATCACATCGGCGCCGCGGCGATCCTCGACGCGGAGATCCTGGTGCCGGCGGGGGGAGCGACGTTCGGCGGCCTCCGCGCCCTCGCGACCCCCGGCCACGCCGCCGACCACGTCACCTTCGTCAGCGCCGACGGCGTCGGCTTCTGCGGCGACCTCGTCCTCGGCCTCGGCTCGACCATCGTCCCGCCCGGTGGCAACTCGCTCGCGGCCTTCCTCGACTCGCTCGCCCTCCTCGCCGCCGAGGACCTCACCCTGATGTGTCCCGGCCACGGCCCCTGGATCACCGACCCCCAGGCCAAGCTCGCCGAATACGTCGAGCACCGGCTGATGCGCGAGCGCCGCCTCGTCGGTGCCCTCGAATCCGGCGAGCGCTCCCGCGCCGCCCTCCTCGCCCTCGTCTGGGACGACGTTCCGCCCGAGCTCCTGCCGATGGCGGCGATGGCGATGGAGGCGCACCTCGAAAAGCTCGAGGCCGAAGCGCGCCTCCCAGACCTGACCGAGTAGCTGTTCCTTCTGCCGACCAGTCCGGCAAAAGGAACAGCTGACGCGCCCGCGGGCGTCCGGTCCCGCGAGCGCGCTCCGGCTCAGCTTCCCGGCAGATACCGGGCGATGGCGAAGCCGCCGCCGCTCGGCAGCTCCGGCGTGATCACGCTGCCGCCGACCAGGATCCTGCCTTTCGCGTCTAGCGCGACCTGGGTGGCGATGGCGCTCGACGGGCCGCCGAACCCGGTGTTCACTCTCCCTCGCGTACCGAAGCTACGGTCATAGACCCCCTTCGGGGTGAGTCGTCCGAGGACGAAGGTCCGGCGCAGGGTGTGGTTGTGAGGGGACGGCGAGACCCGCTTGCCGAGATTGCCGGCGAGGTAGGTCCGTTCGCCGGCATCGGCGGTCAGATCGGAGAAGGAGCCCGATTCGGGGTCGAGGTACTTCGCCGATCCGGTCCGGCTGAAGCCGGGGTCGAAGGCGCCGCTCGGGAGCAGTCGCACGACGACCTGGTACCTGATCTCCCTGCCGACCCTCTTGATGACTTTTTTCCCTTCTTCCATCTTGGCGACCTTGTGGTGCACGCGCTTGTGTTGTTCTTCGCCGAGCAGGAGGATCTTGTCGGAGGGGGTGACCGTCATCGCGATCGGGGCGACCGTCTTCAGCGTCCGGAAGCTGAACGAGGCGAAGGCCGAGTTCAGGTTGCCGACGTCGTTGAAGGCCGTCAGCAGCCGCGCTGGTCCTTCGGCGGCCGAGCAGAAGGGGCCACCGGTCCCGGCCGTCAGGTAGCCGCCGGAGAAGGGGGCGAGCTGCCCGAGGCTCGAGATCGTGCCGAGAGCGCGGATGCCGCCGGCGCCGAAGGTCGTGTCGAGCGTCCCCGAGACGTTGAGGCGGGCGACGAAGCCCTTCGAGTTGACGCTGCGTTCGCACTTGGCCAGTTCGGTCACGTAACCGCCGCTGAGGACGATGCGGTTCTGGGAGTCGATGACCACGCTGCGGATGCCGATCGAGGGGCCGCTGTACGTGCCTCCCGGGGCCGCCGGCGAGCCGAGCCCGAGGTCGGTGATGAGCCTGCCGCCGGTGCCGAAGCCGGCGTCCGGCTTGCCGTTCGCGTCGAAGCGCATCACGGTGGCCGAAGCGATCACCGGGTCCGGGGTCGAGTTGGTCGGGAGCGGGCGCGTCAGTCCGACGACGACAACACGGCCGAGCGAATCGACGGCGACGCCGGAGAGGACGAACACCCCGCCGGTCGGCCGCGGAACGGTGACGACACCGTCGCTGCCGAAGCTCGGGTCGGGCTTGCCGTTGCCGAGGAAGCGGACGACCTTGGAGGCACCCGCGACGACGACCTTGCCGCCCGGCGCCAGGGCCATCTTCTGGTGGCCCGGGGTGAATTCGAACGGCAGCTCGTACTGCGGCCCGCTCGAGCCGGCGCTTTCCGACGGGAAGCCGACCGTCACCTTGCCGTCCTTGCCGAAGCTCGCGTCGCGCGCCCCGGCCGTGCCCTTCGCCATCGCACTCCCTGCCATCGCCGCGAGGCAGGCAGCGATCATCGCCGCCGCGAGGGCGGTCTTCCAGACCCTGTCCATCATTCACTCCCTTTATCCGGTGACGACCGTCCGGTGGTCGTCGTGTGCCTCTTCAACTCGACCCGCTCAGCGAAGTTTCGGCCAGACGCAAAATGTTCGGCGCTCGCCAGGATGCAGGCCGGATTGGCCAGACGGCCAGTTCTGAGAAGATGGCTTCTATGGCGGGGGTGAGCGTGAAGGGTGCGGCGAAGGCGGGGTTGCTGGCGGGAGTCGCCGGGACCGGGCTCGCGGCGGCTTCGGTGGGAGTCGCCTGGCATCGGTTGGCGCGGCGGGCGTTGCCCCAGGAAGTGGGACGGCTCGAGGTGGCGGGGCTGCGCGGGTCGGTGACGGTGCGGCGCGACCGCTGGGGCGTCCCACATATCGAGGCGGGAGAGCGGGAGGACCTGAGCTTCGCCCAGGGCTTCGTGCAGGCGCAGGACCGGGCCTGGCAGATGCACTTCTACAAGCGGGTGGTGGCCGGGCGGCTGTCGGAGTTCGCGGGCGCGGAGACGCTGCCGGCCGATCGGCTGATGCGGACGCTGGGGATCCATCGGGTCGCCGAGCGGGAGCTCGGGGAGCTGGCGCCGGAGCTGCGGGCGAAGCTCGACCACTTCTGCGCCGGCGTGAACGCGGGTGCCGCGGCGGCCAAGGCACCGCCGTTCGAGATGCGGCTGCTGAAACTGGAGTGGGAGCCGTGGACCCCGGTCGACATCCTCTGCCTCGGCAAGCTGCTGGCCTTCGGGCTCTGCACGAACTGGGAGCGCGAGCTGCTGCGCGCCGACATGGTGCGGGAGCTCGGCCCCGAGCTGACCGCGCGCCTCGACCCGGCCTACCCGCGCGACAACCCGATCGTCGACCAGACTCCGTGGAACGGCGAGGGCCTGCCGCTGGTCGAGCAGATCGACGCGGTGCGGCGCTCGCTCGGGCTCGCCACCGAGGCGAGCGGGTCCAACAACTGGGCCGTCGCCGGCGAGCGCTCGATGACCGGGATGCCGCTGATCGCCGGCGACCCGCACCTGCCGCCGAGCATGCCGCCGATCTGGGAGCAGATGGAGCTGCGCTGCGGCGAGCGCTTCGTCCGCGGCGCCACCCTGCCCGGCATGCCCGGCGTCTACATGGGTCAGGGCAACGACGTCTGCTGGACGATCACCAACGTGATGGCCGACGTGCAGGACCTCTTCATCGAGCGGGTCGAGGGGGACCGCTACCTCTTCGAGGACGAGTGGCTACCGCTGACGACCTACAGCGAGGAGATTGTCGTCAAAGGTCGCGAGCGCCCCGACGTGCTGGAGGTTCGCGAGACCCACCACGGGCCGATCGTGAACGAGGCGCTCGGGGCCGACGACGCCGAGCCGCTCGCCCTCGCCTGGCTGACGCTGCGCGAACCGACCGCCTTCGACGGCATGTTCGAACTGCTCGAGCCGACCTCGGGCCCCGACCTCGTCGCCCGCCTCGAGGGCCACACCTCGCCGCCCTCGAACATGATCTGGGCCGACCGCCACGGCTCGATCGGTTACAAGCTGATCGGCCGTCTGCCGCGGCGGCGCGGCGATGTCGCCGACCTGCCGAAGCCGGGCTGGACCGGCGAGTTCGAGTGGGAGGGGGCGGTCCCTTATGCGGAGCTGCCGGAGGTCGTCGACCCCGAGTCGGGCTACCTGATCACCGCCAACAACCGGATCGTCGGCGACGACTACCCGCACCACATCACCTCCGAATACCTCGACGGCTTCCGTGCGCAACGGATCAAGGAACTACTGGAGGCTCACGAGAAATATTCCCTTGATGATTTCGCCGAGATGCAGACCGACGTGCTCTCGCTGCCGGGCCTCGAGGCCGCCCGTCGCCTCTCGCGCCTGCACCCGACCGGCCAGCGCGAGCGCGCGGCGATCGAGCGACTGCGGGTCTGGGACGGGCGGCTCGACGTCGACACCGTCGCCGGGACGATCTACCAGGCGTTCATCCTGCGGCTCGCCCGCGAGGTGGCGCGCGCGGCGATCGTCGACCGCGATCTCTGCGAGCGCTGGCTCGACCGCGCCGACAACGGCTTCAGTCCCCACATCACCTCACCGTGGCGCTGGCACTCGCACCTGATGGGGCTGTGGGAGGAGGCCGACGACGAGCTGATCCACCGGCCTTGGGATGGGCTCGTGCTGGAGGCGCTGGCGGGTGCGCTCGACGACCTCACCGACGGCTTCGGCCCCGACCCGGCCGCCTGGCGCTGGGGGGACGTGCACGAGATGGAGTTCCCGCACGCGCTCGGCCAGGCGAACCCGGTGCTGAATCGGATCCTCAACCGGCGGGTGCGGGCGGGCGGCGCGCAGGAGACGGTGTGCCAGATCGCCTACGACCCGAACAACCCCTACCGCGCCGTCTGGGCGCCGAGCTGGCGGATGGTCGCCGACCCGACCGACCCGGACCGCTCGCGCTGGCAGACCTTCAGCGGACAATCTGGTCATCCGGCGAGTCCGCACTACGCCGACCTGCAGGAGCGCTGGTCGGCGGGGGAGACGCAGCCGATGTGCGGCGAGGGACCGTGGCGGACCCTCGTCATGGCGCCGGCTTAAGCCGGTGGCGGGTGCCGGTGCGAAACGCACCGGTGAGCGCTATAGTTTCCGACTCAATCGTTTCCCCGTCACCTTTCCCCCGGAGGTCTCCTCATATGAAGTTCGGACGTCTGCTCGCCCGCCTGTTCATCGGCGGCATGTTCATCGGTCACGGCACCCAGAAGCTGTTCGGCTGGTTCGGCGGCCCGGGGATCGAGGGGACGACGGGGATGATGGACTCGCTCGGCCTGGCACCTGCCCGCGGCAACGCCTACGCCGCGTCTTTGTCGGAGACGCTCGGCGGTGTCGGGATCGCGCTCGGCGCCTTCACCCCGGCCGCGGCGGCCGCGCTGATCGGCACGATGACCACCGCGATCCGCACCGTCCACTTCAAGAACGGCTTCTGGGTGACCGGTGGTGGTTACGAGTACAACCTGACGATCATCGCCGCGCTGCTGCTGATCGTCGACGGCGGCCCCGGCTCGATCTCGGTCGACTCCGCCCTCGGCATCGAGGAGACCGGTGCCGGCGTGGCGCTCGCGGCCCTCGCGGCCGGTGTCGTCGGCTCGACCGTGACCCTCGGCGCCGCCAGATCGGCCCACGCCAAAGCCAACGCCGGCGCCGCGAGCGAGCCCCTGAGCCCCGACGCCGCAGCCGCCTAGCTGGCCTCCGGCGGCCGCCGCGGCCGTCCGAGATCCGGTCCCGGGCGTCTCACGGCGGTCCTGGCACGCTGTGACCGCCATGAGACGCCCGGACGTGAGGGGTTCGTGAAACATCCGGCACAGGGACGGCACGGAGTCGGACTTTCGTCACGGCTCCGCGCGAGAGATGCCACACCTCGCCCCGATCGGCGACGAAGATGCCGGGAACCCCACACTTCCCGCCGCATTCAGGCACTTCCGGGCGCTTTCCGGGCCTGCATCGAGGCCCCGAGAACGCGCTGCAGTCATTGAGGGCGCCATAGCGACTACAAGTACTGCAGCGCGTCCGTGACTGTTGCCCAACACGCGCGGAAGCGTGGACTTCTCACGGCCTCCGTGACGAGGACGGAGCCTCCACGTCGTCCGCCGCGACCATGGTGCCGCCTGCGCCGATGGAGTCGCTCGCCAGATGGTCGCCGCGCCCCACCGCGACGGCGGCCAGGCCCAGTTCTTCCGCGCACCCGATGACTACGTCGCGGCACCGAGCGCCGACGGCTCGCTGGAGTCGACCCGCGCCTGGGCGCGCGAACGCCTGGCCGAGCCGCTGACCGTGGAGGAGATGGCGCGGCACGCCAACGTCAGCCCGCGCACCTTCGCCCGCCGCTTCCGCGAGGAGACCGGGACGACGCCGCTGCAGTGGCTGTTGGCCCGCCGCGTGCTCGAGGCGCGGCGCCTGCTGGAGGAGTCCGACCTGCCGGTCGAGGACGTCGCCGCGGCCGCCGGTTTCGGCAACGCCGCCTCGCTCCGCGACCATTTCCGCCGCGCGACGGCGACCACGCCGACCGCCTACCGCCGCACGTTTCAGGCCGCGGGCTAGAGGTTGCCGGTTCGGTCGCGGAACGCTCGTGACCTGATCCGACGCATTCGCGACTTTTCGGTGACAGCACCGATACATCTCACGCAAGGGCGTGTTCAAGACTGCCCCGGCCCGTGAAGATCCACCCATCTCGCTACTCTCCCCAACTCCTTTGAGGCGACTGCTTTCAGCCGCACTTCTCCTGCTCGCGCTTGCGGGCGCCATCTATCTCCTCTCGCAGGGGACGACGACCCCCGCCTCCGCCGCCGCGACCCCACGCACCCCGAAGCCGCCCAAGGGCTTCTTCGGAATGGTGCCGCAGACGATCCTCACCGCGAAGGACGTCGAATACATGAAAGCCGGCGGGATCGAAGCGATCCGCTGGCCGATGCTGTGGGGAGCGATCCAGCCCACCAAGAAGGGCGAATACAAATGGGAAGTCTTCGACCCGGTGGTCGAAGAAGCCGCCCGTCAAGGCCTCTCGGTGCTGCCATTCATCCTCTCCACGCCTCACTGGCTGACGAAGAAGGAAACGACGCTGCCGGTCAACAACGCGGCGCAGCGCAAGGCCTATACGACCTTCCTGCGCGCGGCGGTCGAGCGCTACGGCCCCGGCGGAGAATTCTGGGTCATCCACTCGCCGAAGAAAATCCGCGAAGAAAAAGAAAAACAGGCGAATGGGCCCGTCTACGAACTTCCCGGCGCGCAGCTCAACCCGATTGCCAAGCCGATCCCGATCAAGACCTGGCAGGTCTGGAACGAGGCGAACTTCTTCTACTTCGCCTATCCGGTCAGCCCGCACGACTACGCGAAGCTGCTGAAACTCTCAAGTCCGGTGATCAAAAAGGCCGAGCCGGGCGCGAAAGTGATCCTCACCGGCCTCTTTGGCCGTCCGACCGCAGGCGCCAAACGCGGCATGCCGGCGGCGCAGTTCCTCGAACAGCTCTACAGAGTCCCGGGGATCAAGAGCTACTTTGACGGGGTCGCCCTGCACCCCTACGCGATTGACTCCGAACAGCTCGAAGAAATCGTCGAAGAAGTGCACGAAGTGACTGCCGAAAATCACGACCGAGTGCCTCTCTACATCACCGAGATGGGCTGGGGCTCGCAGAACGACTTCCACATCGACGCCTTCGAGCACGGGATCAAGGGCCAGGTCGAAGAACTGAAGTCCGCCTACAGCTTCCTGCTTCAGAACCGCACGAGACTCGACCTGAAGCAGGTCTACTGGTTCTCCTGGAAGGACCTGCCCGAATCGTGCGCCTTCTGCGACTCGGTCGGTCTCTTTTACACCGGCTACGGCTTCCGGGCGAAGCCCGCCTGGCGTGCCTTCATCCAGATCACCGGCGGCCGCACCCACCCGTAGACCGCCACCGCGGCGGCGTAGCCACCGTCGACCTCGAGTGGCCAGGCGACCACCTCGGGGCCGGGAGGGGGTCCGGCGAGCCCGGTGCCGACGCACTTGACCCGCGCCTCATGGCGGGTCCACGCGGCGTAGAAGACCGGCTCGCGTTCGGTCTCTGCTGCCGCGGCGACGGTGGCCGCGTCGGCGGCGGGGAGCCAGCGCGCGGCGAGCCGCGCGAGGTCGCGGCGGGGCCGCAGCCGCTCGATGTCCACTCCGACCTCGACTCCGCCCGGTGCGATCGCGACCAGCGCCAGCCCGGCGGTGTGGGAAAGGTTGAAGGAGAGCCGATCGGCCGTCGCCAGGCGCGGCTTGCCGCCCTCCGAGTCGCGCACCTCGGGGGGGCCACCCAGGTAGTCGGCGAGGATCGCCGACAACTCCTGGCGCGCGGTGCAGCGACCATCGTCGGCGGGCAGCTCAAGGCGCCAGACGTGGAGCTCGCCGGCTCTCGGTGGTTTGCACGTGGCGGTCATCGCGGGGTCACGCCCAGTATCCAACTCCCCTGAATAAGATGACCGCGATGGAGTCCTCCTCGTCGGCCGGAACCGCGTGGCTGCTCCTGCCGACCTACAACGAGGCGGAGAACATCGTCGCGATCGTCGAGGCGGCGCGAAAGAGCCTTCCGCACGGATCCCGCATCCTGATCGTCGACGACAGCTCGCCGGACGGGACCGGTGAGATCGCCGATCGCCTTGCGGCCGAGGACCCGGGGGTCGAGGTCCTCCACCGGGGGGGCAAGGAAGGACTCGGCCCCGCTTACCTCGCGGGCTTCCGGCACGCGATGTCCGCCGGCGCCGACTTTCTGCTGCAGATGGACTCCGATTTCTCTCACGACCCGGCCGACCTTCCGCGGCTCCTCGCCGCGGCTCAGGCGGCCGACCTTGCGATCGGCTCGCGCTACGTCGCCGGCGGCGGGGTCACCGATTGGGGCCTGTTGCGTCGGGTGATCAGCCGTGGCGGCAGCCTCTACGCCAGTCTCGTCCTCGGCCTCGGCGTCCACGACCTGACTGGGGGCTTCAAGTGCTTCCGGCGCAAGACCCTGGAGATGATCGACCTCGACGCCGTCTCGGCCAAGGGCTACGGCTTCCAGATCGAGATGACCTATCGGGCGATCCAGAACGGCGCGACCGTCCGCGAGGTCCCGATCCTCTTCCGCGACCGCCAGGCCGGTGATTCGAAGATGAGCGGCACCATCGTCCTCGAGGCCGCCTGGCAGGTGCCGAAGCTTCGCCTGCGCGGGGTCCGCTAGCGTGCCCGCCGTGTCCGACCCGCTCGAGGGCCACCTCAACCGTCAGCTGGAGCGCTCACGCGAGTTCTTCTGGAACCGCGTCCGTTGGGAGCTGATCCAGTCGCACCTGCCCGCCGGGCCGCTCGAGCTGGTCGACGTCGGCGCGGGTCCGGGTTTCCTCGGCGACTACCTCGCCGACAATCGCCCAGACGCGCGCTATTCGTTCGTCGAGCCGATCGCAGGCCTCGAGAGCGGCCTGATCGAGCGCTTCGGCGCCTCCGCCAACCGCCGGGAGACCGATTATCGCGGCGCGGGGATCATCACCATGCTCGATGTGCTCGAGCACATCGAGGACGACCGCGGCTTCCTCGCCGAACTCGCCGGGAAGATGGAGGCCGGTGCGATGGTCCTGATGACGGTCCCGGCGATGCCCTCGCTGTGGTCGAACTGGGACGTGCTGCTGGGCCACTATCGCCGTTACACCAAGGCCTCGTTGGCAAGCGCGGTCGAGCCGAGCGGCTTCGAGATCGTCGAGCGCTCCTA
The DNA here is from genome assembly GCA_050697015.1 of Solirubrobacterales bacterium. Classification (GTDB taxonomy): domain Bacteria; phylum Actinomycetota; class Thermoleophilia; order Solirubrobacterales; family 70-9; genus VAYN01. Next base: position 14,658 of record JBOGYZ010000033.1, read on the forward strand.
CCTGTTCCCGGAGTTGATCCCGCTCGGCTGGTGGCGACGGCTGCGTGAGCGCGCCGGCGCTGACGGTGCTGCCGACGACGCCGAGTTCCCCGATCTTCCCGATCCCCTGAATGAGACCCTCTACCGGGTCGCCAGCGGGACGAAGGCGGCGCGGAGCATTTGGCCCGCCGGCACCTCGCTGTTCGCGCGGCTCCGCCGATCAGGGTGAACCTCGACGCCGTCGTCGCCCGGTTGGTGACGCTCTTCGGCGACCGCCGCGTGCGCCTCGCGGTGGCAATCATCGGTTTCACCGCGATGACCGTCGTCGGTGTCGCGATCGCGCACCCGACGATGTTCGCGGGCTTCCACAACTACGACGACGAGGGCTACATGCTCACGGCGCTCAAGTCGTTCGTGAACCATGGGCACCTCTACGACCACGTATTCACCCAGTACGGGCCCTTCTTCTACGAGTTCTGGGGCGGCATCTTCTCGCTCTTCGGAATCGACGTGACCCACGATTCGGGGCGGGCCGTGACGATGGTCGTCTGGGTCCTGTCCAGCCTCGTCTTCGGCCTCGGGACCTGGCGGATCACCCGCAGCATCTTCCTCGGGCTCGGCGTCCAGGCGCTCACCCTCACCGCGATCGGCGTCGTCAACAACGAGCCGATGCACCCGATCGGCCTGATCGCCCTGGCCCTGGCGGCGATCGTCGTGATCGCGAGCTTCGTCGGCGAGGGCGATTCGCCCTACCCGCTGGCGCTGCTCGGCGCTGCCGTCGCGGCGCTGGTGCTCACCAAGATCAACGTCGGTGCCTTCGCCGCGGTCTCGGTGGCGATGGCCTGCGCGGTGAGCTACCGGTTCCTCTGGGGACGGCGCTGGCCGCGCATCCTGATCGAGGCGATCTTCGTGCTGACGCCGATTGTCCTGCTCGCCTCCAAATTCCACGAAGGCTGGGTGAAACACCTGGCGATCCACGTCGCCGCCGCCGCGCTGGCGGTGGTGATCGCCCTTCGTGCCACGCGGCCGACGGAGCGCAAGACCTTCGAGCTGCGCTGGCTGATCGGCGGTTTCGTCGTCCTCGCGGTCGTCTCCTGCCTCGCGATCGTCGGCTCGGGGACCAGCATCCACGGTCTGATCGAAGGAACGATCAGCCAGCCGCTGCACCAATCCGACGCCTTCACGATCCCGTTGCTGCTGGCGCATCGGATCTACGCCTACGACATCGTCGGCCTCGGCGCCGCCATCGCCTACTGGTATGGGATGCGCCGCGGCGGGGCGCCGAGCCAGGCCTGGCTGGCGGCCTGGTCGCTCTTCGCGATCGTCGTCGGCATCACGATGGCGCTCTCGGTCGCCGGCTCGGTGCTGCCGTTCGATGGCCGCACGGTCGAAGGCTATCCCCTGAGCATGCTGGCCTTCGCCTGGGTGGCACTCGCGGTGACCGCCCCCGGTGCGCCGCCGCGGTTCACTTTCGCCCGCATGCTCATCCCGTTGCTCGCCGTCCTGCAGTCGCTGCACGGCTACCCGGTTGCCGGCAGCCAGACCTTCATCGCGACCGTGTTGCTGATCCCGGTCGGCGCGCTCTCGGTCGCCAACGGCGTGCAGGGCCTGGCAGGGTTGATCCCGGTCGGGCCCGACCGCGTGGCGCTGGCTGGCTTCGGCGCCCTTGTCGCGGTGGTCCTCGGCTGGTTCGTGGTCAACGCCTCGCTGAAGGAACCACTCGACCACGCCCGCGCAGTCTGGGACGCCGCGATCCCGCTGAAGTTGCCGGGTTCCCATGACATCCGCCTCGGCATCCCGGAAGAAATCGAAATGTATGAAGAGACCGCGAATGCGATCAAGCACGATTGCGCGGCGACTCTGATGCTGCCGGGGATGGACAGCTTCTACCTCTGGTCCGAACAGGAACCACCCTCGTTCACCGCGACCGCCTGGCCGACGCTCTTCAATGAAGAACATCAGCGGGCCGTGGTCGAGGCGACCGAAGGAACCGAAAACCTCTGCCTGCTGCGCAACCAGGCGATCGGCTGGGAGGAGACGAACGGGATCCTCGTGACCTACCTCGAACAGGGCTTCGAACCGATCGGCAAATGGGGCGACTACGAACTCCTGCGCCGCGACGGGCCGGCGGTGTCGAGTCAGTGAACACCTGGGTCGTCACTCCGGTCTACCGCGACACCGGGTCGTTCCGCATCCTGCGCGAGCGCCTCCTGGAGACACTTGCCGGCCGCGCCGACACGCCCCCTGGCACGATCCGCTTCGTCGTCATCGACGACACCGGCGGCCAGGACCCGGAGGTGGAGGAGCTGCAAGCGCTGGACGACGTGACCGTCTTGCAGCCGCCGTTCAACCTCGGCCACCAGCGCGGCATCGTCTACGCGCTGCGAAAGATGCTGCCGCGCTTCGCTGAGGACGACGCGGTGGTGACCATGGACGCCGACGGCGAGGACCGCCCCGAGGACCTGCCCCGGCTGCTCGACGCCCTTCGCGAGGGGAAACGGTCAGGCCACCATGTGGTGCTCGCGCTGCGCACCAAACGTCATGAGCCGCCGCTCTTCAAGGTGCTCTACCGGGGATTCAAAGTCCTATTCCGGGCGCTGACCGGCGCCACCGTGCGGACCGGGAACTTCGCCGTGATGTCGGGCGGCATGGCGCGGCGGGCGCTCCTCCACCCGACTTTCGACCTCGCCTACTCCTCGACGATCCTCGCCCTCGATATGCCGGTCACCTACGTCCCCTGCGAACGCGGGCGCCGCTACCAGGGCGAGTCGAAAATGACGTACGGCAAGCTGGCGATGCACGGCCTGCGCATGCTGATGCCGTTCACCGACCGGATCGCGATCCGCGCCCTCGCCGTCTTCGTCTTCTTCGGCCTGCTCGGCGCGATCCTCGCCGCAGTGGTCCTCTTCATCAAGATCTTCACCGCCTCCTCGATCCCAGGTTGGGCCAGCTACGTGGCGTTGAGCGCCCTGATCGTCTCGCTGGTCGCACTCGGCAACTTCGTCAGCCTTTTTGTCCTCTTCTCCCAGACGCGGGCCGTTTCGTTGGCCAGCATCGAGGAGCTGACCGACGACGACGAGCTGCTGGGAGCGCTCCGGGAGCGCTCCCGATAGCGTTCCGCCGGATGAACCGCGTTCTCATCACCGGTGGCGCCGGATTCGTCGGCTCGAACCTGGCCGTCTCCTTGGCGGGCCGACACCCCGACTGGGAGATCGTCGCCTTGGACAACCTCTACCGGCGAGGTTCCAAGCTCAACCTGCCACGTCTCGCGGAGGTCGGCGTCGAGTTCATTGAGGGCGACGTGCGCGAGCCCGGTGACCTCGGCAAGGTGGCGACCATCGACGCGCTGGTGGAGTGCTCGGCCGAGCCGTCGGTGATGAGCGGCGTCGACGGCGACACCGGCTACCTCGTCCACACCAACCTCACCGGCGCCTACAACTGCCTTGAGCTGGCGCGTCGCGACTCCGCCTTCTTCGTCTTCCTCTCGACTAGCCGCGTCTATCCGGTCGCCCCGCAGGTGGACCTGAAGCTGGAGGAGGCCGAGACGCGCTTCGAGCTCGCCGCCGAGCAGGAGGTCCGCGGGGTCGGGCCGTCCGGGATCTCCGAGGACTTTCCGTTGGAGGGCGCGCGGACGCTCTACGGAGCCACCAAGCTCGCCGCTGAGCTCTTGATCGAGGAGTATCGGGCCGCGCTCGGTGTCCCCGCCGTGATCGACCGTTGCGGCGTGATCGCCGGCCCCTGGCAGATGGGAAAGGTCGACCAAGGGGTATTCACCCACTGGATGCTGGCCCACTACTTCCGCAACCCGCTCTCCTACATCGGGTTTGGGGGACATGGCAAGCAGGTACGCGATCTCCTTCACGTCGAGGACCTCGTCGACCTCGTGGAGCGCCAGCTCCTCGACCCGGCAAAGTGGGACGGCAGCACCGTGAATGTGGGCGGCGGCCGCGAGTGCAGCCTCTCGCTGCGCGAGACGACGGCGCTGTGCCAGAAGCTGACCGGCAACGAGGTGCCGCTGACCCCGGTCTCCGAGACGCGGCAGGGGGACGTGCCCATCTATCTTTCTGACTGCGCCAGGTTGTTCAATTCCGACGAGTGGCGCCCGCAGCGGAGCGCCGAGCAGGTCCTCGCCGATATTCACGCCTGGGTCGCCGCCGATCCCGAGCGGATCGCCGAAGCACTTGAAATCACGGCCCCCGCGGGGGGGAAGGAGTAGCACTGTGCCGGTAGCGATCATCACTGGGGCCGGGGGGCTGATCGGCTCCGAGGCCGTGGACCACTTCATCGGCCAGGGCTTCGACGTGGTCGGGATCGAGAACGACATGCGGGCCCGCTTCTTCGGGCCGGAATCGTCGACCTCGCACGTCACCCAGCGGCTGGTCGACGAGCACTCGAACTTCAAATGGGAGAACGTCGACATCCGGGATGCCGCCGAGGTGATGCGGATCTTCCGCGATCATGCCGGGTCGATCGAGCTGGTCATCCACACCGCCGCGCAGCCGTCCCACGACTGGGCCGCGAGCGAGCCGCAGACCGACTTCGGGGTCAACGCCAACGGCACGCTGAACCTGCTGGAGGCGGCACGCGCGCACGCGATCGACGCGCCGTTCATCTTCACCTCGACGAACAAGGTCTACGGCGACACGCCGAACCGACTGCCGCTGCAATCGCTGGAGAAGCGGCTCGAGCTGCCCGAGGACCATCCCTACTACAAAGGCATCGACAACTCGATGTCGATCGATGTCTCGACCCACTCGCTCTTCGGCGTCTCCAAGGCGGCGGCCGACCTGCTGGTGCAGGAGTACGGGTACTACTTCGACATGCCGACGGTCTGCTTCCGCGGCGGCTGCCTGACCGGGCCCCAGCACGCCGGCGCGAAGCTGCACGGCTTCCTCGCCTACCTGATGAAGTGCACCGTCACCGGCACCCACTACACCGTGTTCGGCTACGAGGGCAAACAGGTCCGCGACAACATCCACAGCGCCGACCTGATCGCCGCGTTCGACGAGTTCCGCAAGGCGCCGCGCTCCCATGCCGTCTACAACATCGGCGGCGGCCGTTTCTCCAACTGCTCGATGCTGGAGGCGATCGAGGTCTGCGAGCGGGTCTCCGGCAAGATTCTCTCCTGGGAGATGGGCGAGGAGCCGCGGATCGGCGACCATCGCTGGTGGATCTCCGACCTGGCGCCGTTCGAAGCCGACTACCCCGACTTCAGCCTGCGTTATGGCGTCGAGGAGATCCTGCAGGAGATGTACGAGCAGAACCTCGATCGCTGGACGGCGGCTCCCGCATGAGGCTCTCGGTGGTGATGCCGGCCCAGAACGAGGAGGGCTCGGTCGGCGCCACGGTCGAAGGGCTCGTCTCCACCCTGGAGGCGGCCGATATCGACTACGAGGTCGTCGTCGTCAACGACGACTCCGAAGACCGCACCGAAGCGGTGATCGCCGCCATCGGCGCCGAGAATCCCCGCGTGCGCGTCCACAAGTCCCACTACGAACGCGGCTTCGGCAACGCGATCCGGGCGGGCCTCGACGTCTTCGAGGGCGACGCGGTGGCTATCGTGATGGCCGACGCCTCCGACGACCCTCGCGACCTTCTCCGCTACCACCAACTGCTCGAAGAGGGCTGGGACTGCGCCTTCGGCTCCCGCTTCATGCCCGGCGCCGAGATCCACGACTACCCGCCGCTGAAGCTCTTCATCAACCGGATGGCGAACCAGTTCATCCGCCTCCTCTTCCGGCACCGGTACAACGACACCACCAATGCCTTCAAGGCGTATAAGCGCGAGGTCATCGAAACCGTCCAGCCGCTCCTCTCCAAGCACTTCAACCTCACCGTCGAGCTGCCGTTGAAGGCGGTCGTCCGCGGCCACAGCTTCGCCGTCGTCCCCACCTCGTGGACCAACCGCACCTCCGGCGAGGCGAAGCTGAAGATGAAAGAGATGGGCAGCCGCTATCTCTTCATCGTGCTCTACGTCTGGCTGGAGAAAGTTCTGAGTCGCGGCGACTATCAGCTGAGCGAACCGCGGACGGGACGCGCGCCCGCCGGGCGTGGCTGAGGGCGCGCCGCCATGCACGGGACCAGTCGAGCCCGCCGACGCTGACATCCTCCGCTCGAAAGGGGCGGGGGAAAAAGTTGTCCACGGCAGTGCTCTGCGGTTGGCCGCGAACCTGGCCAGCCTCGTCTTCGCCCTGGCGACCGCGACGCTGCTGCTCCGGCACCTCGGAGTCGACGAGTCCGGCCGCTACGTCACCGTCATGTCGCTGGTCGGCATCGCCTTGGCGATCGTCGACACCGGCCTGAACGTCAGCGCATCCAAAGACCTGACGATGTGCCCGCGTGACGAACGCCGCACGCTGCTCGCCAACGTGGTCGGCCAGCGCATCGTCGTGGCGGCGCTGGCGTGGGTCTGCCTCGTCACCTTCGCGCTGGTGGCCGGATACCCGCGCGAGATGGTGGTCGGGACGGCGCTCGCCGGGTGCGGCATCATGCTCGTCGCGATCGCTAACTCGATGCTGGTGCCGCTGACCGTCGACCTGCGGAACGCCGGGATCGCGATGGTCGAAATGATGCGCGCCTTCGTTGTCTTGGTCGGCGTCGCGCTGCTCGTCGTGGCGGGCGCCAGGCTCGACGCCTTCCTCGCCATCCAGATCCTCGTCGGCCTCGCCGTCCTAGCCGTGGTCCCGCTCCTGGTCGGGCGGACCGGCCTCGTGCGACCGCGCTTGGACCGGGTCCGCCAGCGCACGCTGCTGCGAACGGCGCTGCCGATCGCCGCCGCGCTCGTCCTCGGCCAGATCTACTTCCGCCTCGTGATCGTCCTGATGTCGCTGATCTCAAGCGCCAAGGAGGTTGGTTACTTCGGCGGCTCGCTCCGGGCGATGGAAGCGCTGGTCGCCCTCCCGATCCTGGTCGCCGCCGTCGCCCTGCCGGTGATGGCGACGGCGGCCAAAGACAACATGGCCCGGCTCCGCTACGCGATCGAGGGGCTGAGCGAGGGGGCCGTGATCGCCGGGGTGCTGATCATCCTGGTGACGGTCCGCGCCGCCGATCCGGTGATGCGGGTGATCGGCGGGGCCGAATTCGAACCGGCGGGCAACGTGCTGCGGATCCAGGTCGTGGCGCTGCTCTTCATCGCGCTCTACCAGATCTGGACCGTCGCCCTGGTGGCACTCGGGCAGCAGCGCCAACTGATCTTCACCAATGCCCTCGGCCTCCTCGCGGTCGCTGTCTTCGCGGTGATCCTGGTGCCCCCGCTCGGCGCGAAGGGCGGCGCGATCGCCAGCGTCGCCGCCGACGTGGTACTGGCCGGATTGATCTACTGGCGCCTCCACATCTCGACCGGCCGGGTGACGGTGCGGACGAGCTTCCTCATGCGTGTCGGTATCGCGACGTTGGCGGGCGGGGCGGCGCTTCTGCTGCCGATCGGCGACATCCCGGCGGCCGTGGTCGCGGCGATCGTCTTCCTCGGCGTCGGGTTCGCCATCGGCATGGTGCCGAAGGAGCTGCGCGACCTGCTCGGGCCGGAAGGTCTACTGCGGCGCCGGACGAGCCTGTAAAGCTGAGGCAGGCCGTCATCTGAACAGTCGAATACTGTGCTGGTTCGGTCGGGCCGGGGACCTTCGCGGCGGCGATCGGAATGATGAGGACGATCCGAGCCGAGAAGGCAGTGATGCTGGCGTTCTGGGCCGCCGCGGCGCTTGCCTGCCTGCTCGGTCTGGTAGATCCGCCGTCGAGCGCGATCGACCCGACCACGGCGCGCGAGCTCGGTGACCTCCTCCGCGTCTTCTGCACGACGGCGCTGGTGATCACGCTGCTGCTCGGGCCGGGGATCCTCCTCCGGCCGCTCACCGACCGCGAGATCGGGCTCGGATTCGTGCCTCTGTTCGGCTTCGCTGTGCTGGCCGTCGCGGGCGGCCTGGTCTGGGTTCTGGTCGGACCGCTGGGCCAGAAGGTCGCTGCCTTCCTGGTGCTGGGACCGGTGCTGGGATTGATGCTCGGCGCCCTACTCGAGTCCGACGACGACCTGCTGACTCCGGAGGAGCGGCGCACCCTGGCGATCGTCGGCATCCCGCTGGGGATCGCGATCGCCCGCTCGATCTGGTCCTTCGGACCGCGGGGCGAACTCTTCGAAGCCACGGTCTCGCGCACCTTGAACCCGGAGCCGCGCTCCGATAGTCGCACCTCCTACCTGGTCGCGATGCTCGTCGCCAACGGCCAGAACCCCTACCACGTGACCGAAGGTCTGAACTTCTTCGCGCCCTACAACTTCTCCGCCCGCGGCCCCCTGCCGGGAATGATGAGCGCGCCGATCATGCTGTTGACGGGCTGCAAGCCGAAACTGTTGGGCTACGAATCGCCCTGGATGCCGTTCGACTCCTCCGGCTTCACCGCGTACCGGATCGCGATGATGACCTTCAGCGCGACCTGTTACCTCTCGGTCTGGCAGCTGGTGCGCCGATTGGCCGATGCTCGTGCCGCCCGCTTCGCCCTCGTGCTCGCGGTTTCGACCCCGTTTTTGATCGACGAACTCTGGTTCACCTGGCCGAAACTCCTGGCCGCCTCGTTCGTCGTCCTCGGGGCGACCCTCCTGCTCGAGCGCAAGCCCTTCCGCACCGGGCTGAGCGTCTCGGCCGGCTACCTGATGCACCCCAGCGCCCTGGTCGGCCTCTTCTGGCTGGGCCCGTTGACCGCCTGGCCGATCCAGAAGGCCCGCCTGTTGCGGCCGCGGATCAGGGCGGTGGTCTACCTGGCGCTGGGCGTCGCGGTCGGGTTGGTCGCCTGGCGCGTCGTCAACTGGAGCCACTACCAGCAGGAAGGCTTCCTGGAATACGTCGAACAGGCCTACCCCCACTATCACGCCACTTTCTGGCAGTGGATCCAATTCCGCTTCGCCACCTTGGCGAACACCCTGGTGCCGTTCTTCGTGCTCGGCTTCCACGCCCATAGCCAATCGATCAACGTCCTGATGGGCATCTCGCCCGGCGTCGTCCACTTCTTCTTCCAGTACTGGACCAGCGTGCCATTCGGGCTCGGCATCTTCTTCTTCCCGCTGCTGCTCTGGAGTGTCTACAAGGCCGCGCGGCGCTGGCCCTGGCCGGTCACGGCGACGGTCTTCATCCCCTTCGTGCTCTTCACGATCTACTGGGGGGCGTCGATAACCGGCAACCTCCGCGAGGGCCTGCAGTCCTGGGTGCTCGCCCTTATCGCCGTGATCGCGCTGCAGCAATGGGCGAGCGGCTTCCCCTGGTTACGTTCGATCCTGGCGCGGTTGGCGATCACCCTGCGCGCGGTCGAGGTCTTCGCAGTCGCCGTCGGCGCCACCCTCGGTACCCATTCCTGGAACCCGATCCGCGAACACTTCGCCATCAACGACTACGCCGCATTTGGCACCGTCGTATTGCTCTCGTTGGTGCTGGTCTGGGTCGTGTGGCGGGAGACGCGGCCCGCCGCGTTCAGCCAGGGCTGAGCGGCTTCGTCCGAACCCAGACGTAGACGCGGCGCCCGTCGGGGGCGGTGTATTCGTGGAGCTTGTGAAAGCCGACACGCTTGGCCGCTTCCACAACTTTGCTCTGGGTGAGTTCAGGAGGGAAGTCGTTGACTTCGCTGCTCATCGTCACCAGCACTGGCGGTTGCCCGTGTTCGGGGTTGCGCAGCTCGTCGACGTAGTTGGCGACCGTGTCGCTCGGCGTCGCGCTCAACTGGGTGAACGGAATGCTGACGTGGTGGTCGAGGAGGCCGATCGCGCCGACGCTATTGGTGCTGATCACGCGGTTGCGCGAGGCGAACGCGACGAGAGCGGGAACGGAATGTTCCGGCCCGATCGGTTCGGTGAAGACGTCGGCGAGTTCTTCGTCGAGCACCTGCCAGCCGAGTTCGGCCTTGGTGAACTCGTACGCCGGCCCCGGCACCTGGTAGCGGATCGCCGCGACCGCGTGTGGTTCGCCGTTGACCCATGGGACTTCTCCGAGCGGGGGGAATTCGACCAGGCGCTGCTTGGACAGCGATTCAGAGAGGTTGGCGGTGGTGAGGAGGTTGGCGATTCCGATCAGCGCGACCAGGACGGCGACCGGGATCGATGCCTTGGGGACGTATCGGAGTGCGACGACCGCGATCGGAGGCAGCAGCATCGAGAGCGGGAAGGTGAAGCCGTCGCCGGCGTTCTGTGAGCTCATCAGGGCGGCGAAGCCGGCGCAGAAGACGACGATCACGACGAGGACGTTCGACCCGGCGATGTGGAAGATCGTGCCCTTGCGGTCGTCGGAGGTGGCGAGGCGGCGCACCGCGACCACACCGAGGACGACCAGACCGACCAGGGTGAGAAAGGCGAGCGGCGCCAGGAGGTCGGACCTGACCACGATTTCGGCGACGGTTTTGAACCGCGCCCAGGAAACCGCCGAGTGTTCGGCACCGTAGTACTGGGCTTGTTCGCCGTAGCCGAATTCGGTCAGATAGTTGTAGACAGGGGTGAGGTTGTGCCAGTACCAGGTGGCCGCGACCAGGAACCCGACCACGATGGCGATGCCGTAGTTGACGAAGCGCGTGACGTAGGAGCCCTTGCCGCGGGCGAGCAGCACGATCAGCGCCGCCACGGCGACGCCGGGTACAAAAGCGACGGCCATAGTCCGGGAGAGCAGCATCAGGCCCACCGACGCGCCGACCGCCGCCGACCACCATCGCTTGCGCATGCCGTCGCTGCGGACGATGCAGTAGACGGCGAGCGTGGTCGAGGTCGCGGCGGGAAGGGCGAAGACGTATTCGCGGGCGAACAGGAGCAGCCCCTCGCTCGTCGCCACCGCCAGCGCCGCCAAGGCGCCGAGGCGCGGGCCCGCCAGTCGCGTCGCCAGCGCGAAGCTCAGCATCACCTGGACCACCGCGAAGGCGATCAGCACGGCGAAACCCTGCATCAGGCCGGGGCTGAGGATCAGCACCACCGAAGTCAACGTGGTCATCAGCGGAGCGTTCGGCGCCTGCTGCTGGATTGCCTCCCACCAGCCGTGCAAGCCGCCGCTTTTGAAGCCGAGCCAGTCGGCCAGTCCGATCGCGGTGTAGCCGTACTCGTCGACGTTGAAGGGGTAGCCGTGCCGTTTCTCGATGATCCACCAGACGTTCACCGCGGCGATCAGCAGGGCACCGAACAGGACCAACACGCCCCAGCGCCAGCGGGCATCGAGTTCCCGGAACCGGTTCATCGCTGGGTTGCGAGCGCTTCTCGGTAGACCTCGGCCATCGCCTCGGCGTAGATCTTCAAGGAGTGCCTGGTCTCGACCAGCGCCCGGGCGTCACGGGCGATTTTCTCGTAGGTGGCGGGCGATGCGCTCAGGGCACGGTCGAGCGCGTCGACCAGCGCCCGGATGTCACGGCCCGCGCAGAGCCAGCCGGTCTCGCCGTCGTCGATCAGCTCGGGCAGGCCGAAGACTTCGGTCGCGAGGACGGGCGTTCCCCAGGCCATCGCCTCGAGCACCGTGCGCGGCAACGACTCGACGTCGGAGGCCGAGACGAGCAGGTCCGCCATGCCGTACCAGGAGGCGATGTCACGGGTGACCGGGATGACCTGCATCTGGTCGTGACGCGGCGAGCGGGCGATGCAGTCTTCGAGCGCGATCGTGTTCGGGTCTTCGTCGCGACCGCCGACGAAGACGAGCCGGCTGCCTGGATGGCTCGAGCCGATCAGGTCGAAGGCCTCCGCGAGCGGGATCTGCGCCTTGCGCGGCTCGATCGTGCCGATGCAGACGACGAGGCGCGCGTCCTCCGGGATCCCCGCCTGACGGCGCGCCGCCACTCGGTCGAACTTCGCCCGCTCGCGGTCGATGGGCTCGAGGTCAAGGCCGTAGGGGATCGTCCGACAACGGTCGGGCGGGATCATCCCTTCGTACATGTGGCGGGTGGCGTCGGCCTCGAAGATGGCGGCGGCGGCGTGCCCGATGACCGATTCGGCGTGCCGCAGGACCTTCGGGTCGAGGCCGTACCAGAGGATCGACGGGTGAAAGCTCTCGTGGATCGCCCAGACCGAGGGGATCTCGAGGGCGACGGCTACCTCCCCGGCCGAGAAGGTCGTCGAGGTCGACGTGTTGACGAGGACCAGCTCGGCGTCGAGCGGGCGGGCCCATTCGATGAACTCGTCGAGGCGACCTCGATAGCTGCCCAGTTTCCCGGCCGGGGTGAGAGCGGTCAGATGCACCGGGATGCCGAGGTCTTCGACCTCTTTGCGTAGCGGGCCGTCGAAGCTGCTGACCACGATCGGGTCGATCAGGCCCAGTGCGTGCTGTTCGCGCAGAAGGTCCATCAGGTAGAGCTGCGCGCCGCCCAGGGTCAGCTGATGGGTGATGACGAGGGTGCGCACGCCGCCGCGGCCGGAGAAGCTCGGCCGCGGGATCGGCGGGGCGACGATGGTGGTCTCCTCGTCGCGAGGGTCGGGAGCACGGATGACGACCGGGACCGGGGCCAGCTCGTGGCGTTCGCCATTCGGCCCGAAGGCGACGGCGCGGAGATTGCCGTCGCGGTCGCCGTCAGAGGCGAGCGACTCCGTCGGCACAGCGAGTTCGAAACCGGAGATCTCGACGTAGGGCTCGTCGAAGGAGAGGGTCACGTCCGGACGTGGCACGGCGAGGCGGCCGAGGCCGAGCGGCTCATCGTCGAGGAAGATCTCGACCCTACCGGTCGGACCCGCGCGGAAGGTCGCCCAACCGTGGACATTGAGCATCTCTTTCCTCACCACGATGGGGCCGGTCGCGGTGTCCATGTCCTCGGTTTTGTGGGAGGGCCCGTCGACGACCCCCTGATAGGGAGCCGGCTCGGCCGTCGTCGTGGGGGAGGGGAGGAACGGCATGTCGGGGGTCACGCCAAGGCCCCAGAGCCGCACCATCGCCCGCAGCCGCCATCTCAGGCCCTGGAGCCGGTGTTGCCATCCGCCCCTCACGCCAGCTCCGGGGTCACGCTACGCAGCCATTCCCAGGTGCGGGTGATCCCGTCTGACAACGGGGTGGTCTCAAGCGCGATCAGCGAGCGCAGGCGAGTGATGTCGAGGACGATCCGCTCCACTTCGAAGTCTCGGACGCCGTGCTGAATCACCTCGGCTGGGTGGCCGATCTCGGTCTCGACCAAGTCGAGCACATCGGCCAACGAGGTGCCCTCGCCGCTGCCGACGTTGAGGATGGTCGGACCGTCGTGTCGCTCGGCGAGTGCGACGAGAACACGCGCGACATCGCCGACGTAGATGTAGTCGCGCACAGAGCCGTCGCCGTAGAGATCGATCGGGATGCCGGTCGCGACCCGATGCAGGAAGGTGACGATCGCCCCCTGGCCGCGCTCGGGGCGCTGGCCCTCGCCATAGACCGTGGCGCAGCGGAGGATCCTCCCCCGTAGTCCGTGCTGCTCGCACTCATGCAGCACATCCTTCTCGCACTCGACGTGAAGCCGTCCGTAGGAGCCGAGCGGCCGCAGTGAAGCGTCCTCCCGGATCGGGTTGTGATCGGGCTCGCCGTAGACGGTGCCACCCGAGGAGAGGTAGGCGAAGGACGTTTCCGGTCGGCTCCGCAGGGCCGCCAGCACGGTGCGCAGAGGCTTCAGGGTCAACTCGGCGTCGCGGTCGGGTTCGAGCTCCGAAGCGGCTGGCAACAGCCCGCCCGCGGTGAACAGGACGGCGCCGACTCGATCGAGCGCCGCCTTGAGCACCTGCGGGTCGGTGGCGTCGCCGAGGTGGAGGTCGGCTTCGGAAATCAGATCCGTGATCGCCAGGGAGGGACGCGAACGCGTCAAAACGGCCGTGGGCACCTCGGCGGCAACCAGCTCCCGCACGGTCCGCGAACCGATGAATCCGCAGCCGATGACAAGAGTCTTGGTCCCCTGGTGCCCCCTGGTCACACGACCGATCCGGTCGGAGGCGTCTTGCACAAAACGAGGATATCGATTCGACCTGCGTCTAAGATCACTGCATCGTGCCTCGCCCAGTTCGATCAGCTGCGCTCCGGGCGTTCGACGCGCTCGCCCGTCCGTATTTCGAAGCGGTACACGAGCGGGTCGGCGGGCTGGAGGGGAAAGTGGATCAAGTCGACAAACGCCTGGATTTCATCCACGCCGATATCCACGCCGGCACGCGCGAGGTCGGCCATCGCTCCGACCGCCAGCTGGCACGGCTGGAGGAGCTCGCGGCGCGGCTCGACCGGATCGCTCCGGCGGGCCGGCTCGAGCGCATCGAAGCGATCCTTGGCCACCTCGATGACGAAAACGCGGCGAACCGCAGGCGGCTTTACGAGCTGCGCGAGAGCGCCGAGTACGAGTTCGCCTTCACCGAGCCCGACCCCCTGGTCTCCTTCATCTTGCCGACCTACAACCGGTTCGAGAAACTGCGCGACGTCGCCCTGCCGTCGATGCTCGCGCAGACCCACGCAAACATCGAGGTGATCGTCGTCGGCGACTCAGCTCCGCCGGACACGGCCGCCGCGATCGAGGCGGTCGGCGACGACCGGGTCCGCTACTACAACCGGCCGGTTCGCGGCCCCTACCCGGAGGACAAGTCGATCCGCTGGTACATGCTCGGTTCGCCCCCCTTCAACGACGCGCTGTCGATGGTGCGGGGGCGGTGGATCGCGGCGATGGCCGACGACGACGCGGTTCGACCCGATTTCGTCGAGACCCTCCTCGCGGGTGCCCGCGAGGGGCACCACGAGAATTGCTACGGCCGCCACCGGGTCCATTACCGCAGCGGTGAGACGCTCGAGCTGGGCAGCTTCCCGCCGCGCAAGGGGGAGTTCGTCACCCAGGCCGCGATCTATCACTCGGGCCTGCGCTTTTTCCAGATGAGCCTCGCCGACCCTCTCTTCGAAGAACCGAACGATTGGGCGTTGTGTCGTCGCATGGTGGACGCCGGGGTCCGCTACGGCATGATCGACGCGGTCGTCTGCGACAAGTACGAGAGCCGGTACGAGTCGCACGGCGATTGGAGCACTCACGGCATTCCCTCGATCGACTGAGGGCGCGGCGATGGGCGAGCCGCGGGTCAAATTCATGGACGTGGGCGTGGCTCAGGCCGATGTCGCCGCACAACTTAGGGAAGCTACGGAGAGGGTCGCCGCGTCGGGCTGGTACCTGCTGGGCCCCGAGCTCGAGGCGTTCGAGCGGGAGTTCGCCGCCTATTGCGGCGTCGCGCACTGCGTCGGCGTCGGCAGCGGCCTCAGTGCGCTCGAACTGTCCTTGCGGGCGCTCGGCATCGGTCCCGGCGACGAGGTGCTGGTACCTGCCTACACGTTCGTCGCGAGCTGGCTCGCGGTGACCGCCGTCGGGGCCGTGCCGGTGGGGG
>JBOGYZ010000034.1:0-15242 GCA_050697015.1 Solirubrobacterales bacterium
GAGCTAGGCGGATTCGAACCGCCGACCTCCTGGGTGCGATCCAGGCGCTCTGCCAGCTGAGCTATAGCCCCGAAATGGGCGATTTGCAGGAGGAACCTGCAATCGACCGGGTTGGTGCAGAGGGGAAGTCTAGCTGGGTCGGGCTTGGATGGTGGCTATGTGGGACTAGAGCTACGTGACGTGGCCTCGGGCAGACGCTCGCGGTCGCCATCTACTCTTGGTGCCTGTGAGCACCAGCGCCGAGCCACGTCCCCAGCGCCGCGGGCGCCGCATCGCGATGAGCTCGGCGGAGGTCGACGAGTTCCTCGTCGCCGCCCGCACCTGTCGGCTGGCCTCGGTCGGCCCGACCGGCCCGCACGTCACGCCGCTCTGGTTCGTCTGGCGCGAGGGGTCGATGTGGATGCAGTCGCTGACCCGCTCGCAGCGCTGGGTGGACCTGATTCGGGACCCGCGCGTCGCGGCCGTCGTCGATGACGGGGAGGAGTACCTTGAGCTGCGCGGGGTGGAGCTGCGCGGCGAGGTCGCCACGGTGGGCGAGATCCCGCGCGTCGGCGCCGAGGACATCGCGGAGCTGACCGCGGTCGAGGCCGCCTTCGCCCGCAAGTACCTGGGCGGCGCGGAGTTCGGCTACGACGAGCGCCACGCTTGGCTGCGCCTCGATCCGGTCAAGGTCGTCAGCTGGGATTTCCGCAAGATTCCCTGACCCGCCGCGTCTCAGGCGTTCGTTGGGAAGTCCCGCCCAGCGGCCCGCGCGGGCAAGGAATAGCCCTTAGTCTTTGGAATCTCCCCAGCAGGGGATCCAGATGAGCATTCTTGACGACGCAATACGAGAGCACCTGGAACTGAAGCGCGCCCACGGCGCGGACGACTCGGAGCTTAAAAAGCTCGAGGACGAGGCGTTCGGCCCGCCCCAGCGGCCGGACGAGATCGACCCGTTCGCCGAGGCGCCGACCGAGTTCCTGGCCGCCCCTGCGGAGACCGCCGCCGACGCGCCGGAGATCGGAGACGAGGCCGAGCCCACCGGCCGTCGTCCCGACATCGCTGACCTGCAGGAGGCGCCGCCCGCCCCTGCCGACGCCGCACCCGGGGCGGTCGAGGACGAGCTGTCGCCGACCCCCGACGCGCCGCCGCCGAGCCCGGCTGCCGCCGCCGACGTGCCGCTCCCGCCGCCGCCCGGCGATCCCCCGGCCGCCGACCTCGCGCCGCCCACGGGCGAAACGCCCGCGGCGCCCGCCGAGGAGGCCACGGGATCGTTCTTCGACCAGTACTCCGCGCCCGCGACCGACGAGTCCCCGGTCCCGCCCGCCGACGAGACCGTCGCGCCCGCGACCGACGAGACCCCGGTGCCGCCCGCCGATGAGGCACCCGTGCCGCCCGCCGAGGAGGAGTACCCCGCCGGCGAGCACGAGGTCGTCACCGACGCCGGTCCCAGCGCCGAGGAGCGTCACGCGCCGGCAGATCAGCCGACGCAGATGTTCGATGTGCAGGCGCACGTGGACGCCGAGGCCGCCGCCGACGCGTCACCCACCGGCGAGCAGGCGAGCCCGACCGACGAGGAGCTCGTCGACGCCGCCCAGGAGGAACCGCACGCGGCGCCGCCCGTCCCCGAGGACGCCGGGGCGCCGACGGAGCTCTACGAGCAGCCGCCGCTCGACACCCGCGGCCCCGATGCCGAGGTCGCCGGCCACCCGCCCGCCGAGGCCGAGCCGGAGGAGGGCTCCGCCGAATTCGACTTCTTCAACGAACAGCGGCTCTCCGACGAGCTCGACCAGGCGCTCGAGGCGCCGCTGCCGCCGACCGACGAGCACCTGGCGATGCCGCAGTACAAAGACGCGCCGGAGCAGCCGGAGCAGGCCGGCATCTTCGACTTCCAGTCGTCCCCGCGGGAGGAGCGCGAGGAGCCCGCCGAGGACGACGAGGAGGACACCGCCTTCGACCCGGACACGGGCCACGAGGACGTGCTCGAAGACACCCCGCGCTTCCTCGAGGACGCGCCGGAGGACGACGACCTCTGGTTCGAGCAGAAGCCCCCGAAGGATTTCGATCTCGACTAACCGATAACTTGAGACGCGGTGTCAGGGGAAGCCGCGATCGAAGCCGAGGGCCTGGTCAAGTCCTACGGCGATGTGCGGGCGCTCGACGGCGTCGACCTGGCCGCGCCGGCGGGCACCGTCCTCGGCCTCCTCGGGCCGAACGGGGCGGGGAAGACCACCGCGGTCCGCATCCTCACCACGCTGCTGCCGGCCGACGGGGGATCCGCCCGGGTCGCCGGGCTCGACGTCCGCTCGCAGGCGCAGGAGCTGCGGCAGAGCATCGGCCTCGCCGGCCAGTATGCGGCGGTCGACGAAAACCTCACCGGCCTCGAGAACCTGCAGATGGTCGGCCAGCTCTACCACCTCCCGAAGGGCCAGCCGAAGGCGCGGGCGGCGGAGCTGCTGGAGCGCTTCGACCTCGCCGATGCGGGTGGGCGGCTCGTCCGCACCTACTCGGGCGGGATGCGGCGGCGGCTCGACCTTGCCGCGGCGCTGGTGGCGCGCCCGCCGGTGCTCTTCCTCGACGAGCCGACGACGGGGCTCGACCCGCGCAGCCGCATCGGCCTCTGGGAGACGATCGAAGGGCGGGTCGCCGACGGGACGACGGTGCTGCTCACCACCCAGTACCTCGACGAGGCCGACCGGCTCGCCGACCGCATCTCGGTCATCGACCACGGCCAGGTGATCGCCGAGGGGACTTCCGACGAGCTGAAGGACCAGGTCGGCGGCGAGGCGCTCGAGGTGACGCTGGAGGCGGCGGGCGATGCGGAGGCGGCGATCGCGGCGCTCGACGGGTTCTGCTCGGCGCCGCCGGAGCGCGACGGGGTCATCCTGCGGGTGCCGGTGGCGGAGCGCAAAGGGACGATCGCCGCGGCGGTCCAGCGGCTGAACGATGCCGGCGTCGGCATCGACGACATCTCGATGCGGCGGCCGACGCTCGACGATGTCTTCCTCAAGCTGACCGGCCACGCGGCGGAAGAAGCCGAGGAGGGGGAGGGATGAGCACGGGGCTTTCCGACACGTTGGTGCTGGCGAAGCGCAACTTCCTGCGGATCGCCCGCGCGCCCGACCTGCTGCTCGCCTTCACCGTGCAGCCGATCATGTTCGTGCTGCTCTTCGCCTACGTCTTCGGCGGCGCGATCCCGACCCCCGGCCACAGCTACATCAACTTCCTGATCCCGGGGATCCTCGTCCAGACGATGGCCTTCGGCGGCTTCGTCACCGCGATGGGCATCGCCGACGACCTGCGCAAAGGCCTGGTCGACCGCTTCCGCTCGCTGCCGATGTCCCGCGGCGCCGTCCTCGCCGGTCGCACCCTCTCCGACATCGTCACCAACGGCATCTCGATCACCGTGATGCTCGTCGTCGGCGTGATCATCGGCTTCGGCTTCGAAAGCCCCTTCCTCCACGTCGTCGCCGGCATCCTCCTGCTGCTGCTCTTCGGCTACGCCTTCTCCTGGGTCTTCGCCTTCATCGGCCTCACCTCCTCATCGCCGGAGGCGGCCCAGAGCCTCGGCTTCATCGTCATCTTCCCGCTCACCTTCATCTCCTCGGCCTTCGTCCCGCCGGAAACGATGCCCGGCGCCCTCCAGTGGTTCGCCGAATGGAACCCCTTCTCGATCACCGTCAACGCGATCCGCGCCCTCTTCATCGGCGACCCTGCCGGCAACGCCGTCTGGGGCGCTGTCGCCTGGTCGGTCGGCATCGCCGCCGTCTTCGGCGTCCTCGCCGTGACGAAATACAAACGCGCCGTAGTGCGCTGATCGTCACTTCCGCGCACCACGCGTGCGCTTTTTCCTGCTTGGCTCGAAGGATGGCGTCACTCAAGCGCAAAGGGGACCTGGCGGAGCTGGAGGTCGCGGCTGACCTGATCGCCCGCGGCTGCCGTCGTCGCTTCCGCCGGCGCAGTGATCAAGGTGAAGTGCTATTCCCACTCGCTGACCGCGGGCAAGGTCCGATCGACCAAGCACTACACGGAGGTGATGGTCGACTGGATCGCCGCCTACGACTGACTACCGATCGCTGCTACTACGTCCCTTCGTGGATGCTCGGCACTGAAGGTCGCAGCTCGTTTTATTTGCGGCTCGTTCCTGCGAGCAACAACCAGTCGCTTCGCATCCGGCAGGCCGAGGGCTACCTCGACCCGGACTTCAGTGTCGATCCTTCGATGGAGCCAGCCGGAATCGAACCGGCGACCTCCTGAATGCAAATCAGGCGCTCTGCCATCTGAGCTATGGCCCCGCGGCTCCGATTGTAGGGCCGACCTCTAGGTTTTCGGCTTCATGTCATTCGAGGGCTCATACCTTTGGGGGCTCCGGCAGAAGATCGGGCACGACCTCGTCCTCACGCCGGGGGCGGCGGTGGCGGCGCAGCGGGAGGACGGGAAGGTGCTGTTTGCCCTGCGTGGGGACGACTCGACCTGGTGCCTGCCGGGCGGGGCGGCGGAGGTCGGGGGGAGCTTCGCGCGGACGGCGATCGACGAGCTGCGGGAGGAGACGGGGCTGGTCGTCCGGGAGGAGGACCTGATCCCGGTCGCCTGCTTCTCGGAAGCCGATCGGCACACGCTCCACTACCCGAACGGCGACATCGCCCACTACTTCTCGATGTGCTTCCTGGTGCGGAAGTGGGAGGGGGAGCTCGGGCCGGACGGGGAGGAGACGACCGATCTGCGCTTCGCCGACCCGACCGACCTGCCGCAGCCCTTCGAGGACTCGACCGCCCGCGCGGTCGAACTGCTGCTCGCCTACCTGCGCACCGGCAGGTTCCAGGTCGCCTGACGCCGATGCCGTTCGAGGGTTCATATCTGTGGCGGCTGCGCCAGAAGGTCGGCTCCGATCTGGTGCTGATGCCCGGCGCGATGATCTTCCTCGTCCGCGACGACGGCGCGGTCCTCTTCACCCGCCGCGCCGACAACGGCCAGTGGTGCCTGCCGGCGGGCGGCGCCGAGGAGGGCTCGAGCTTCGCCGCCACCGCGCTCGCCGAGCTGCGGGAGGAGACCGGGGTGGAGGTCGACCCCGCCGACCTCGAGGCCTTCGCCTGCCTCTCGGAGGCCGAACTCCACACCATCACCTATCCCGGCGGCGACGTCAGCCACTGCTTCGCGATGCTCTTCCTCGCCCGCCGCTGGACTGGCCAGCCGAGCCCCGACGGAGTCGAGACGACCGAGATGCTCTGGGCCGACCCAGCCGCCCCGCCGTACCCGATGCAGGAGCCCTCCGCGCACGCCCTCGACCTCTACCGCGCCTACCTGCGCGACGGCTCATTTCAGATCGCCTGAGTCGACAGGTACGCGCGAAAGAGCCACACCTCGCCCGGATCGGTGACGAAGCTGCCGGGAACGTCACACCTCCCGGCCCTCCGAGGCGCTTTTCGGGCCGGATAGGGAGGGTCGAAAACGCGCTGCGTGGATTGACCACACCATGGTGTGGTCAAAGTCGACATCGCGTCCGTGACCGTTGGACAACACGGGAGGAAGCGTGGACTTCCCGGCATCTCCGCACGGCGTCCCAGTTCCTCCACCGCTTGCATACCCGGCCGTCTCGGCCACGGCCACAGCCTGCCAGTGCCGTGGCCGAGACGGCCTCGTCCCTTACCTCGGGCGCCAGCTCCCCTACTCCCGCCGCTCCAGCACCCACCGCGTGATCGGCTGGGGGAAGTTGATGAAGCTGGGTTGCATCTCCTCGGTGAAGACGTAGCGGAAGCCGACGCGTTGCAGGGTCCGGTTCGGGGCGACGTTGTAGGCGTTCGGCTGGCAGAAGAGGCGCCGCAGCTCCAGCGCCCGAAAGTACTCATCGACCGAGAGGCGGACGAACTCGATCCCGAGGCCGGAGCGCCGCCGGGGCTCCTCGACGATGTGGAGGTGCATGAAGGCCTGCTCGCCGAACTCGATGTGGTCCACGGAGCTGAAGCCGACGATCCGTCCGTCCAGCTCCCAGGCGAGGTTGTAGGTCTCGCGCTCGGCGAGCGGCCGGGCGAAGTCCTCCCCGTAGTAGGCGCGCCATGCCTCGCGGCTCGGCAGGAGTGCCCGGTCGACGCCGAGCTTCGTCAGGTACTCATCGGAGGCATCGTGGAAATAGTCGATCCGGACGTCGACCTCCTCGATCCGCATCGGCCGGACGACCACGCCATCGGCCGCCACGCGCCCGTCGCCCCGCTACGCCAGCAGGCTCTCGGCCCGCTTCCCGACCGGCAGGTTCTGGTCGGCGTGGTAGCTCGAGCGCACCAGCGGCCCCGCCGCCACCGACTCGAATCCCAGGTCGTAGGCCGCCTTCTCCAGCGCCTCGAACTCGTCCGGGTGCCAGTAGCGCACCACCGGCAGGTGGTTCTCGGTCGGCCGCAGGTACTGGCCGACGGTCAGCACCTGCACGCGGTGCTCGCGCAGCAGGCCGAAGGTCTCGACCATCTCCTCGAAAGACTCGCCGAGCCCGACCATCAGCCCCGACTTGGTCACGACATCGTCCCCGCCCATCTCCTTCGCCATCTTCAGGACGCGGGCGGAGCGGGCGAACTGGGACCCGCGGCGGGCGATGGGGTAGAGGCGCGGCACCGTCTCCACGTTGTGGTTGAAGACGTCGGGCTTCTCGTGGATGACCTTGGCGAGCGGCATCTCCTGGCCGCGGAAGTCCGGGGTGAGGATCTCGATCTTGCAGTCGGGCGCCATCATCCGGATCGACCGGACGACGCCGACGAAGGCGCTCGCCCCGTAGTCGGGGAGGTCGTCGCGATCCACCGACGTCACGACGGCGTGGCGAAGCCCCATGGCTTTCACCTGGTTGGCGACGCGCAGCGGCTCGAGCGGGTCATTCCAGCTCGGCTTGCCGGTCTGCACGTTGCAGAACCCGCACCGGCGCGTGCAGACATCGCCAAGAATCATGAACGTGGCCGTGCCGCGCTCCCAGCACTCGCCGACGTTCGGGCAGTTCGCCTCCTCGCAGACGGTGTGGAGGTTGTCGTTGCCGATCTTCTCCTTGAGGCGCCGATAGTTCGGCCCACCCGGTGCCGGCACTTTCAGCCACGGCGGCTTGCGCGCGCGCTTGAAGGGGATCGAGCCGTCGACCTGCGCGGTCCCGCCCGGCTTGGCCCGGGAGCGGGTGACGTGGACGCGCTCGGCGGGCGCCTTGCTCGGCTCGTTGGGGACGACGGTGTCGCTCATCGCTCAGCACCGAGCCTAGCGGGCGACGCCTGCGGTCCGGCGCCGGCCGCCTCCGCGTCCAGCGCTTCCGCCAGGCTCGCCGCGCGCGGCTCCCGCTCGAAGACCTCGGCGAAGTGCCGACCCACCGTTGCCGCGAACGCCGGGACGCGGGGTGCGCGCCCACCCTCCTTCGCGATCGAGGTCATCGCCACCCCCTGGATCCCGCACGGGATCACCCACTCGAACGGCTGCAGGTCGTTGTCCACGTTCACGGCCAGTCCGTGCGTGGTGATGCCCTTGCTGACGTGGACGCCGATCGAGCCGATCTTCTGCGCCGCGCCCGCGAGCCCCGGCGCCGGCGCCGGCCCGTCGGTCCAGACCCCGGTCAGCCCGGCGATCGTCTGCGCGCCGACCCCGTGCTCGGCCAGCGCCCCGATCATCACCCGCTCCAGCCCACGCACGTAGGCGTGCACGTCGCCGCCCATCGGCGTCAGGTCGATGATCGGGTAGGCGACCAGCTGCCCCGGTCCGTGGTAGGTGACGAGCCCGCCGCGGTCGGTGTCAAGCACTTCGATCCCCTGCGTTTCGTACCAGGCGTCCCCCATCGGCAGTTCCTCGGCCTTGGTGCGGCGCCCGCGCGAGTAGACCGGCGGGTGCTCCAGCAGCAGCAAGGCGTCCGGGACCGTCCCCGCGCCACGCCGCTCGGCGAGCGCCAGTTGCAGGTCCCAGGCCTCGCGGTAGGGGACCGTGCCGCAGTCGATGAGGAGCAGATCGGCGCTCACATGAGAATTCTCTCAAGTCGCCCCCATATGCTGTTGGTCCCCGCATGTACCAGTCCAAGGCGTACCGCCTCGAATGGCTGCCCGCGGTTGCGCTGAGCGCGGCGCTGGCGGCCCTGATGCTGATCTGGGACCCGCAAGTCGGGGACCTCGCGGCCCAGGTTTTCCACACCGAGCTCTTCGATCACTCCGGCCTGGCGATCTGGAACAGCTCCTGGTACGCGGGCCACTACACGCTCAACTACAGCGTGCTGTTCCCGCCCGCGGCGGCGCTGCTCGGCCCGCAGGTGGTGGGGATGCTGTCGGTGGTCGCCTCGTCCTACCTCTTCGACCGCCTGGTCCGGGACCACTGGGGCGCGGAGGCGCGCTGGGCGACGCTCTGGTTCGCGGCGGGGGTCGTCACCCTGCTCGCCGACGGGCAGTTGACCTTTGCCTTCGGCGTGGCCTTGGGGCTGGCGGCGTTGCGCTCGCTGCAGACGGGGAGGACGACGCTCGCGCTCGCCGCGGCGGCCGTCTGCCCGCTGGCGAGCCCGGTCGCCGGCGCCTTCCTCGCGGGCGTTCTCGCCGCGGGGATCTGGGAACGCGGCGAGCGCCTCAACCGCACCGCGATCGCCGCCGCGGCGCTCGCCTTCATCCTCACCGTCGCGCCGAATCTCGCCTTCCCCGAACCGGGCCGCTTCCCCTTCGCCTCCTCCTCTTTCATCGCGATCCCCCTCTGGTGCGCGGGCGCGCTCTTCCTCACCTGGCGGGCCGACGGTGAGGCGCGCCTGCGCCGCGTGGTCATCGGTTATGCAGTCGCCGGGACCGCGATCTTCCTCACCCCGAACGCGCTCGGCGGCAACGCGGTGCGCCTCGGCGCCCTCTTCGGCGGGCCGGTCCTGGCGGCGGTCCTCTTGCGGCACCGGCCGCTGCCGCTCGCCCGGCGGGGCGCGCTGACGGTCCCCGCCCCCGGAGCCGAGCTGCTGCCGCATCGTCGGATCCCGGCCTGGTTCTACACGGCGGTCCTCGTCGTCACCCTCGCCGGCAGCCTCTACTGGCAGTTCACCGCGAGCGTCGCCCAGATCGCCCGTTCGGTTGGCGACCCCTCGACCAAAGAATCCTTCTTCGCGCCCGCCTCCCACTGGCTGATGGAGCACGGCGGGCGCGGCACCCGGATCGAGGTCCCGCCGACCGCGAACCACTGGGAGTCGGCCTACCTGGCGCCGAAGTTCGAGCTCGCCCGCGGCTGGCTGCGCCAGCTCGACACCGCCCGCGACGACCTCTTCTACCAGGAAGGCGCCCTCACCGAGAAAAGCTATGGACGCTGGCTGCGCAACAACGCGATCCGCTACGTCGCCCTCCCCAAGGCGCCGCTCGACTACTCCTCCGCCGCCGAGCGCCGCCTCATCCTCAGGGGCCCCTCCTACCTCCACGAACGCTTCCACGACAACCACTGGCGCATCTACGAAGTGGAGGAACCGAAGCCCCTCGTCGCCCCCCTCGGCAGTGGCCGCGGCACCGCCGACTCGGTCGGTCCGCAGGGCTTCGCCCTCAACGTCACCAAGCCCGGCGAGTTCCTCGTCCGCGTCAGCTTCACCCCCTACTGGTCGATCGGCGACGGCTCCGGGTGCCTCCTGCGCCACGGCAAGTGGACGATCGCCCGCGTCGCCCAACCCGGCACCTTCAGCGTCGACGCCGACTTCTCCCTCAACGGCGCCTGGAACGCGATGACCGGCGCCAGGAAGACCTGCTGACCCACCGACTCTAGGCGTAGGTCGCCAGGCGCAGCGTCTGGAAGGTGAGGACCTCGTCGCTGGCGCGGCCTTCGGTGTGGGCGACGACGGTGACCTTGGCCGCGGTCAGGCCCTGGCCGAGCATCGCGCGCAATGGCTCGGTGACGGTGACGATCCGCACGGCGGGCTCTAGCTGGTGGGCGGGGCGCAGGTCGAAGGGATCGGCCGCGGCGGGCACGTCGCAGTGGCCGACGTCACCGAAGCAGCCGCCGTGGCCGAGGATGAAGAACGCGCCGACGTAGGCGCGGTGGGAGGCGTCGGGCTCGCCGCCGACTCGGCGCGCGGCCATGAACACCTGCACTTCGTAGGAGGGGCCGGAGTGGTCGAGGCCGTAGAAGATCAGGTCGGCGCGGTCGAACGGGCGCTCGGCCGGCGGCAGCTCGAGGGGGTCGGTGGTGAAGCGGCCGACCATCAGGGACCTTTCACGGCCGCGGTCGAGGCGGCGTAGTCGTAGCCGAGGTGGCTGGTTTCCAGCGTGTCGCGGACCGTCATCGGGAACGGTGCCAGCGCCCGGTCGAGCAGCGCCGCCGGCACCCCCGGCCCGTGGCGCAGCTGCCACAGGTACCAGAGCCGGTCGATCATGCAGTGGTGCGCGTAGAAGAGCGGGTCGTAGGCGGCGACCGGGATCCGTCCCATCGTCCCGCCGGTCCACACGTGGACGCCGTCGTGGATGCTCTCCAGCTGGATCTGGAAGGTGAGGAAGTCATTGTTGGCGAGCACCGCTTTGACCAGCCCCGGCGACGGCAGTTCGCCCGGCGGGCCGGGCGCGCGGGTGGTGCGGGTCTGGCTCGGGACTTCGCGCCCCGCTTTCTGGATCGGCGAGTCGAACAGCGGGTTCTTCCGCCCTTCCACTTTGCGCGCGGCGTAGGCGGCCGGGATGCCTTCGGCGTGCTCGTCGGTCCAGTTCCACCACGGCAGGGTCACGCCGGGGACGCGGTCCTGCAGGGTCTTCTCGAAGAAGTAGAGGTAGGCGCGGTGCCAGGGCAGGAAGAGCTCCTTGTGGTGGACGCAGGAGATCGGCAGCGGCAGGCCGTGGATGCCCGCCCACGCCTGGTAGCCGCGGTCGTCGCCGATCGCCTGCGCGGCGGTGATCGCCTGGCGCAGGTTGGCGAGCTGCCCGGCGGTCAGCCGCCGGGCGCTGCGCCGGTGCCGCAGCGCTTTCGGGGCGAGCGCGGGGGAGGGAGGGCTGGCGGCGGGGCTCACCGTTAACCCATATCACGACTGGAAATGTAACTGTGCGTTTATAACGGCGATCGACAGACACGATCGACAGACATCTGTGGGACTAGGTTGCATAACCAAATTTCACTAATACGCTGCGCACATGTCTCGCTCCTATGACGTGGTGGTCGTAGGCTCCGGTTTCGGCGGTGGGATCGCGGCCTGCCGGCTGGCGGAAGCGGGCAAGCGGGTGTGTGTGCTGGAGCGCGGCAAACGGTGGGCGGCGAAGGACTTCCCGACCGAGCTCGAGCAGACGCCGAAGGTGATCTGGCACAAGACGCTCAACCCAAGCGGGCTCTTCGACCTGCGCTTCATGCGCGACATCTCGGTGATCACCGCCGCCGGCGTCGGGGGTGGCTCGCTGATCTACGCCAACGTCCAGCTGCGCACCCCGGCCGACGTCTTCGAGCACGGCTGGCCCGCGGCGATCCGGTTACCCGCCCTCGAAGACTGGTACGACCGTACCGAGGACGCGCTGATGCCGATGACGACCCCGAAGGACCCGGCGCTGCCGAAGGTGCGCGCCTTCGCCGCCGCCGGCCGTCACGTCGGCAAGGAGGCGGAACCGCTGCCGCTCGCCATCCACTTCGGCGAGCCGCGCGAGCACCCGTTCAGCGGCGTCCATCAGGAGGGCTGCCAGAACCTCGGCAACTGCAACGCGGGCTGCCCGGTCAACGCCCGCAACACCGTCGACATCACCTACATCGCCCGCGCCGAAGCGCACGGCGCCGAGGTCCGCCCGCTCCACCTTGCGAAGCGGATCGATCCGCCCGATCGCGCCGGCGGCAACTGGACGGTCACCTTCAGCGGCCTCGGCGACGAGGACGACGGCAGCGTCGAGGCGCCCACCCTGATCCTCGCCGCGGGCACGCTCGGCTCCACGCGCCTGCTGCTGGAGAACCGCCGCCGCCTGCCCGGCCTCTCGCCGGCGCTCGGCAGCCGCTTCTCCGGCGACGGCGACGGCCTCGGCATGGCCATCGACCCGCAGGCGGCCGACGTCCAGGGAGCCCGCAACGACTTCGGCCCGGTGATGACCAGCAAACTCGACTACACCGCCGAACGCGGGCTGATCGTCGCCGACGGTGGCCTGCCGGCCTACGTTCAGCTGCTCATCGACGCCGCCCACGGCGTCAACGTGATCCGCGGTTGGCGCCGCTGGCTGCTGAGAATGCGGGTCGGCCTCAGCCGCGTCGGCTGGAGCGACCAGGCGCTGCGCCCGCGCGACCTGCACCTTGCCGATCGCGACCAGCCCGACACCGACTCGCTGATCTTCCTGATGATCGGCCGCGACGCCGCCGACGGCCAGATGCGGCTGACGCCGATCCTGCGCCGCTTCGACATCCGCTGGGACCAGAAGGGCTCGGCGAAGCTCTTCGCCGATCTCGAACGCACCGCCAAGGAGATCGCCGAGGCGAGTGAAGCGGAGCCGTTCTACGTCCTCGAAGGCGGGCCGTTCAGCAAGTACGCCACCGTGCATCCGCTCGGCGGCTGCCCGATGGCCGACGATCCCGCCGCCGGCGTGGTCGACGACCTCGGCCGCGTCCACGGATATCCCGGCCTCCACGTCCTCGACGGCTCGATCGTCCCGACCGCGCTCGGGGTCAACCCGTCGAAGACGATCGCCGCCCTGGCCGAGCGCGGCGTCGCGCAGCTGGCCAAGGACCTGGCGTGAGCCCGGTCTGGCGCAACCACACCGGCGAGCAGCGCTGCGACCCGGTGGAGATCGCCACGCCGGGGTCCCTGGCCGAGCTGCGCGACCTGGTCCGGCGCGCGGAATCCGAGGGCAGGACGGTGCACGCCGCCGGCGCCCGCCACGCCTGGTCGGACATCGCGCTGACCGACGGGATCATCGTCGAACCCGACAACCTCGCGGGCGTCGAGCGGGTCGCGACGACGGCCGTGCGTGCCGGGGTCGACACGGCGCACCTCGTCTGGGTCGGGTCGGGGACCCACCTGCGGGAGCTGAACCCGGCGCTCGAGGACATGGGGCTGGCGCTGAAGAACATGGGCGGCTACGACGCGCAGACGATCGCCGGCGTGATCTCGACCTCGACCCACGGCTCCGGCCTCGCCTACGGCCCCTTCCCGGACGCGGTGCGCTCGCTGGAGGTCGTCGTCTCGCGGGGACGGGCGCTGCGGATCGAGCCTGCCGACGGCCCGACCGACCCGGCGAGCTTCGACGTCCCCGGGCTCGAGCTGGTCCAGGACGACGAGCGCTTCTTCGCCGCCGTCTGCGGGCTCGGCACGCTCGGGCTGCTCTACCGGGTGATGCTCGAGGTGCGGGAGAAGTTCTGGCTGAAAGAGGTGCGCACGATCAGCACCTGGGAGAAGGTCAGGGGCGCCCTCACGGCCGACGGCGTCCTCGCCGGCGACGCCCACTACGAGCTCTTCGTCAATCCCTATCCCGAAGCGGGCGGCGAGCATCGGGTGCTGGTGACGGTGCGCTCCGACGCGCCGGAGCCCCACGACCTGCCCCCGGACAAGACCGAACGCCATCCGCTGACCGAGCTCGAGTCCTCCTGGCACTTCACCGGCGTCCTGCTGCGCTTCTTCGCCCGCCACTTCCCGGGGCTGATGGTGGGACGATTTGACGACACGCTCGAAGAAATGACCGACGACGACTACACCAACATCTCCTACAAGGTGTTCAACATCGGCGAGGCCAACGCGCTTCCCGCCGACTCGATGGAGCTCGGGATCGCGGTCGACGGCCGCCACGTCGAAGCGGTCGACCGGATCCTCGCGATCGCGGGCGAACGACGGAAGGAAGGCATCTGCCACACCTCGCCGTTCTCGCTGCGCTTCGTTGCCCCCTCGCGGGCGTACGCATCGATGATGTTCGCGCAGCCGACGATGATGATCGAGCTGATCATGGTCACCGGCAGCCGCGGGGAGATGTCGCTGCTGACCGGCTACGAAGACGCCCTCGTCAGGTTCGGCGTGCGCCCGCACTGGGGCCAGATCAACGCGATCGAACCGGGGCAGCCGGCGGCGCTCTACCCGGAGTGGGGAAAGTGGATGGCGGCCGCGGCCGACTACAACGACACCGGCGTGTTCGACTCGCCGTTCACCGAGAGAGTGGGGATCTGATGGCGAACGACGCCGAGCTGTTGGAACGCTTCGTCCCCTTCGTCCAGTACGACTCGATGGAGAGCTACGCGGCCGACTCGGTCGCGACGATGACCGACGCCGTCCCGGCCGGGTTCGTGCATGGCAACACGCTGAACGCTCCGAAGAAGGCGCTCGCCGCGGCGCGGCCCGGGGCGGGGGAGTCCCAGCTCGACATCGACTTCCTGCGCGGCGACGCCTACCCTGACCCGCACGGCACCGCCGTCCATCCCAAGGACCACCTCGACGCGGTCGGCAAGCACTACGTCGCCGACGCCCGGGCCATGCACGCCCTGCCGGGGTACGCCAATCACGTGTACGGGTTCGCGAACCGCAACTGCCCCGACCAGCTCTGGCTGCAGTACTGGTTCTTCTACTACTACAACGACAAGGGCCTGCTCGGCAGCGGGCTGCACGAGGGCGATTGGGAAATGGTCCAGTTCCGGATCGGCGCGGACGGCGAGCCCGAGGTCGCGACCTACGCCCAACACACCTACGCCGAGAAAGCGGGCTGGGCCGACGTCGAGAAGGAAGCTGGGCCGGGCGGACCGGCGGCAGTCGTCTACTCGGCCCGCGGCTCCCACGCCTCCTACTTTCGCCCCGGCACCTACACCCAGGCGCCGATCATCCCGGACCACAACGACGACAAGGGTCCGCGCGTCCGTCCCCAGCTGAACGCCATCACCGCCGAGGACCCCGATTGGGTCGCCTGGCCCGGGCGCTGGGGCAGCACCGGCCACATCCTCAAGCTGCCCTTCGTCACGATCGGCGCCGACAGCCCGCCCGGCCCGCGCTTCCACGACGCCTGGACCAGCCCCTGCGGCTTCCACGAGCGGGCGAAGCCCGCCGAGGAGCTGGGACCGGAAGCGGGCGCCGACCTGCCGAAGCCCGCCCCGCCGAAGGTCGAGGTCAAACGTGAGGGCGACCACGCCGTGGTCACCTACGAGCTGCCGCCGCCCGAGCCGGGCGTCCCCAAGCCGAAGCACCTGCTGATCAGCCTCGACGGCCACAAAGACGGCAAGCCGCCCGCCACCTATGGCATCTCACCCGACGGCGCGAGCGGCGAGGTCACCCTGCCGCTGGAGCTCGAAAACGTCGACTACACGGTCCGGGCCGCCAGCGCCGACCGCGACGACGTCACCGGCCCGACCACCAGCACCGAGCTCCCCGCTACTTCACCTGCTTGAAGGTGAAGGCG
>JBOGYZ010000035.1:0-9864 GCA_050697015.1 Solirubrobacterales bacterium
GTGCAGCACGGTGTTGGTCGAGCCGCCCATGGCCACGTCGAGCGTCATCGCGTTCTCGAACGCGGCGCGGGTGGCCACGCGGCGCGGCAGGACGGACTCGTCCTCGTCGTCGTAGTAGCGGTGGGCGATGTCCACGACCGTGCGCCCGGCCGCTTCGTAGAGCTCCTTGCGGGCCGTGTGCGTGGCCAGGATCGAGCCGTTGCCGGGCAGCGCCAGGCCCAGCGCCTCGGTCAGGCAGTTCATCGAGTTGGCGGTGAACATCCCCGAGCACGACCCGCAGGTCGGGCAGGCGTTCTCCTCGATGATCGCGATGTCCTCGTCGGAGACCTGGTCGGCGACGGCGTCGGAGATCGCGCTGATCAGGTTGACCCGCGTGCGCACGGTGCCGTCGACCAGCACCGCGGTGCCGCCCTCCATCGGCCCGCCGGACACGAACACCGTCGGGATGTTCAGCCGCAGCGCGGCGTTGAGCATGCCCGGCGTGATCTTGTCGCAGTTGGAGATGCAGATCAGCGCGTCGGCGCAGTGCGCGTTGACCATGTACTCGACGCTGTCGGCGATCAGGTCACGCGAGGGCAGCGAGTAGAGCATCCCGCCGTGGCCCATGGCGATGCCGTCGTCGACGGCGATCGTGTTGAACTCGCGCGGGATCCCGCCGGCCGCCTGGACCGCCGCGGCGACGATCTCGCCCACCGGCTTGAGGTGGGTGTGGCCGGGGACGAACTGCGTGTAGGAGTTGGCCACGGCGATGATCGGCTTGCCGAAGTCTTCACGCGCGACGCCGGCGGCGCGCAGCAGCGCGCGGGCGCCGGCCATGTTGCGGCCATGGGTGACGGTGCGGGATCTGAGCTCAGGCATCCCTGAACGGTACCGGCAGGGGCTAGGCGAGAGCGGCGGCGAGTGCCCGCCACTCGTCCGCCGGGACGCCGTCGCCGCCGAGCGCCTGCAGGGCGACGTGGTCGGCGCCCGCCTCGACGTGGGCGCGGGCCGCGGCGGCGATGTCCGCGGCGGTGCCGTGCGGGATCACGTGGTCGATCAGGCGGTCGGAGCCGCCGTCCTCGATGTCCGACTGATCGAAGCCGTGTTGGAGCAGGGCGTTGGTGTAGTTGCTGAGGCCCAGGTACATCGCTGCGTACCCGCGGGCGGTGGCCCGGGCGCGCTCGACGTCGCCGTCGATGACGCAGGCGAGCTCGGGGATCACGAGCGCGTCGGGGCCGACCGTCTGGCGCGAGAAGCGGGTGTGGTCGATCGAGGTGAAGTAGGGGATCGTGCCGAGTGAGCGGCGCGCGCTCACCGCCAGCATCTTCGGCCCGAGCGCGGCGATGATGCGGCGGTCGGTCGGGATCGGCTCCTCCGCCTCGTCGATGCCGTCGAGGAAGGCTTCGAGGTTCGACAACGGGCGCTTGTAGTCGCTGGTCGCCTCCGGATGGCCGACGCCGATGCCGACGCAGGCGCGCCTCGGGAAGTCGGCCTCCAGCGCCTGGAATTCGCGCGCCAGGTCGGCTGGGTCATAGGACCAGATGTTCACGATCGAGGTGCCGACGAGGAGCTTCTCGGACCCCTCGAGCAGTGGGCGCAGCTCCTCCAGCCGCGGCGAGCCGCCGAGCCAAAAGGCCGTGAGCCCCGCCTCCTCGGCCGCCCGGGCCGCCTCGCCCGCATTCTCCTTGCCGATCCGCCGGTACGAGGTCCAGACCCCGAAGTCTCCGAAGTTCATGCCCGAAAGCCTAGGGAGTCGAGACCGCCGACTGGGTGTGCTTCAATCGTCTCACCAGAGAAAGGAGGTGGTCCTATTTTGAGTCACATGCTTGAGGGGACTCTGGAGGTGCAGGGCCGCTAGGCGCCGCACTGGTTCGGGCGCCCGGCGGAATCCAACCCCGGGCACCGGCATGCACGTGGAGGTCGGACCTAGTCCTGCCCGACCGCAGTGTCACGAGCACGTTTTGCTTGCACCAGCCAAAGAGGGCCGTCCGTCGGGGCGGCCCTCTTTTTTGTGCGCGGTGCGTACGTACTTATGCGTCCTATATGGCCCAAGGTACGAACGCACTAGGCTCGGCGCGGTGAGCGCGGACGGGAGCGACACCTTGGTGTTGAGGCCGGGATCGGTGGGGGACGATCTCGACGCGGTCACGCCGGCGCTGACCTCGGCCTTCATCGCGGCCCGTGAGGCGCTCGGGGCGGGGCGGTCGGTGGCGGTGGTCGTCGACGCGCGGGATCTGCTCGGGCAGGGCTCGCCGCTCGATGCCGCGGTCGCCGCGGGGCTGCTGGGAATGGTGCGGGCGCTCGGGATCGAGGGCGTCAAACCGGGCTGGAGTATCAACGTCGTCGCCGGGGGCGAGGGCGAGGAGGCGGCGATCGAGGAGGCCGTCGCGATGTTGGCCGGCTCCTCGCTGACGGGGCAGCTGCTGCAGGTCGGCGGCGCGAACCTCGGGAAAGTGGTGCCGTGAGCGCCGGCACACGCGGCGGGCGCCGCGGGGATGGGGTGGCGCGATGAGCGGCATGGGTCTGGCGATCGTCACCGGGGCCGCGGGCGGCCTCGGCGGGCGGATCGGCGAGCGACTCGCCGCCGCGGGGCACGAGCTGCTGCTGGTCGACCTCGATCCGGTCGTGGAGGAGGTCGCCGCCGCGGCGGGCGCCCGCGCGGTGGTCGCCGACCTGACCGAGGCCGAGGGCGTCGCGGCGGTCCTTGCGGCGGCGGGCGACGACGTCGCGGTGCTGGTCAACAACGCCGGCATCACCCGCGACGCGCGTGCCACCAAGATGGAGGCGGAGGCCTTCGAGGCGGTGATCGAGATCAACCTGGTCGCCGCGATGCGCCTGACGCTGGCGCTCGAGCCCCGCTACCGCGATGGCGCCGCGGTCATCAACATGAGCTCGCGCGCCTCGCTCGGCAACTTCGGCCAGGCCAACTACAGCGCCTCGAAGTCGGGCCTGGTCGGCTTTGGCCGGGCGCTCGCCCAGCGCTGGGCGCCGCGGGTACGGGTCAACGCCGTCGCCCCGAGCCTCGTCGACACCCCGATGACCCAGGCGATGCCGCCGGAGGTGCTGGAGAAGATGGTCGCGCGGATCCCCGCCGGGCGGATCGGCAGCCCCGACGACGCCGCCGGGATCGTCGCCTTCCTCGCTTCGTCGGAGGCCGCCTACATCACCGGTCAGGTGCTCTTCGCCTGCGGCGGGCGCAGCGTCGCTCCCTGATCCGTACTCGTACCTATAAAGTCCCCGTCCGTTTGAGGAATTTTACGCCAGTGTGGAGGTGGTGACGACGGCCGAGGTGAGGGAAGCGGGCAGCCGGCAACGGCGCAACCGTCGTCAGGACGTGCTCGAGGCGGCGGTCCGCGTCTTCCACAAGAAGGGGTACGCGTCGGCGTCGATCCAGGACATCGCCGAAGAGGTCGGCGTCCTCAAGGGCAGCCTCTACCACTACATCGACTCCAAGGAAGACCTGCTGGCGCGGATCTTCGAGGACTCGGCCGGCCAATTCATGGAGATGCTGGACGAGGCGAGCGGCCTCGACGAGCGCCCGGTCGAGCGGCTGCGCAGCTTCGGTCGCGCCTGCTCGTTCTGGTACCTGCGCAACATCGAGAGGGTGACGATCTACACGACCGAGTGGAAGCACCTCACCGGCAAACGGCGCAAAGAGGTGGTGAAGATCCGCGAAGCCTACGAGCAGCGGCTGGCGGGGCTGATCGGCGAGGTGAAGGAGGCGGGTGAAGCGGCGCCGGACCTCGACGTCAACTTCGCCACCTACTACATCTTCGGCGCCCTGAACGGATTGCCCGACTGGTACCGGCGGCGCGGTCCCGACCCGGCGGAGAAGATCGCCGACGCCTACGCCGACCAGATCGTGAACACGGTGATCGGCGGCGCGCGCGAGGGTTAGGGAGCTGGCGTGGGACGGGCGTTGTTTCCGGCGCTTGCGGCCGTCCGAGATCGGTCCTGGGCGTCTCACTGCGATCCTGGCAGGCTTGTGACCGCCGTGAGACGCCCAGGACGTGAGGGGTCCGTGGGAGAGTCGGCACAGGGACGTGAGGAGGTCGGACTCAGGTGAGGGTGATGCGCGAGAGAAGGCACATCCGCCCGGACCCGTGACCATGATGCCGGGAACTCCACACTTCCCGCCGCCCTCGGGCACATTCCGGGCCCGAAAACAGGGGTCGGAAACGCGCTGCATGCATTACCGGGGCTATGGCACGGGTAATGCATGCAGGGCGTTCGTGACTGTTGGACAACAGGGGAGGAAGCGTGGACTTCCCACGCTCTTCGTGACGGCGTGAGAGTTCCGTTACGGATCCGTGTCCCTCCCGTCCCTCTCGCGTGACCCGCAGGCGACGATCTCTTGACACTCCCCACGTACCCGGCCGTCTCGGCCACGGCCACAGCCTGCCAGGGCCGTGGGCGAGACGGCCCCTCCCTTTCCGACGCGACAGCTTGCGAGACCACGAAGTTTGCGGGCACCAGCCGGCAGCGGATCGTGGAACGCACCCCTCAGGCCTGCTTCTCGGCCCCCTCGAGGCTCTTCGAGGCCAGCTTCCAGCGGTGTTGGAGCTTGCCTTCCACCTCGCTTGCCGCGCAGCCGGCGGTGGCGGCGCATTCGCCCCAGGCGTTGGCGGCGCGGAGGTACTGGTTGAAGGCGTCCTCGGCCTTGGCGGCCGGGCCGGTGACGCAGGCGGCGCCGAGCTTGTCGACCGGGACGGCCTCGTAGGCATCGCGGACCGCGCGCACGCGGACCACGTATTCGTCGTAGCTGAGGCCGGCGAGGAGGGACTGGCGGAGGTCGTTCATGCGGTCGAGGAAGTTGCCGAGCCGTGCCCGGCAGGCATCGGCCTGGCCGCCGCCCTTGGGCGACTTGGTGGCGACCGGCTTCGATTCCCGCGCCTTGACGGTCTTCTCGGCGGCGCTCGTCGACTGGGTGCTCGAACGGCCGCCCCCGCACGATGCGAGTGCCAAAACCATCACGATCGCTGCCGGCAGCAGCGGGGTGCGGTACAAACCGCGGCGATGCCGAAACGCAGGGGAACCCGCTCGGCGCCGCGCGCCGTCATCGTCGCCGCGATCTCGCTGGTCGCCGTCCTGCTTGCCCTCGGCGCCGCCGCTCCCGGCGCGCGCGCCGACGAAGGCGCCGGACGCGTCCTGGTCGTCGGCGACAGCCTCGCGGAACTGACCTCTCCCTACCTGCAACATCTTCTCCCCGGTGTGCCGATCACCGTCAACGCGGTCGGCGGCTCCAACAGTTTCCAGATCTTCGATCTGTTCCAAGAAAGCTACGAACCTTCCGATTCCGTGATCGTGTTCGACGCGGGGACCAACGACGACCCCGAGTATCCGCAGATCTTGGCGGAAAACCTGCAGAAGGTCGTCCAGACCGCCGGCGATCGGTGCATCGTCGTGCCGACCATCCACGGCTTCACCGTGAACGGCGTCGACAACGCGGGGAAGAACCGGACGGTCGCCGAATTCGCCGCCTCGCGCCCCGGCACCCAGACGCCTGACTGGGCGGGCTTCGTCCACACCCACCCGCAGCTGATGCAGTCCGACAACCTGCACCCGATCGAAGCGGGCGCCGAAGCGCGGGCGCGGCTGATCGCCGAAGGGATCGACCGTTGCCTGGCGGGCGAACCGAACGCGCCGGTCGCGAGCGGCGCCAACGAGGGCGCGATCCCGCCCGGGGACGAAGGCACCAACGGCGAAGCCGAAGGCGAACTCAGCGCCCCTCGCGAAGCCTTCGAACCGGCCGGGGAAGCCCCCGCGAGCGCGAGCTCCATCGGGCCCGAACCGGGCTCCAAGCCGATCGCCGAAGCGGTGCACTTCAAGCTCGTCGACCGGGTCGCCGTGCGCCGCGCCCAGATGGAGAAGGAAGAGCGCCGCCGCAAGGTCGCCGCGGCCGCCGTCGCCGCGCTGGCCAGCGTCCTCCCCTGACGCGGGCCGGCAGACTGCCCGCCGTGCCCGACCGAGGACAGCTCCCCTTCGACCCGATCGGAGGCCCGACGCCACTGGACCGAGCGCTGGCCGGGGCCGGCGGCACCGTCGATGGTCGCGGTCACCTCGATCATGCGCGTCCACCAGATCCTGATGGCGCGGCTGAACGAGCAGTTGGAGCCGTTCTGAGCACGCTGCGCGCCGGGGCCGGCGATTTTGCTCGGTAGGGTCCAGCCCCATGACTGACTCAGCGCAACGACCGGGCGCGGAGTGGACCGTCGGCCCCGGCGATTTCGAGGACATCCGTTACGAGACCGCCGAGGGGATCGCGAAGATCACGATCGCCCGTCCGCAGGTCCGCAACGCTTTCCGCCCGCAGACGCTGATCGAGCTCTCGAAGGCCTTCGAGATGGCCCGCGAGGACCTCGAGGTCGGCGTCATCGTCTTCACCGGGGAGGGCGACCTCGCCTTCTGCTCGGGCGGCGACCAGAACGTCCGCGGCGACACCGGCTACCTGTCGGAGGCGGGCGGCGTCGGCCGCTTCCACGTCACCGACCTGCAGGTGCAGATGCGCCGGCTGCCGAAGCCGATCATCGCGATGGTCGCGGGCTACGCGGTCGGCGGCGGCCACGTGCTGCACGTCTGCTGCGACCTGACGATCGCCGCCGACAACGCCCGCTTCGGCCAGACCGGCCCCCGGGTCGGGTCGTGGGACGGCGGCTTCGGCGCCTCGATCCTGCGCGACCTGGTCGGGCCGAAGAAGGCAAAGGAGTTCTGGATGCTCACCCGCCAGTACGACGCGACCGAAGCGCTCGACATGGGCCTGATCAACACCGTCGTGCCGCTCGCCGACCTCGAGGTGGAGACGGTCGGCTGGTGCCGGGAGATGCTGGCCCTCTCGCCCTTCGCCCTGCGCCTGGTCAAGGCCAGCTTCAACGCGCACGAGGACGGCTACGCCGGGATCCAGCAGCTCGCCCACGACGCGAATCTCCTCTTCTACGGCGCCGACGAGGCGAAGGAGGGCCGCGAGGCCTACAAGGAAAAGCGCCGCCCGGACTTCAGCAAGTTCCCCCGCCGCCCCTGAGATGCGCGGTACTCCTACTATCTGAGAACCGCAGATTCAATGGAGCCGCTGGAGCGGCCGAAAGAGGGGGACTCGCATGAGTGATGTCGAGGTGGGAACGGGGCTGTACGACATCCCGCAGGAGATGGTCGATTTCCGCGAAACGATCCGCCAGATCGCGACCGAGAAGATCGCCCCGCGGGCGGCCGACATCGACCGCAACGCCGAATACCCGCACGACATCCGCAAGATCCTCGGCGAGCAGGACATCCTCGGCCTGCCCTTCGACGAGGCCTACGGCGGCACCGGTACCGGCACGCTGATGCTGCAGATCGGGGTCGAGGAGATCGCCAAGGCGTGCGCCTCCTCGGCGCTGATCCTGATGATCCAGGAGCTCGGCACGCTGCCGATCCAGCTCTTCGGATCGGACGAGCTGAAAGAGCGCTTCCTGCCCAAGTGCGCGACCGGCGAGTGGTCGCCGGCCTTCGCCCTCTCGGAGCCCGAGGCAGGCTCCGACCCGGCGGCGATGCGGACCACCGCGGTCAAGGACGGCGACGAATGGGTGATCAACGGCCAGAAGGCCTGGATCACCAACGCCGGCCAGGCCGACTTCTACTGCGTCTTCGCGAGCACCGACCGGGAGAACCGGCGCACCAGCGCCTTCGTGGTGGAGAAAGACCGCGAGGGCTTCGACCCCGGTGCGCTCGAGCACAAGCTCGGGATCAAGGGCTCGCCGACCGGCTCGCCGTCCTTCACCGACGTGCGGGTGCCGGAGGAGAACGTGATCGGCGAGATCGGCAAGGGCCTCGCCATCGCCCTCGGCACGCTGGAGCGCACCCGGCTCGGCGCCGCCGCCCAGGCCGTCGGCATCGCCCAGGGCGCGACGAACTTCGCCAACGAGTACGCGAAAGAGCGGATCGCCTTCGGCAAGCCGATCAACAACCTGCAGGGGATCCAGTTCAAGCTCGCCGACATGGAGGCCGGCACCGCCGCCGCCCGCGAGCTCCTCTACAAGGCCTGCGCGCTGGCCGACCGCTCCCCGCGCCCGGCCGAGCTCCCCAAATACACCTCGATGGCGAAGTTGATCGCCGGGGACAACGCGATGCGGGTGACGGTCGAGGCGGTCCAGATCCTCGGCGGCTACGGCTATGTCAACGAGTACCCGGTGGAGCGGATGATGCGCGACGCGAAGATCACCCAGATCTACGAGGGCACCCAGGAGATCCAACGGGTCGTGATCGCGCGGGCGATGGCGGGATAGCGCGCCGAAGCGCGTCTTCTTCATCGATGATCTGCCGAAGAACGCGACCGGAAAGATCGAACGCGGCGCCCTCCGCGAGCGCGCCGGGAAGGAGGCACGGTGTCCGTAGACATCTCCTACGCGCAGCTCGACCGGGGGGCGGACCTCTTCCAGGGGCTCCGCCGCGAACTCGACCTGGAGAGCTTCGGGATCAACCTGATGGTCCTGCGGCCGGGTCAACGGCTGCGGGTCCACCGCCACGAGCACCAGGACGAGGTCTACCTCGTCCTCGAGGGCAAGCTGACCTTGCTGGTCGAACGGGAGCCGCATGAGCTCGGGGTCGACCAGCTGGCTCGGGTCGGGCCGCGGACGCGTCGCCAGCTGACCAATCCGCATCCCGAGCCCGTCGTCATCCTGGCGCTCGGCGGAGCAGGCAAGCACGAAGGCCGCGACGGCCTCGCCTGGAGCGACTGGGACGAGGCGGGGTCGGGACGCGAGCCGCGCGAGGTGCCGTTGCCGGAGGATCTCCCGATCTGACCCTCGCCCGCCAGGCCGCCGCCGCGGCGCCCGGTTAGGCTGCTGGGCCGATGGGTCCTTTGCAGGGGGTGAAGGTGGTGGAGATGGCCGGGATCGGCCCGATCTCCTTCGCCGGGATGATGCTCGCCGACCTCGGCGCCGAGGTGACGCGGATCCAGCGGCCCACCGGGGGCGGCCTCGTCTGGGGCGCCTCGCCGGTGCTCGATCGCGGCCGCGATGCGCGCGAGGTGGACCTGAAGTCGGCGGCCGGAGTGGAGGAGGTGCTGGCGCTGATCGGGGCGTCCGAGATCCTGATCGAGGGCTTCCGCCCCGGCGTGATGGAGCGCCTCGGCCTCGGCTCCGACGAGTGCCTCGCCCGCAACCCGGCGCTCGTCTACGGCCGCATGACCGGCTGGGGACAGTCGGGCCGCTACGCCCACACCGCCGGCCACGACATCACCTACCTGGCGATCTCGGGCGCGCTGCACATGGTCGGCGAGCCGGGCCGCAAGCCGGTCCCCCCGGTCAACCTGCTCGGCGACTTCGGCGCCGGCGCCACCTACCTCGTCGTCGGCGTGCTCGGCGCGCTGCTGCACGCGCGGTCGGGTGGGGTCGGGCAGGTGGTCGACGCGGCGATCGTCGACGGCGCCGTCTCGGTCACCGGGATGCTGCACGGCTTTCTCGAGATGGGCGCCTGGCGGGACGAACGCGGGGTCAACCTGCTCGACGGCGGCGCGCCCTTCTACGACACCTACCGCTGCGCCGACGGCGAGTGGGTCGCGGTCGGCGCGCTCGAGCCGCAGTTCTACGCGGCGCTGCTGGAGGCCCTGGAGATGGCCGACGACGCGGCGATCGCCAATCACCTCGACCGGACCGCCTGGCCGGCGATCCGCGAGCGCTTCACCGCCAAGTTCGCCGAGCGCTCCCGGGGCGAGTGGCACGAGCTCTTCGCCGACTCCGACTGCTGCGTCGCCCCGGTGCTCTCGATGCGCGAGGCGCGCGAGGACGGCCACAACCGCGACCGCGGCATCTTCGTCGAGGTCGGCGGCACGCCCCAACCCGCCCCGGCCCCGCGCTTCAGCGTCACCGAACCCGACCCCCCCACCCCCGCCGAACCTCCCCGTTGATGGGC
>JBOGYZ010000036.1:0-14411 GCA_050697015.1 Solirubrobacterales bacterium
GGGGAGGGACGCCCGACGGACGCCCCCGCCGGCGAACTGCGCGCGGACCTCCTCCACCGCTCCGCCCCCCTGACTCGGCGCGGGCAGCACCGCAACCCGGGACTTGGAGGCGAAGCCGGTGAAGGCCTCGATCAACGGCTCCAGCGAGCCCCATTTCGAGTGGTGGTCCATCTCCACGTTGGTGACCACGGCGACCTCGGGATCGAGGCGCAGGAAGCTGCCGTCGGACTCGTCGGCCTCGGCCACCACCCACTCGCTCGTCCCCCAGCCGGCGTTGGCGGGCGCACCGTCGGGACCAAGCCCGGGGACCTCGCCGCCGACGAAGAAGGCCGGGTCCTCGCCCAGCCCGCGCAGGGCCCAGACCGCCATCGCGGTCGTCGTCGTCTTGCCGTGCGTGCCGGCGATCGCGATCAGCCGCTTCTCCGCGCACAGCTCGGCGAGCAGTTCTCCACGATGGATGATCTTCTGCCCGCGCTCCCGCGCCAGCGCCAGCTCCGGGTTCTCAGGGCCGATCGCGGTCGAGACGACCACCTCGGCGCCCTCCGGCAGGTTCGCGGCGTCGTGGCCGATGTGCGGCTCGAGCCCGGCGGTGCGCAGGCGCTCCATATAAGTGGACTCACTGCGGTCGCTCCCGGTGACCGTCGCGCCCAACTCGGCGCAGACGACCGCGAGCCCGCTCATCCCGGCGCCGCCCATGCCGATGAAGTGCAGCCGCCGCCCCGACCAGTCGCTCATCGGCCTGCAGCCTCAAGGACCTGGTCGGCGATCTCGCGCGCGGCCCGGGGCTTCGCGAGCCCGCGCGCGGCGGCGCTCATCTTGTCCAGACGCGTGGGGTCGCCCAGGATGCCGTCGACCTCGGCGAGCAGCTCTGCGGGATCGAGCTCCCCGTCGTCGACGATCGTCGCGGCGTCCGCGCGCTCCATCCACTTCGCGTTCGTGCGCTGATGGTCGGCGGTCGCGTGCGGATAGGGCACCAGGACCGCCGGGCGACCCGCGGCCACGAACTCGAAGACGGAGCCGCCGGAGCGTCCCAGGATCAGGTCGCTCGCGGCGAGCACGTCGCCGAGGTTCGGTTCGTACTCGATCAATTCGTAGCCCGCTTTATATGGAGCGCTCTCCAAGCGCTCGCGCAGCGCCGCGTAGTCGCGCCGCCCCGCCACATGGAGCACGCGGAAGTCCCGGCCCTCGCGCTCGGCGAACGCCTCGACCGCGGCGAAGTTCACGGACCGCGCGCCGAGACTGCCGCCGACGACCAGCAGTGCCCGCTCGCCCTCGCCGATCCGGAACCGCGCGCGGGCCGCGCCCCGGTCCGCCGCCAGCACCGCCTCGGGCACCGGCCGTCCCGTCACCAGGTACGGATCTCCCTCGCGCCCCTCGATCGGGAACGCCAGGCACACCCGCCGCGCCCGCCCTGCCAGGAGGCGGTTCGCCAGACCGAGATGGCTGTCGGCCTCGGTCAGCACCAGGGGCATGCGTCCCAGAATCGCCGCCATCCCCGCCGGCGCGGCGACGTAGCCGCCCGCGCCCATCACCACGTCGACCCGCCGCCGGCGCAGCACCGAGCGCACCGCGCCGACCGCGCCGAGTGCCTCGAAGCCCGCCCGCGCCGCGCGCAGCGGATTGCGCCGATCGATGCCGTGCACGTTCAGGAAGTCGATCTCGTAGCCCGCGGCGGGAACCAGGTCCGCCTCGGCCTTCTCACGCGTGCCGAGGAAGCTGACCTCGGCGCCGCTCTTACGGAGCTCGTCGGCGACCGCCATGGCGGGCACCACGTGCCCCGCGGTTCCCCCCGCCGCCACCACCACTCTTGGCCCTTCTGGCACCGCCGGCACCGCTCCTTTCACGCGCGGGCGAGCGCCCGCCATCGACGACCTT
Organism: Solirubrobacterales bacterium; assembly: GCA_050697015.1. Classification (GTDB taxonomy): domain Bacteria; phylum Actinomycetota; class Thermoleophilia; order Solirubrobacterales; family 70-9; genus VAYN01. The sequence continues at coordinate 1,876 of JBOGYZ010000036.1, forward strand.
CAGTCTGCCGGACCGGGTGGTCGTGCCCCGAGCCATGCTCGCGGTGCCGCCCCGGGCGACGTTCAAGATCAGCCCGACCGCGAACAGGCACGACAAGAGCGCCGAGTTCCCGTAGGAGATGAAGGGCAGCGGCACGCCGGTCAGCGGCGCCAGCCCCATCACCGCGAAGAGGTTGATCATCGCCGTCACCAGGACCATCGAGGTCAGCCCGGCGACGAGGATCTTGCCGTAGTTGTCCTTCGCCTTCTGGGCGATCCGCAGCCCGGCGAAGCCGAACATGCCGAAGAGGCCGACGACGCCGAGGATCCCGACCAGGCCGAGCTCCTCGCCGATCACCGCCGAGATCATGTCGGTGTGGGCCTCGGGCAGGTAGAAGGCCTTCTGCACGCCGTTGCCGATGCCGACGCCGAAGAGGCCGCCGGAGCCGAGCGCGATCTTCGCCTGGGCGGCCTGGAAGCCGGCGCCTTCGGTGTCGTTGCCCGGGCTCAGGAAGCTCGTCAGGCGCGCCATCCGGTACGGCTCGATCAGCGTCATCAGCAGGACCCCGACGCCGATCGCCAGCCCGATCTTGCCGAGGTCCCGGGGCGCGACCCCGGCCGCGATCAGCGTGGCGCCGATGGCGAAGGCGATCACCATCGTCGTCCCCATGTCCGGCTGCAGCATCACCAACAGGCAGGCGGCGCCGGTGACGAGGAGGATCGGCATGAAGCCCTTGATCGACCGGACGCGCTTCGGCTCGCGGGCGAGCATGTCGGCGGCGTAGAGGACGAGCGCGACCTTGGCCAGCTCCGACGGCTGGATCTGGAAGGAGCCGCTGCCGATCCAGCGCGTCGCGCCGTTGACGCTCTGCCCGGCGCCGAGCACGATGACGAGCAGGAAGATCGAGCCGCCGAGCAGGATCGGCGTCGCTTTGCGGATCGCCAGGAGGCCGTGGCGCGCGGTGAAGTGCATGATCACGAGGCCGATCGCCCCGACGGCCAGCGTGCGCTGCAGGTAATACGCGGAGTCGGCGAGCCCGCCGTTCTGCAGGACCTGGGTGGTCGAGGAGGCGGAGAAGACCATCACCGCGCCGAAGGCGAGCAGGCAGAGCGTCGCGGTCAGCAGCAGGCTGTACTCGGTCGACACCGCGCGCGCCTTCGAGCGCTTGCGCTTCTTCTTCGACTTGGACTTGGCAGGGCGCGCGCGACCGAGCGCGACGTCCAGGGCGCTCATCCGCGCTCCGTCTCGAGGGTCGCGACGATCTGGCGAAAGCGCTCGCCGCGCGCCTCGAAGTTCGGGAAGGCGTCGAAGCTCGCGCAGGCGGGGCTGAGGAGGACGACCTCGCCGGGCGCGGCGGCGCGGGCGGCGGTGCGGACCGCGACCTCGAGATCGGCGGCACGACGGAGCGGGACGCCCGCGTCGACGAGCGGCGCCAGTTCGCCGGCCATGCGGTCTGCGGTGTCGCCGAGCAGATAGCAGGCGACAGCGCGCTCGCGCAGCGGCTCGATCAGCGGGGCGAACGGTTCGCCCTTCTCGCTGCCGCCGAGGATCGCGTGGACGCCTCCGTCGAAGCTGCCGATGCCGACGACGGCGGAGGTGACGTTGGTCGCCTTGGAGTCGTTGACGAAGCGGACTCCGCCCAGCTTGGCGGCGACCGGCTCGAGGCGGTGCGGGACGCCGCCGAAGCTGCGCAGGCCGGCGACGACGGCGCCCCGGTCGATGCCGAAGGCAAGCGCGGCGGCCGCCGCTGCCATCGCGTTCTCGACATTGTGGTCGCCGGGGATCCCGAGCTCGCTCGTCTCGATCAGCGGTTCGCCGTCCCAGAAGATCGTCCCCTGCGCCGCCGCCACCTCGCAGTCGGGCGAGGCACCGCGGCAGAACTCGATCCGCCGCGCGCAGCCGCCGAGGTCGACGCCCGCCAGCTCGGGGTCGTCGCCGTTCCAGACCGCGACGTCGTCGTTGCCCTGGTTGGCGAAGATCCGCAGCTTCGCGTCGCGGTAGGCCGGGAGGTCGCCGTGGCGGTCGAGGTGGTCGGGCGCCAGGTTCAGGAAGATCGCGCCCTCCGGGGCGAACAGGCTGGTGTCCTCGAGCTGGAAGCTGGAGGCCTCGCAGACGACGGTCGCGTCGGGCTCGATCTCGCCGACCAGCCCGGCCAGCGGGACGCCGACGTTGCCCGCCACCGCGACCGGCTCGCCGGCGCCGCGGAAGACGTGGCCGAGCAGCTCGACCGTGGTCGTCTTGCCGTTCGTGCCGGTGACGGCGAGGAAGCGGTTTGGCAGGGCGCGCCAGGCGAGCTCGAGCTCTCCGGTCACCTCGATTCCCCGCTCCAGAGCGGCCGCGATCACCGCCGCCTCCCGGGGAACTCCCGGGCTCTTGACGACCGTATGTGTGCCTTCGAGTTGCGCCGATCCATCCGTATCCAGGGTTACTTCGACGCCGAGGTCCGAAAGCCCTTCCGCTCCGTCGGGATGGCCGGAATCGACGGCACGGACCTGCTCCCCGCGCGCCGCCAAGAGGCGCGCCGCGGCCTGGCCGGAGCGGGCGAGGCCGACGACCAGAAACGGCCCGCGCGGCAGCGGCGGTCGCACTTCCTTGGCAGCGATGAGGGACATAACTCCGTCTTTCGCCCCGGGAGCCGTCGCCCCTGCGCACCCCCAAGGACGAGTTCGCAGAAAGCCGCGGATAGCGCGGAGAAGTGCGAACGCCTCGGCGGTGGAACGAGGCGGGCCGCCGCCGGGATCCGAGTCATCCACTTCGGGATCCCGGCGGCGTCGATCGCCGCCTCGAATATGCGCTTCTGGCCCCCTTGCCTTTGCGCTCTCCTCTTTTTGGAGGAGGTAATTCACCCTATTTCGACGACGCTGAACCGGTCAAGGAGCCTAATCGAAAGCCCTACGCAATTTTGGGGAGGGAGGGCGAAAACGCCCGACGAGCCGGGGAGAGCCGGCGTCACGCTTCCCCAACAGGCTCCGTCGCGCTGCAGTACTTGTGGGCGCTATGGCGACAGAAAAAGCTGCAGCGCGAGAGCGGCCGTTGAGGAACACGCGCAGAAGCATGGAGAAGGACACGGAATCCGCACGAGGCCACGCTTCCGCGCGCCTTCCGCCCCCCCGCCCCCCGCCAGACCCGGATCGCTCTGCGGGGGCCCATCGATTGCCCACGTGCCGCTTTGTCTCGGGTGGGCGCGCGATCTGAGGCGGCGTGGGCCAGCCTCGCAAGGACGCAGGGAAGTGAGGCGAGGGGAGCGCACTCCAGTGCGTGACCCGAGCCGAACGACCGAGGACACAGCGAGGCGCCCCCACGCCGCCTCAGATCAGTGGCCGATTGAGTGCTGATAGAGGGTGAAGCCGATGCCGGAGCAGACCGCGGCGATGATCCAGAAGCGGAGCATGATCTTGGTCTCCGACCAGGCCATCATCTCAAAGTGATGGTGCAGCGGCGCCATCAAGAAGATGCGCCGGCGGAAGGTCCGGAAGGAGAAGACCTGGAGGAGGACCGAGAGCGCCTCGATCACGAAGATGCCGCCGATGATGATGAGGAGGACCTCGGTCTGGGTCATCACCGCCATCGCCCCGATCGCCCCGCCCAGACCTAACGAGCCGGTGTCCCCCATGAAGATCGAGGCCGGGAAGGCGTTGAACCAGAGGAATCCGATGCAGGCGCCGACCAGACAGCAGCCGAGCAGCGCCAGGTCCCGCTGGCCGTTGGCGACGAAGGCGATCGCGGTGTAGGTGAGCAGGACGATCGCGCAGGAGCCGGCGGCGAGGCCGTCGAGGCCGTCGGTGAGGTTCACGCCGTTGGAGGTCCCGGCGATGACGAGGAAGACGAGCACGAAGTAGAGGACCGGACCGAGGTAGATGCTGCCGCCGCCGATGCGGATGTAGAGGCGTGGTTCGAGCCCGACCGAGTGGCGCGCCACCCACCAGAGGAAGAGCGAGAGGACCAGCTGGCCGAGCAGCTTGTAGCGGCCGGAAAGGCCCAGCGAGCGCCGTTTGATGATCTTGATGTAGTCGTCGGCGAAGCCGAGGGCGGCGCAGCCGAGCGCGACGCCGAAGACGGCGAGGGCCGAGGCGTCACGGTCCGACAGCACCAGGAACGGGACGCAGATCGAGGCGAAGATGATCAGCCCGCCCATCGTCGGCGTCCCCGCCTTCGCGTGGTGCTCCTGCGGGCCGTCCTCGCGGATGTGCTGGCCGAACTCGCGCACCCGCAGGTATTCGATGAATTTCGGGCCGAGGAAGATGCAGATCAGCATCGAGGCCATCCCGGCGATGAGGATTTCGCCCATGCTCAGGCGCTCCCCTCGCGCTCGGCGCCCCGCACGGCCACCAGTTCCGGCGCGATCGTCTCCATCCCGACCGCGCGCGACCCCTTGATCAGGACCACGTCGTCCGGCTCGAGGTGGGAATCGAGCCACTCGGCCGCCTCGCCGGGGTCGGCGACGAGTTCGTCGGGGTCGTAGTCGCGGGCGGGCGCGCCGATCCCGACCACCACGTCGACGCCGGCCTCGCGGGCGTGCGCGCCGACATCCTGGTGATGCCCCGGGCCGCCGGGGCCGAGCTCGCCCATGTAGCCGAGCACCGCGACCGTGCGTGGCGCCCCGAAGGTCGCGAGATGGTCGAGCGCCGCGCGCATCGACACCGGGTTGGCGTTGTAACAGTCGTTCACGAGGACGATCCCGTCAGCAAGATCCACACGCTCGCCGCGGAAGTTCGAGAAGCCTATGTCCGCAGCCCGGACGGCCATCTCCTCGGGGTCGCCGCCGAGCGCGACGCCGCCCGCGATCGCCGCCAGGGCGTTGGTGAGGTTGTAGGCCTCGGCGAACGGGAAATGGAAGCGGGCCTCGCCCGCGGGGGTGCGGACGAGGGCCTCCGTGACCCCATCGGCGATGCTGGATTCGACCGCCTCGACGTCGCCGCCGGGACCGAAGCGGAGTAGGCGCGGCGCCCGCTCGAGGTGGGGCTCCAGCTCGCCGGCCTCGACCGGAGCGATGACGACGCCGTCGGCCGGGAGCGCGTCGATCACCGCGGCCTTCTCCGCCGCGATCGCCTCGACCGAGCCCATCTGCTCGACGTGGACGGGGCCGACGTTGGTGATGATCGCCGCGTCAGGCTCGGCGATCTCGGCCAGCTCGGCGATCTGGCCGAAGCCCCGCATCGCCATCTCGAGGACGAGGATCTCGGTGTCGTCGGGCGCCTCGAGGATCGTCAGCGGCAGCCCGATCTCGGTGTTGAAGTTCTGCGCGTTCGCGTGGACGCGGCCGGGCAGCAGGGTGCGGGCGATGTCCTTGACCGAGGTCTTGCCGACCGAGCCGGTGATGCCGAGCACGCGGGCGCCCAGCGCCCGGCGGTTGGCCGTGGCGAGGGCCTGGAGTGCGGCGAGCGGACCGGCGGCGGCGAACACCCAGGCGGGACCGTCGTGACCACGGACCTCGGCGGGCACGCCCAGCGTCTCAGCGGCGTCCACGGGAAACTTCCCGCCGGCGTTCGCGACCAGGCGCTCCGCGTGATTGCGGCCGACCACGATCCCCCACGCCCCCGCCGCGATCGCGCCCGCCGCGAACTCGCCGCCGTCGCGGTTCTCCCCGCGCAGGCCGAAGAAAACATCACCCGGCCTGACGGCCGCCGAGTCAATGACCGCTCTGACCGGCGGCTCGGTCGAGCCCTCGGCAAGCGCCCGCGCACCCGTCGCCGCCGCGATCTCCGCGCCGCCGAGCCTCACGCCGGGCTGCCCAGCTTGCGCAGCTCCTCGCGGGCGACCTCGCGGTCGTCGAACGGGACCTTCCGCCCGTCCTCGAACTCCTGGCCCTGCTCGTGGCCCTTGCCGGCGATCACCACCGTGTCGCCCGGCTCGGCGCGGCCGAGCGCAAGGGCGATCGCGGCGTGACGGTCGATCTCGACCACCAGCTCCGCCTCGCCCTCGCGGGCCCCGGCGGCGACTTCGGCGACGATCGTCTCGGGATCCTCGGAGCGGGGGTTGTCGGAGGTGACGACGGCGAGGTCGGAGAGCACTCCCCCGGCCCGGCCCATCAACGGACGCTTCGCCTTGTCGCGGTCCCCGCCCGCGCCGAAGACGGAGATCACCCGCCCCGGCGTCAGCCGCCGCGCCGCCCGCAGCACGTTCTCCATCGAGTCCGGCGTGTGGGCGTAGTCGACGAGGACGGCGAACCGCTGTCCCTCGTCGATCGGCTCGAATCGTCCCGGCACCCGCGCCGCCCCAGCGAGCCCTGCCGCCGCGGTCTCCGCATCGACCCCGAGCGCCTCCGCCGCCGCGAACGCCCCGAGCGCATTCGCCACGTTGAAATGCCCCGGCATCCCCGTCCGCACCCGCACCTCCGTGTTGACGGGCCGATTAGTGCGCCATATCGTGGTTTTTCGGCCCATCAACAACGTGAACTCGGCGCCGCCGGCGTCGAACTCGACGTCGGTGGCTCGGTAGTCGGCTTCGGCGCCCTCGGCGGAGAAGGTCAGGCACTCGAATTCCTCGGCCAGGCGGCGGCCGTAGGGATCGTCGACGTTCACGATCCGCACGCCGGGCGCGGCTTCGAAGAGCAGCCGCTTCGCCGCGAAGTAGTCCTCCATGTCGGCGTGGAAGTCGAGGTGGTCCTGGGTCAGGTTGGTGAAGACGGCGACGTCGAAGTGGATCGCATCGGCGCGGTGGAGGACCATCGCGTGCGAGGACACCTCCATCGCGACGGCTCGGTCGCCGTCCTCGATCATCCGCCGGAACGTCTCCTGCAGGTCGATCCCCTCGGGGGTGGTCCGTTCGACCGGCTCTTCCTCGCCGCCGACCACCTGCTTCACCGTCCCCATCAGCCCCGTCTGGACCCCGGCCGCTTCGAGGATCTCCCGGATCAGGTAGGCGGTCGTCGTCTTGCCGTTGGTCCCAGTGACCCCGACCACCTTCAGCGACGCGGTCGGGTCGCCCTGGAACGCCGCCGCGAACGGCGCCATCGCCGCCCGCGCGCTCGGCACCACGACCTGGGGCACCGCCACCTCGAGCTCCCGCTCGACCACCAGCGCACTCGCCCCCGCCTCGACCACCTGGGCCGCGAACTCATGCCCGTCGCGCTTTTCCCCGACCACGCAGAAGAAGAGCGTCCCGGGCCCCGCTTTTCGCGAGTCGTAGGCGAGATCGGCGATCTCGACGTCGGCGTCGCCCACGATCCGGGCGCGCTCGGCCAACTTGGCTGCTGAAACGAGGTTCCCCAGCTTCATGCGCCCGATTCTAGGTACCGCGTCGGGTGGCCCTGACGGGCTCTATTCCTGCGGCACGCCCAGGTAAGGCAGTGAGAAGGCCGCGATTTCGCCGAACGCCGGCGCCGCCACCGAGGCGCCGTAGATTTCGCCTTCCGGCTCGTCGACGATCACCGCGCAAAGGAACTTCGGATTCATCGCCGGGGCCATGCCGATGAACGAGGCGATGTATTTGGTTTTCGAGTAGCCGCCGTTTTCGGCGACCTGGGCGGTGCCGGTCTTGCCCGCGAGCGAGTAGCCGGGAACGCTCACCATGGACGCCGTGCCTTCCGGCCCGAGCACGCCCTCCAGCATCTTGCGCACCTCTTCGGCCGTCTGCGAGCTGATCACCCGGTGGCCCTTCGGCTCGTGGACCCTTTCTTCGCCGATCCGCTTCACCAGCTGCGGCGGCCGCTCGACCCCGTCGGTGGCGATCGCCGCGTACCCCTGCATCATCTGCATCGGCGTCACCGCGGCGCCTTGGCCCATCGGCAGGTTGCCGATCGTCGCGCCCGAGTATTCGCTCAGCTTCGGCACGATCCCGCCTTCCTCGTTGGGGAACTGGATCCCGGTCTTCTTGCCGAAGCCGAACTTTTCGACCCATTTGCTGTATTTCGTCGCGCCGATCCTCTGACCGATCTCCACCGCACCGATGTTCGAGGAGCGCGCCAGGATCTGTTCCACGGTCATCGTCTCGGTGCCGTGTTCCTCGGCGTCGTGGATGATCCGTTCGCCGACTTCGATCTCCGGCGGGATGACGAATTCGGTGGTCGGCGTGACCAGGCCTTCTTCCAGCGCCGCCGAGACCGTGAACGCCTTGAAGGTCGATCCCGGTTCGTAGTTCAGGTTGGTCGCCTGGTTCAGCAGTTCTTCGTTCGATTCCACGTGCGCGAGGTCGCCCGGGTCGATCGGCGGCCAGCTCGCCATCGCCAGGACTTCCGAGGTTTCGGGGTCCATGACGATCGCCGTCGCGCCCTTCGGCGAGTACGTTTCGCCGACCTTCGACAGCACCCGTTCGGTTTCCCCTTGGATCACCGGGTCGAGCGTCAGTTCGACTTCTTCACCGTCGCGCGCTTCCTTCACCGTTTCCAGCTTGATCGGGTCGCCGAGAGCGTCGGTGACGATGCGGCGTTCGCCTTCTTCGCCCGCCAGCGCTTCGTTCTCGCCCAGCTCGATCCCGGTCAGCCCCTGCCCTTCCGTGCTGACGACGCCGATCGCCTGGCCGGCCATTTCCCCCTGGGGGTAGGTGCGCCGGCTGCCAGGGATCTGTTCGATCCCTTCGATGCCGAGCTTTTCGATCTTGATCGCGGTCAAGAGATCGACGTCTTTCGCCAGATAGGCGAAGCCCGCTTCGGTGTTCAGCGCCTTCAGCACTTTGGCGGGCTTCTGTCCCAGAATCGGGGCAAGTTCGTTCGCCGCCTTCACCTTCTTTTTCACCAGATAAGGGGTGGTGACAATCGTCGCCGCGTCTTCGGAGGACGCCAGCCGGGTGCCGTTGCGGTCGAGGATCGCCCCGCGCAGGCCCGGCACCATCACCGTCTGCGTCTGCTGGTTCAGCGCCTGGGAGGACAGCGTCGAGGCTTCGACCCCCTGCAGCCAGAAGGCGCGACAGGCGATCAGCAGGAAGGCGACGAGAAAGCCGGCGAAAAGGAGTCCGATGCGTCGCTCGATCAGGCGCATCTAGTCGCTATTCCGTCGGGACTTCGGTCACGCCTTCGGAGGCGAGGAGTTCTTCGTATTCCCGGTTGTATATCGCTTCTTCTTCGGGCGTGAATTCGCTTTCGCCCGTCCCGACCGCGGCGGATTCTTCGCCGCCCGTGGCTCCTTCACCCGTTGCGGTTTCTTCCCCGGAGACTTCTTCGCCCGATGCCGATTCTTCGGTCGCGCCGCCTTCTTCGGAAGTCGCGGTCCCGGCGGTCGTGGGCGCGGCCGCGGCGAGGCGCGAGGCCGCTTCCGCGACGTCGCTCCCCTTTGCGTTGATCAGCTGCGGCACCGCTTCCGTCGGCATCTTCAGGCCGAGCGCGGCGGCCTCGGAGCGCAGGCGCACCTGGCCGTACTTCTGCGCCACGCGGCTCTGCAGCATCGAGTTCTCTTTGCCGAGCAGGGTGTTCTTCGCGTCGACCTTGCCGCTGGAGGCGGCGAAGCTCAGCGTCACCACGTTGAGGGCGACGATCCCGACCAGCAGCACGCCGAGCAGGCCGATCCAGATCCGCCCGCGGGTGAGGCGGTGGATCAGGCCGGACTCGGGAAGTTGGGTGACGGCGACCGCGGCGCGACCGGCGTGGCCCGCGGCGATCGGGATGACGCCGGCGGGGCGGCGTCTCGGCGCGACCTTGCGGCGCGCGGGCGCCTTGCGGGCGGGTGCTGCCTTGGTGGCGGCGGCGCGCGCGGTCGTCGCTTTTTTGCGTCCGGGGCGGCCCGGTTTGCGCGGCGGGTCGTCGGTCCTGACCTTGCGCGGCGTCGCGGTGCGCCCGCCCGCTTTGGGACGGTCGCGAGGACGTTTCTTCGGCTCCGGCGGCGCGGTGCGCGACGGCGCCGGGGCGGCCTGGGACGCGGAACGGAGCTTCGGCGCGGCGACGGCCATCAGCCCGCCACCCCGATCGGCTCCTCGGCGGTCGTGTCGAAGGCGATCTTCACCGCGGCGCGCAGATGGGCGGAGCGCGAGCGCGGATTTTCCTCCATCTCCATCGGGCCGGGCGCGACGGCGCGGCGGGTCAGCAGGTCGGCCTCGGGCTCGTGGCCGCAGACGCAGACCGGGAACTCCGGCGGGCAGACGCAGCCGGTCGCCTTGGCGGCGAGGAACTGCTTCACCGGCCGGTCCTCGAGCGAGTGGAAGGAGATCGCGGCGAATCTCCCGCCGAGCGGCAGCATGTCCCAGGACAGCGGCAGCACCTCGTTGAGGAGGTCGAGCTCCCCGTTCACGGCGATCCGCAAGGCCTGGAAGGTGCGCTTGGCCGGATGCCCGCCGCCGAAGCGGGCCGAAGCGGGTATCCCCGCCTGGATCGCGGCGACCAGTTCCCCGGTGGTACGGAGCGGCCGGCGCGCGACGATCTCGCGGGCGATACGACCGGCGTGGCGCTCCTCGCCGAGGCGGCGCAGCACCTGGGCGATCCGTGCCTCCGGCCACTCGTTTACGAGGTCGGCGGCGCTGAAGCCTTGGCGCGGGTCCATCCGCATGTCGAGCGGCGCGTCGTAGGAGTAGGAAAAGCCCCGCTCCCAGGCGTCGATCTGCATCGAGCTCATTCCCAGATCCATGTAGACCATGTCTGGGCGAATTCCTTCGCCCTGCAGCGCGCGAAGTCCTGCAACGAAGTCGGCGCCGACGAAGAGCGCGCGGCAGGGGGCTTCGGCGGCGAAGCGGTTGAAGAGCTCGGCGGCGGCCGGGTCGCGGTCGATGCCGATCAGCGTCCCCTCCGGTCCGAGGCGCTCGGCGATCAGACGCGCGTGGCCACCGGCGCCGAAGGTGCAGTCGACCGCGGTCTGGCCCGGCTCGGGGGCGAGCAGGTCGACCAGCTCGGGGGCGAGGACGGGCTCGTGCTCGCGGGTCACGAGAGCGAGCGGCCGCGGTCCGCCGGCGGGCGCGTGGGAGAAGGTGGGAGTGCGGGCGGCATGAAGTCTCATGGTTACTGGGCGCCGGCTCCGGCGAGGCCCTCGGCGATCTCCGGCGCTGCCGCGTCCAGCTCTTCCTCCTGCTTGGCCCAGGCCTCGGCGTTCCAGATCTCGAGGTACTCGCCGGTTCCGACCACGACGCATTCGCCCTCGAGGCCGGCGTGCTCGAGCAGCGGCTTGGGGATGCGGATGCGCCCGGCGGAGTCGAGCTTCTCGTCGAATGAGCCGCCGTGGAAGCGGCGGCGCAGGGCGCGGGCGTCTTTGCCGAAGGGGCTGTGGGGCGAGAGGAAGCGGTCCGAGAGCTCCTCGAACTCCGCGGTCGTGTGCACCCAGACGCAGGGGTCGAAGCCCTTGGAGAGAACCACTCCGTCAGCTAGCTGGCTTCGAAAACGGGAGGGCACGGTAAGTCGATCCTTGCTGTCCAGGCTGTGCTCATAGAGGCCCCGAAATGCCATTTCGGTGTCCTTTCTGAGCGCGGGTTCGAGGGCGGAAAAGAGTTGGGACCGGAGTGATGAGGTGGGAGGAGCCTCACCACCCCGGTCCTGGGCTTCAACTCGAGCGCCACTTTGACACACACTCCCCCACTTTGCAACACAGACCCACCATGAAATCCCATTTGCAGGTAGACGACCCCTGGAAGAAGATTCGGCGCGGACTTCATGAAGGCCGTCGGTGGCACGGTAGGTTGGCCGCGTGAGCACGCCTGAGAACCAAGAACCGCAAGGACCGCCCCCGACCGAGGAGCGCGAGTTCACGCCGCCCGAGGTCGTCAGCAACGCGCCGACCGACGCCAACGCGCTGCGCGGCTTCCACTTCAAGCGCCTGATGCGCAAGCAGCTCACCTGGTGGCTGATCGGCGTCCCGGCGCTCGTCGCGGGCGTCGCGGTCGCGACCGCCGCCGGCGTCGTCATCGGGCTGGTCCTGGCGCTGGCGATCGTCGCGGTCGGGATCGGCGTCGTCTTCGCGATCGCCGACTCGAAGGCCGCCGACGATTTCTTCAACGTCTACGCCGAGAACCACAGCCTCGCGCTGGCGGGCAAGTCGCAGCTCGGCTCGGCGACGCCGCTGCTGCGCAAGGGCGACGACCAGTACGCCGAGCGGACGCTGTCCGGGGAGATCGCACCTGGCTGCTCCGGCCTCCTCGCCCTCTACACCTATGAGGAAAAGACGACCGACTCGAACGGCAACCAGCAGACGAATTACCACAAGTTCACGCTGGGGATGTCGGACGTGCCGGAGTGCGTCGAGCACGTCCCCGAGCTCTACTGCCAGAAGCGCTCGGGTCTGCGGGCGCTGGAGGGATTCGAGGACGTCTTCCGCCGTTCCAAACGACGGGTCACCCTGGAGAGCGAGGCGCTCGGCGACCGCTACGAGATCTTCGTCGGCAAGGACCAAGACGACGTCTGGTTGCGCCGCCTCTTCTCCCCCAGCTTCATCGTCTGGCTGACCGAATCGGCACCGGAGAAGTTCGCCTTCGAGCTGGTCGGCGGCTCCCTGGTCGCCTACGTCCCCAAGCACAAAGAGAACGCCGCCGACCTCGACCGGGTAGCCGCCGCCACCGGCGCGGTGGCGAAACGCCTGCGCGAAAAGTCGGCGGAACAGGACTAGTCGGTCCGTTCCGGGGGACGACGGCCGTCCTTCCGGCCGATGCGGCCGTCCGAGATGCGTCCCGGGCGTCTCGTGGCGACCCTGGCAGGCTGTGGCCGCCACGAG
>JBOGYZ010000037.1:0-7179 GCA_050697015.1 Solirubrobacterales bacterium
GTCTTCGACAGGTGATCGACTTGTAGCAGTGTGATGGACATGAACCGTTACGCGCCGCCGGGTGCACTGCCGTGGCGCGATCTGCGCCACGGCAGTGCGACCAGAGGGATCGTTCAGCTTTCAACCCCCCAGATTTCTTTGAAGCGCTTTTCGAAATCCGGGTAGGCGGACCACCCGTATTCAGGATTGAACGTGATGTCCTTCTGCGTCAGGAACTGGGTGGCGGTATACCCTTCCGACTCCGGTCCCGTCAGTTTCTGTCCGACGATCTCGCGCGCGGTCATGTCGAGCAGTGACCAGATGCCGAGGTTGATGTCGTAGGCGAGGCCCGCGGTCTCCTTTCCTTCTTTCAGGTACTGCAGGTTCTGCGGCGTCGGCGCGTAACCGAGAGTTTCGATTTCGATCCCGGCCGCGTGCAGGGCCGCCGGCAGCCCAATCTCGATCTCGTCCGTGGTGAACACCGCGACCGTGGTTTCGGGGTTGGATTGGAGATCGGAGACCACGGCGTTCGGCGCCGTCGTCCCGAACGATTCCAAAGCGATGTCCGCGGTCCGAACGGAGCATTTCGGACATTTGGCTTTGAGTTCCGAGACGAATTTGCCGCCGATTTCGGCGCTGAACGGGAGCTGGGGAACTTCGTAGAAGACGACGTTGGCTTCATCGCTCATTTCGGCGATCACGTAGTTCGCGAGCAGTTCGCCGGTTTTTTCGTTCTGAGGGGTGCTCGAAAGAGCGGCTTCGATTCCGTACTTTTCGTTTTCGGCGCCAGATATGCCGACCGTCGAGATCGCCGCCCCCTCTTCCTGCAGCTGTTCGATCTGCCGTCCGTACAGTTCGAGACTCAAAGCCGGGTTGACGACCCCGGCCGGCCTGAGCCCGACAATCGTTTCCATCCCGGTCTGGCTCGTGGTCGCCGCCGGGCCGGCCTTTACACGCTTGACGGTGACGCCCATCGCCTTGGCGGCGTTGTCGAGGAATTCCCCCTGCAGGGTGCCGATCGGGGTCGCGACTTCCGGATAGGCGATGGTAGTGCCGGCCTTCGGCAGTTCCTTGAGCTTTTCTTCCACGGGGAACGCCGGGGGCTGTCCCTGGTATGGCGCGATCACCTTCTTCGCGACTTCAACCTCAGTCCCTGACGATTCAGAGGCGGGTTCGCTGCCTTCGGTCGTCACCGGTTCGGTGGTATCGGTGCTGCCGGTGCTGCCACCTCCTCCGCAACCGGCCAGGCTGACCCCGGCAAGCATGAGCACGACCAGAACCACCGACGACATGGTCAGAAGGCTCCCCTCATGACTTGAGTTCCACGGATTGATCATGCGTCTCCTTTGTTCGAGCGCGAGGCTCGGCCTTGATCGATTGCTCCCACCGGTCGGTTTCCTTGCGTCGGGACTCCCTCCTAATGCAGAGCAGAGCCTTCCCAGGGCAGCGAGGTCCACTGTACCTAATGCATTCTCGATGTCAATACCGATCGCCGACTCAGCTCAGGCCGACCTTGCGTAGTCCCGCCTACGGCCTATGAGGTGCCGAAACCAGGTAGCGGAGGAGAAGAAGAACCTCTTGGCGCGACACTCCAAAGACCAGGCACGCGCGTCGGTCCGCGAGATCCCGCGGCTGCCGCAGCTCGCCCACCACCTCATCGCCCACCGACGGGAGACACCCTCAACGTCTACGGCCGTCGGACGAGCCACCTGCGCGGCGAGGCCGCCCAATGGACGGGTGGGAAGGGGTGTCCCAACGCCTCCTCCGCGGTGCTCAGATCTGCGCGCAGACCGCCTTCACCTCGGTGTAGAGCTCCAGCGCCTCGGCGCCCATCTCGCGGCCCCAACCGGAGGCCTTGTAACCGCCGAACGGGAGCGTTGCGTCGAACACGTTGTAACAGTTGATCCACACCGTTCCGGCGCGCAGCCGCTTCGCCGTCCGATGTGCCTTCGAGATGTCGCTGGTCCAGACCCCGGCAGCGAGGCCGTATTCGGACTCGTTGGCCGCCGAGAGCAGATCCTCTCCGCTCTCGAACGGCTTCACCGTGACTACGGGGCCGAAGATCTCCTCGGCCTCGACCCTCATCTTCGGATCGGTCCCGGCCAGCACGGTCGGCTCGACGAAGTAGCCGGTATCGCCATGGCGACCGCCGCCGACGACAGTCTCGGCACCCGCCACGATCCCCGACTCGAGCAAGCCACACACGCGGTCGAGCTGGGCTTGGGAAACGAGCGGTCCCATTTCCGTGCCCGGCTCGGAGCCCGGTCCGAGCTTGATGGACTTGGCGTGGTCGGCGACGCCCTGGACCACGTCGTCGTAGATCGACTTCTCGGCATATAGGCGCGAGCCGGCGCAGCAGCACTGTCCGTGGTTGAAGAAGATCGCGTTGGCCGCGCCGCTGATCGCGGTCTCCAGGTCGGCATCGGCGTAGACGACGTTCGGAGACTTGCCACCGAGCTCCAGAGAGACCTTCTTGAGGTTGCCGGATGCGCCCTGAAGGATCAGGCGCCCGACTTCCGTCGAGCCGGTGAAGGCGATCTTGTCGACGTCCGGGTGGGCGGCGAGCGGAGCCCCGGCCTCCTCGCCGAAGCCGGTGACGACGTTGAGCACGCCATCGGGCAGACCTGCCTCGAGCATCAACTCGGCAAGGCGCAGTGAGGACAGCGGCGTCTCCTCAGCCGGCTTCAGAACCACGGTGCAGCCGCAGGCGAGCGCCGGTCCCAGCTTCCATGCCGCCATAAGCAGGGGGAAGTTCCAGGGAATGATCTGGCCGACCACGCCGACCGGCTCGTGCAGCGTGTAGGCGTGGAATTGGGCGCCGGGCATGTAGGGAACCGAGGGGACGATCGTCGAGCCGAGGTTCTTGGTGGTCCAGCCCGACATGTAGTGGAAGAGATCGGCGGCGAGCGGCACGTCGGCCCCCCGGGCGACTGCCAACGGCTTCCCGTTGTCGAGCGTCTCCAACGTCGCCAACTCGTCGGCGTGGTCGAGGATCAGGTCGCCGATCCGATGGATCAGCCGGCCGCGCTCGGAAGGCGTCAGGCTTGGCCACGGGCCGGCTTCGAACGCCGCCCGCGCGGTCTTCACCGCACGGTCGATGTCCTCGGCGTCGCCGCGGGCGACGGTGCCGAGGGACCGGCCCGTCGCCGGGTCGTAGGTCTCGAAGGTCTTACCGGACGCGGCCGGGACCCAGTCGCCCCCGATCAGCATCCGGTGGTCGGCATCGGCGAATGCCTCGCCATTCGGGTCGATTTTCAACTCGGTCGCCATCTTGTTCCTCCTCAGCAATCATCCGTTCCGTCGGTCAGCCCGCGGGCGGCAGTAGAACCCGGTCGGCCCGACGGTAGGGCCCGGTGGGTTGCGACCTCGTTGGGTGAAGGTTGCAGTTGCGTTGCATCGATACCCGAGCAACAGCGGTGGGCGGCGTAACCTTCCCCCCGGGAACGAGAGAATGGTTCGACAGGAGCACCAGTGGGTTGCGATCGAGGCCGGCGCCGACCGGCGTGGACGCGCCCTCGATTTGGCCCGAGCCCACGAGAGTGCGCTCAGCGGTGCCGCTCCTCCGACCGATGTGCGCGAGGTGATCGCACGGTCCTGGGAGCGCTCGAGATCTGCCGGAGTGGACCCATTCGGCGGCCTCGCCCCGCGTGGGCTCAGTGCCGAGGAGGCCGAGGATCTTTGGCGCCGCTCGCCGCTCGCGGTCGCGGAGCGGGTGGTGGCGCAGCTTCTCGAGGACGTGCGGCTTGAGGGACGGCAGGTGGCGCTCATCTGCGACGACGCCGGCAACCTGCTTTGGATCGACGGTGACCGGGCGGTGCTCGAGGGTGCCCGGGAGATCAACCTCGACCGCGGTGCCCTGTGGTCCGAGAGCGCCGCCGGCACCAATGCCATGGGGACGGCACTGGCGCTCAACCACTCGATCCAGGTCTTCTCGGCGGAGCACTTCTCGACCCCCGTCCACGGTTGGACCTGCAGCGCTGCTCCGATCCACGATCCCGAGACCGGCCGCCAGATCGGCGTCATCGACCTCTCCGGAGAGCTCGCTACCGCACACCCCCATAGCCTGGCGCTGGTATCTACCGCGGCTCGCCTGGTCGAGGCCGAGCTGACGACGTCGCGGCTGCGGGAGCGAGCACGTGAAGCGGAGGCGCGGCCTTCGATCGGCGTTGCGCTCGGATTTGGCGACGGCGCGCTGCGACTCGCGATGCTCGGGAACGACCGCGCCCTGGTCCGTTCCGGCCACCGAACGATCGAGCTCTCGAGGCGCCAATCGGAGGTCCTGGCGCTGCTTGCTCTCCAGCCGGATGGGCTCAGCGCCGACCAGATCGCACTCGAGCTGTACGGGGATCTCGGCAAGCCGGTGACCGCGCGCGCGGAAATATCGCGACTGCGGGCGGCGCTGGGGGTCGACCTCGGGAACAGGCCGTATCGCCTGCCGGTCCCCCTCGAGGCGGACTACTTCGTGGTCCGTGCGCTGCTCGACATCGGCCGCATCGGCGACGCGCTGTCCGGGTATCGCGGTCCGCTTCTGCCCTCCTCCGAAGCGCCGGCGATCATCGAGGCTCGAGAGGCACTCGACTACTCCCTACGCGAGGCGCTACTGCGGACCGCGGACGCGGATCTGCTGCACGCTTGGCTCAATGCCCCTTCTGGGCGCGACGACCTCGAGGCTTGTCGCTGCCTGATCTCGCTCCTGGACACAGCCGATCCCCGCCGTCCCACGATGCTGAGTCGGCTTCGGCGACTCAGTGGCAGACGCTGAAGCGAGTTCAGCCGATCGGCAGCGGCTTGCGTCCCCAGAAGATATGTATGCCCTTCCAGTCCATGGCCTTGGCGCCCTCGACTCGGTCGCCGAACGCGTCTTTGATGTCCTCCGCGGTGTAGGCCGCAAGCTCGGAGAGGGCAACGCCCGCGGCGCCAACCAGCTTTTCGTACCACGACTGCCTGCGGCGCGAGCTCGACACCTACCTGCGCTTCGACAACTTCGATCGCGTCCACCACGGCCGCCTCACCGGCGGCCAGATCCCCGCCGACATCGTCTACCGTGCCCGCAAGATGGAGATCAGATGAGCCTGAGGTGTCGGCACCTGGAAGGCTCCCGACGTGGGTGGTGAGAACGTGGTCGCTGCTGCGTCTCATCGGGCACTTCTTGATCCGACTGGGACAAGTCCGGCAACGACTCTGACCACCGCGTCGGCATCGTCGCCAACGCGGTTGCCGCGCCAGGCCACGTGCTGATCGGGTCGGACCAGCGCCAGGTCGCATTGATAGAGCTCGCGCACGACCTCGGATGCGATATCGACAGTCGATAGCGGTATGCGGCGCTCGGCGAATGCGGCCTGCAAGGCGCTCGCGTCACGCGCCTTGGCTCCGAGGCGAAGAAGCGTGAAACCATCGCGGGCGAAACAATCGAACAATGAGCTCCCGGGCCCATGCCAGTCGTCCAGCCAGGCATGTGGGGCACGTCCGCCCGGAACGCTCGATGGCTCATAGACAGTCGGGTGATCGGCCGGCGGGTTGTCCGTGTGCGCAATCAGCGGCGACTCGTCGTACCGCGCGCCGAGTTGTACGCCGATTGACGCGAACTCCTCACCCATTGTCATGAGGACACGCGAGAGCGCCTGGCGAGCCGCCTCTCCCGACGAGGAATCATCGTCCAGTGCGGCGGGGCGCGAGATCGCGCCTAGATTGTTGTTCAGCTCTCGCGCGGCCGCGGTGTTTCGATACGCGACCGGTCGGCGCTCCGCCTCATACGACGCCATCAGGTCACCGCCGCCCCAACCGCGGACCATCGCCGCCAGCTTCCACGACAGATTCGCGGCATCGTCAATGCCGGTGTTCATTCCGAAGCCACCGGTCGGCGTGAAGAGGTGGGCGGCGTCACCGGCCAGGTGAGCCCGGCCGTGCCCGAAAGACTCCGCAACGAGCGCCGCCCCGGGAGTCCAGCCGCGATGGCCGAGAACCTCGACTGGGATCTCGGTCCCCGTCGCAAGGTAAAGCAGACGCCGTACCGCGGCGTCGTCGGGGCGGTCGGGATCGATCGAACTGGTGACGAGCATGAACTCATCGGCACCGTTCAGCGACTGCAGGACCATCGCCACGTCTTTGTTGAGCGACCAGTAGAGCCACGCGGGCTGATCCCCAAAGAAGTCCGTGTACATCGACGGGAGCCGCAGATGGGTCGCGGTGGCGCGGCCCCCGAGGATGTCTTGGTCGATCGTGCCGTGGCCCTCGTACGAGATCCCCAAGCCACGGCGCACGATGCTGCGCCCCCCGTCACAACCGACGACGTACGACGACCGCCACGTCTCGCGTCCGTCACCGTTCACCTCGTGCGCGACGACGGTCACGCCGTCGTCGTCTTGGTCGACATCTGTCACCTGCCAGCCCAGACGCATCGCGATGCGCGGGCGCGTGCGCGTGTAGGCGAGCAGATATCGCTCGACGTACATCTGGTTCCCACGATGCAGCGGCTCGGGCACCTGATCGATGGGATCCGCTTCGGCGACCGCCCGCTGCTTCTCGGCCTCCGACGGCATTCGCAAGCGCGCGATCTCCCATGCGCTGAAACGCGTGAAATACGCGACGTCCGTCGGGTGTTCGAACGGGAGCCCGAGCTGACGAATGGCTGGCGAGATGCCCAGCCGGCGGTAATGCTCCATCGTCCGCGCGTTGTGGGTGTTTCCCTTCGGATGCCAGCGCGAGGTCGTGTCGACGTTGAACACCGTCGAGGCCACGCCGTGGCGATCCAAGAACAACGCAAGAACCATGCCCACTGGTCCCGCACCGACGATGACAACCGGCGTCCGCACTGGCAATAGCTCTCCTCCCCTCACGCTTACGTCCCGGACTCCCAGTTGCGTAAGCGTACTATGCACCATGCACTGGCTAGGGTCAAGCGGCCGGTCGTCGCTTGACCACGTCGAAGCGGTTAGGCCTGCATATGAGCAGGCGCTTGCTCGCGAGCTCGGGCGGATCAGCGAGGCGATCCCGCACGAGGATCGCGCGATCCCGGCGCCGGCCGCCTCGATAGACACCGGGGTGGCCAGGTCGCTGAGCCAGACCGCGAGATTCTCTCAAACGATCTGGGCACCATCCATGCGTGCGCCGCCTAGGCGCAGGCCGTCTCTGATCCTTGGAAGGATCGCTGCAGGATCACCGATTGGCAATCCGTGAGTCGGCGCGATCGCGCGCACTTCC
>JBOGYZ010000038.1:0-13238 GCA_050697015.1 Solirubrobacterales bacterium
TCTCGTGGCGGCCCTGGCAGGCTGTGACCGCCACGAGACGCCCGGGACGTGAGGGGGTCGTGAAACATCCGGCACAGGGTCGGGAGGAGGTCGGACTTCCGTGACCGCCCTGCGCGAGAGATGCCACACCTCGCCCCGATCGGTGACGAAGATGCCGGGAACGTCACACTTCCGGGCTCTCTGAGGCGCTTTCCGGGCCCGGATCGAGGGCCCGAGAACGCGCTGCGTGTATTTGGCCCCCGATGGGGGGGTCGATACACGCAGCGCGTCCGTGACCGTTGGACAACACGGGAGGAAGCGTGGACTTCCCACGGTCTCCGTGACGGCGTGGGACATCCGTGACGGATCCGTGTCCCTTCCGTCCCTCTCGCGTGACCCGCCCGCGACGATCCCTCCACACTCCCCACGGACCCGGCCGTCTCGGCCACGGCCACCGCCCGCCTGGGCCGTGGCCGAGACGGCCCATCCCTTCCCCGGGCGCCAGCTTGCGAGGCCCCGAAGTTTGCGGGCGCCAGCTTGCGGGGCCAGGACCCTTGCGGGAGGGCCAGCCTGCGAGGCCGCATCCCTTCCCCGGGCGCCAGCCGGCAACGGCCCCATCCCTTCCCCCGGCGCAGGCCGGCCCGGCCTCGTGGAGTCAATCCGCTAGGCGGGCTGGGCGTCGTCGCCGCGCGTGCGTCGGCGGACCAGCCACCAGCCGATCCCGATCACGATCGCGGCGGCGATCACGTAGTCGAGATAGGAGAGGTGGTGGCGCCAGTCTTCCCAGTTCTGCCCGACCCCCTTGCCGAGGAGGGCGAGCGCCAGGACCCAGGGGAGCGAGCCGAGGGTGGTCAGCAGCGAGAAGCGGCCGAGGGGCATCCGCGCCACCCCCGCCGGGACCGAGACGAAGGTGCGGACCAGCGGCAGCATCCGGGAGAAGAAGACGGTCGCCGAGCCGTTGCGCTCGAACCAGCCTTCGATCTGGCGCAACCGCTCGGGGCTGACGTGGAAGAGGTGGTGGCGTTCGAGCAGGTCGACCCGGCCGAAGTAGCCGATGCCGTAGCCGACCAACGAGCCGACCAGGTTGCCGAGGACACCCGCGACGACGATCCCCACCAACGTCAGTTCGCCTTTCGAGACGGCGAAGCCGGCGAACAGCATGATCGCCTCGCTCGGGATCGGGATGCAGGCGGACTCGAGCGCCATCAGCAGGAACACTGCGGGCAGTCCCGCCGAGCTGATGAATTCGGTCGCCACTTCGACGATGGGGTTGAGGACGAAGTCGGTGACGGAGGCGTATGGCATGCCCCAACCGTCGCGACCCGCGCTTAAACGAAGATGAGAGTCATGGTTCTCATCCACCATTCATCTGGGTCGATGATCTTTGGACGATGCGAGTTCTGGTCGTCGAGGACGAGGTGAAGATGGCGGCGCTCCTGCGCCGCGGCCTCAGCGAGCAGGGCCTCACCGTCGACATCGCCGAAGAAGGCGAGCGGGCGCTCCTGATGGCGGGCGCCGCCGACTACGACGCGGTCGTCCTCGACGTGATGTTGCCCGGCATCGACGGGTTCGAGACCTGTCGGCGCCTCCGCCGCGACGGAGTCTGGGCGCCGGTCCTGATGCTGACCGCGCGCGGCTCGCTCGAAGACCGGGTCGTCGGCCTCGACGGCGGCGCCGACGACTACATGGTGAAGCCGTTCGCCTTCGCCGAGCTGTTGGCGCGCCTGCGCGCGCTGGTCCGTCGTGGAAACGTCGAACGGCCGCCGGTGATCGAGGTCGGCGACCTCCGCCTCGACCCCGGCACCCGTCAGGTCTGGCGCGGCGACACCGAGATCGGTCTGTCCTCGAAGGAGTTCACGCTCCTCGAGACGTTCATGCGCCACGCCGGCTACGTCCTCTCGCGAAGCCAGCTGCTGGAGCAGGCGTGGGAGTACGACTTCGAACGTCGCTCCAACGTAATCGAGGTCTACGTCCGGTACCTGCGCCGCAAGATCGACGTGCCGTTTGACGTCGTCTCGCTCGAGACCGTGCGCGGCGCCGGGTATCGGTTGCGGAAGGACGGCGGTCGCTGAGCCGCCTCTCGATCCGCCTCCGCCTCACCCTCGTCTTCGCCGCGGTGATCGCCGTGGTGCTGGCCGCGACCGGCTTCTTCGTCTACCTCCAGTTCCAGCACGAGGTCGGCAACACCATCGACGCGGGCCTGCGTTCCCGCGCGGGCGAACTCTCCGCCGTCGTCCGCCAGCAGGGGACGACCCTCGCCGCCGGCGGGCAGCACCTGGTCGGCAGGAGGGACAGCTTCGCCGAGGTGCTCGACCCGGCCGGGAAGGTCGTCGACTCCTCCTCGACGATCGGCAGCGAAGATCTGCTCAGCGCCGAGCAGCTTCGTGCCGCCGCCGAAGGCCCGGTCTTCTTCGACCGCGGCCCGTTGCCCGGCCTCGACGAGGGCTCCCGGCTCCTCGCGGTCCCGGTGACGACGCCCGCCGGCGAGCGGATCGTCGTCGTCGGCGCCTCGACCGCCGAGAACGAGGACGCCCGGACCGACCTGGCCCAGCTCCTCCTGCTGGGGTTGCCGGCGGCGCTGATCCTCGCCTCGATCGCCGGGTACGGGGTGGCCACGGCGGCGCTCCGCCCGGTCGAGGCGATGCGCGCCCGCGCCGAGGAGATCTCGACCGCCTCCCCGGACGAGCGCCTGCCCGTCCCCGCCACCCGCGACGAGCTCGCGCGGCTGGGGGAGACGCTGAACGAGATGCTGACGCGGCTCGGCGATGCGCTGGAGCGCGAGCGCGCCTTCGTCGCCGATGCCAGCCACGAGCTGCGCACGCCGCTGGCGATCCTGCGCGCCGAGCTCGACCTCGCCCTGGCCGAAGGCCGCTCGCCGGAGGAGCTCCGCGCCGCGCTCGCCTCCGCCGCCGAGGAGACCGACCGGCTGAGCCAGCTCACCGACGATCTGCTGACGATCGCCCAGACCGAGCGCGGCGAGCTGCCGCTGCGGCGTGAGCTGCTGCGCCTCGAGGAAACCTTCGAGACGGTCGAGCGCCGCTTCGCCCGGCGCGCCGCCGAAGCGGGGCGGCGGATCGAGGTGGCCGGCGGCAGCGAGCTCGAGCTGCGTGCCGACCGGCTACGCCTCGACCAGGCGATCGGCACCCTGGTCGACAACGCGCTCCGCTACGGCGCCGGGACGATCGAGCTCTCGGCCCGCCGCGCGCCCGGCGACGCGGTCGAGATCCACGTCACCGACGAGGGCGAGGGCTTCCCGCCCGACTTCATCGATCACGCCTTCGAGCGCTTCAGGCGCGCGCCCGGTGTCCGCGAAGGTGGCAGCGGCCTCGGCCTCGCGATCGTGGCAACGGTAGCCGAGGCACATGGCGGCCGCGCACACGCCGCCAACCGCCCCGCCGGCGGGGCCGACGTCTGGGTCTCCATCCCGCTCTCATCTGGCATTAATCTGAGCCACGGATGATCGCCGGCGCATGCACCCGATCTCCTACCTACAGGCGCTGATCCTCGGCCTCACCCAGGGCATCGCCGAGCCGTTCCCGATCTCCAGCCTCGGCCACGGCGTGATCATCCCCGGCCTCTTCGGCTGGAACATCCACCAGAACGACGACTACTTCCTCGCCTTCCTGGTCGCCACCCACTGTGCGACCGCGATCGTCCTCTTCTTCTACTTCCTGGGGGACTGGATGCGGATCTTCCGCGGCCTCGGCCGCTCGGTCCGCGATCGCGGCATCACTCCCGGCGATGACGACGCCCGCCTCGGCTGGCTGCTGGTGATCGGCACGATCCCGGCGGGGATCCTCGGCCTCGCATTGCAGCACCCGCTGCGCACGCTCTTCGCCTCGCCCGAGACCGCCTCGCTCTTCCTCATTCTCAACGGGATCCTGCTGCTCGCCTTCGAGCGGCTGCGCCGGCGCCGCCCCGAAGCGGGCGACGGCGCGGGCGATTCCGATCCGCGCATCGCCCGCCGCGTCAGCCTGAAACAGGCGGCGGCGATCGGCACCGCCCAGGCGGCGGCGCTGATCCCGGGAATCTCCCGCTCCGGCGTGACGATGGGCGGCGGGCTGATGGTCGGCCTCTCCAACGAGGACGCGGCGAAGTTCGGCTTCCTCCTCGCCACCCCGGTGATCGCCGCAGCGGGCCTGCTCAAGCTGCCCGAACTCTTCGGCTCGACCGGTGACGGGGTGCGCGGCCCGGCGCTGGTCGGGGCGATCGCCGCCGCCTTCACCACCTGGCTCGCGGTCAAATTCCTGCTGCGCTTCTTCCAGACCAACCGTCTGACGCCATTCGGTATCTATTGCCTGGTGGCCGGAATCGTCTGCACCCTGATCTTCGCCTTCTGAGGTGAGCCGGTGAGCGGGACCGAGGTAAGCCTCGCGCTCTCGGTCTTCCTCGCCTGCGCGGTCGAGGCGGTCGAGGCGTTCACGATCGTCCTCGCGGTCGGCACCACGCGGCGCTGGTCCTCGGCGCTCTTCGGGGTGGGGGTCGCCGTCCTCGCGCTCGGGGTGCTGATCGCGGCGCTCGGCCCGACGCTCGTCTCGCTGCCGCTCGGCGTCCTGCGGGTGGTGGTCGGCGGCCTGCTCCTCACCTTCGGCCTGCAGTGGCTGCGCAAGGCGATCCTGCGCGCCGCGGGCGCCAAGGCCAAGCACGACGAGGAGGCGATCTTCGCCGCCGAGCGGGCCGAGGCGGCGGCGGTGCCGGGCGACGAGGGCTTCGACGGCTACGCCTTCGCGATCTCCCTCAAGGCGGTGCTGCTGGAGGGTCTCGAGGTCGCCTTCATCGTCCTCACCTTCGGCGCCAACCAGCATGACGTCGGGCTCGCCGCGATCGCGGCCGCGGCCGCCGTCCTGGCTGTGCTCGGAGCCGGGCTGGCGCTGCGCGCGCCGCTCTCCCGGGTCCCGGAGAACGGGATGAAGTTCGCCGTCGGCGTGATGCTGACCAGCTTCGGGATCTTCTGGGGCGCCGAGGGCGCCGGCGCCAATTGGCCCGGGGGAGAGGCGTCGCTCGGCCCGCTCGTCGCCGTCGTCCTCCTCGCCGCGCTGGCGATGGTCGCCGACCTCCGCTCCCGCCCACGCGCTCCTCGGACCGCGGCGGAGGCATCGGCATGATCCGCCGCGCCGCCCTCGCCGCCTGGGACTTCGTCGTCGGCGACGACTGGCGCCTGGCCCTCGCCGCCGTCGCCGCGATCGGCCTCACCGCGATCGTCTGCGCGCTCGGCCTGAACGTCTGGTGGTTGGCACCCGTGATCGCCCTCGCCGCCCTGCGCTGGACGCTGCGCCCCGGGTCAGGTGGTTCTCATTTCTGATTTAGCGGTGGCCCCTAGCTTGCGCCGCCATGTCGACCACTCCCTTCCCCTCCCTGAAACCCCGTTCCTCCTCCCGGGCCTCCGGCGCGCTGCTCACCAAGGTGCCGGAGATCATCGCCTTCTTCTGGATCACCAAGGTGGCGACGACGGCGATGGGGGAGACCACCTCTGACGCTCTGAACGGCCTGCTGGGTCCGGCGATCGCCGTGCCGCTGATGCTGATCGGGCTGGTCTGGACCCTGCGCCGCCAGTTCCGCGCCGAGCGCTACGACGCCTGGACCTACTGGGGCGTCGTCGTCATGGTCGCGATCTTCGGCACCTCCGCCGCCGACGCCCTCCACGTCGCGCTCGGCGTCCCCTATCTCGCGGTGACCATCCTCTACGCGATCGTCCTCGCCGCCGTCTTCGCCGTCTGGCACCGCAGCGAGGGGACCCTCTCGATCCACTCGATCTACACCAAACGGCGCGAGGCCTTCTACTGGGCGACCGTCCTCGCCACCTTCGCGCTCGGCACCGCGACCGGCGACATGACCGCGACGACGCTTCATCTCGGCTACTTCGCCTCCGGCCTGCTGTTCATCGGGCTGATCGCGATCCCGGCGATCGCCTACCGGTACTTCGGCATGAACGAGGTGCTCGCCTTCTGGATCGCCTACGTCCTCACCCGTCCCCTCGGGGCCTCCTTCGCCGACTGGATGGCGGTCGAACCGAGCCGCGGCGGTCTCGGGCTGGGGACCGGCGGCGCCAGCCTGATCCTCGTCGCCCTGGTCCTCCTCACCGTGTACCGGCTGGCGAGGACGCGGATGGACGTCCGGCCCGAGGATCGCGATGGCGTCGTCGTGCCGGTGCCGCCGGCCGGGGCGTGACACCGGGCCGCGGAGGCGCTACTATAACGCAATGCGATACATCAGCGAGCGATCTACTGACCCGGGCCTCCTCGTCCTGGCGAGCCTCGCCGAGGGGCCGAAGCACGGGTACGCGATAACCCAGGACGTCGAGGAGGTGGCGGGCGTGAAGTTGGGACCCGGCACCCTCTACGGTGCCCTCTCCCGCCTCGAGGGCCGTGACCTGATCGAGGCGCTCCCGAGCGAGGACCGCCGCCGTCCCTACAAGATCACCGCCGCCGGCTCGGCCGCGCTGGAGGAGCAGCTGCGGATGCTCGACCGCGTGGTCGACACCGGGATGAAGCGGCTGCGCGCCGCGGGGGCGGTCTCGTGAGCGCCCGCCTCGCACGCCTCGCGCTGGCGCTCTACCCGCTCGCCTACCGTCGCCGTTACGGCGAGGAGATGGAGACCTTGGTCGAGGACACTGGCGCCTCGCCGCGCGCCGTCGGCGATCTCGTCCGCGGCGCCGTCCGCGCCCACCTGCGCCCCGAGCCCGGGCTGAAGGAGCA
Source organism: Solirubrobacterales bacterium (assembly GCA_050697015.1). GTDB lineage: Bacteria > Actinomycetota > Thermoleophilia > Solirubrobacterales > 70-9 > VAYN01. The sequence continues at coordinate 6,675 of JBOGYZ010000038.1, forward strand.
GCTCGGCCCCGACGACCGCCTGCGCCTCGGCCTCAGCTCGATCCTCCTCTGCTGGGTCGTCTTCTCGGCCGCCGGCCTCGGCCTTTACAAGACGACCGAGGACCACCCCTTCACCCGGGTCGCCGCCACCCATGGGCTGGTCGGCGCAGCCCACACGGCGATCCAGGTGCTGGCACTGCTCGCCGCCGCCGCGGTCGCGATCGGCGCCGCGCCGCTGATCGTGCTCGCCCTGCGCCAGGCACGCGACCGGCGCGCGGTCGAGCGGGCCACGGTGCTCGCCGTCGGCTGCCTCGTCGTCTTTGGCCTGGCCACCGCGGCGCTCGCCGTCATCGCCAACCTGCCGCCCGCTCCCGGCCAGGCCCTCGACGCCGCCGGCCTCGCGCTCTGGACCGTGATCGCACTCGCCTGCGGGATCGGCTGCGCGCTCGCGGGTCGCCTCGGCCTCTTCGCGATCACCGTGCCCCGCGAGTTACTCCGCGTCGCCTCCGCCTGCGCCGGCGTCGTCGTCATCGGCATGTTCGGGATCGCGCTCGCTACCGCCGTCTACTTGATCGCCCTCCTCCACGATTCGCCCGGGCTCGCCGACCAAAGCAACGGTCCGCTCGCACTGTTCAGCGTCGCCGGCTCGCTCGCCATCCAGCTGGCGGTGATGGTCGCGGTCGCCGTTCCCGCCGGGCTCAGCGCCTACCGGGCCCGACCGCGCCCGGCATGCTCCGCGCCCTGACGGGTCGAGGACCGTCGGCGGCGACGCCCTGGCAACAGGACGCAGCGCATCGCCCCCGGGTTACGTTAGGGTTACCTAATGCACGCGCCGACCGGGACACCGCGCAACATTGTCCTTCGCTGAAACCGCCCTGCTCGGCGCCCTCGCCGGCTTCACGATCTTCCTCGGCCTGCCCCTAGGTCGGGTGCGGAGCCTCGACGACCGGGTCCGGGTCGGCCTCGCCATGCTCGCCGTCGGCATCCTCGCCTTCATCTTCGTCGACGTCATGGAGCACGCCGTCGGGCTGCTCGAGGACGCGGTGCTCGGCTACAAGGACGGCTCGCACGGCCTTGGCCACGCGGTCGGTTTCGCCGCCCTCCTCGCGGCCGGATTCGCGCTCGGCCTGGGCGGCCTGGCGACGCTCGAACGCCGCCTCCGGCGCCGCTCGCTGCCGCCGATCGCCGGTGGCGCTGTCGACGTTGCCCCGGCCAAGCTTTTGCCGGAAACCGTGTCCCATGCGAACAAGCGGGCCTTGCAGACCGGAATGACGATCGCGCTGGCGATCGGGCTCCACAATTTCGCCGAGGGCCTGGCGATCGGTGTCAGCGCGGGCTCGGGGGAGATCGCGCTCGCCACCGTCCTGATCGTCGGCTTCGCCCTCCACAACGCGACCGAGGGCCTCGGCATCGTCGGTCCGCTCGGGTCGGTGCGGCCGTCCTGGCGCTGGCTGCTGGTCGCCGGGTTGGTCGGCGGCGGGCCGACCTTCGTCGGCGCGATGGTCGGCTACAGCGTCGAATCGGCTCCGCTCGAGCTTGTCTTCTACGCGCTTGCCGGCGGTGCCGTGCTCTACGTGATCGGCGAGATCTGGAACGGGATGCGGCGCTATGGCCACCGCGAGCTCGGGCTCTGGCTGCTCTCGGCCGGTTTCTTCCTCGGCGTCGCCACCGACATGGTCGTCGCCTACGGCGGCGGCTGACGGACCAGCCTCAGGGTCACGATCGAGGCGAGGGACTTTTCTTCCGGCGTCAGGCCGCCGATCAGGTAGCCCGTGCCGCCGACAACCGCCGCGGCGGCGTTCTGGACCGGTTCGGGGAGCCGGCCGGCCCGAAGGGAGGTCCCGGTGGCGGGGTCGAAGCGGAGGATCTGGTCGGTGGTCGAGCCGTTCAGCCGACCCCCGACGACGTAGATGCGGCCGCCGAGGACGACGGCGGAAGCGTGCGCCAAGGGCGCGGCGAGATGGCCGATCGCGGATGCCCGGCCGCTCCGGGTGTCGAAGGCCTGGATCGCGGTCGAGTCGGCACCGTCGGTTTCCTCGCCGCCGATCGCATAGATGATCGGGCCGAGGGCGGCGACGGCGGCGTAGCGGACCGCATCCGGCAGCTTTGCGACGGTTTCGAGCTTCGACCCGTCCCTCGTCCTCAGGATGTCGCCGACGGTCCCTTCGCCGTCGTAGCCGGCGAGGACGTAGGTCGCGCTGCCGACGGTGACGGCGGAGAGGTCGGAGCGCGGCACCGGCAGGCGGCCGACCGCTTCACCGGTGCCGCCGGGCACCAGTCGCTGGACCTCCGCGGTCGTCGTCGCCGAGCCGCCGCCGAAGACGAGGACCCCGCTCGGCGCAGCGGCCGCGGCGGTGTCGTGGAGAGGTTCCGATAGTTCGCCGGCGGGCGTCGTCGCCCCGGTAGAGGGGTCGAGCTTCGTCACGGCGGCGATCGAGACGTCGGATTCGTCGAGGCCGCCGATCACCAGCAGGTCCTTGCCCTGCGGCACCACCGCCTCGCCGGAGACCGGCGCCGGCAGATGATGGGGCGAGGCCTTCACCAGAAGGCGCTTGGGGCGCGGTGGCGGGGCCCCTTGCGCCACCGCGGTCGAGCCGCTCCCGTCGCCCTTCCCCGACCCCGATCCGGAGCTCCCGCAGCCGGCCACGGAGCCGGCCAGCAGCGCCGCGACCGCGATCCCGACGGTCACCTCCCGCCGCACCGCCCTCATCGGAACACCCCCGTGTGCCCGAGCGAATAACGCCCCGGCTGCGGGTAGACGCAGAGCCCGTGGGGGCCTTGGCCGACCGGGATCCGGGCGAGCAGCTTGCCGTCCTTGGTGCTGATCGCGTAGACCTCGGCGTCGTAGCGGCCCGACAGCCACAGCACCTTGCCGTCGGCCGAGACGCCGCCCATGTCGGGGCTGCCGCCGCCCGGCAGCGGCCACTTGTGGACGACCTTCCGCCGGGCGAAGGAGATCACCGAGATCGAGCCTTCGTCGCGGTTGGAGACGTAGAGGTCGCGTGAATCTCGACTCACGTAGAGGCCGTGCGCGCCTTCCCCCGTCGGGATGAAGGCGACCCGCTTGAAGGTGCCGGCGTCGACCAGCCAGACGCCGCCGGCCATCATGTCGGCGACGTAGAACAACCTGCCGTCAGGCGAGAGCTTGACGTCCTGCGGCATCGAGCCTTCGGGCAGCGCCAGGGTGCCGACGACCCTTTCCTTGGGCACTTCGACCTCGACCAGCTTCGAACCGAACTCGCAGCTGGCAACCAGGTAACGGCCGTCCGCGGTGAAGTCCATGTGGTCGACGCCCGGGCAGGGGACGTGCAGCGAGTGGTGGAGCTTCATCGAGTGGGCGTCGCGGAAGTCGAGTCGTTCCAGCCGCTCGGCGACGACGATCGCGTAGCGGCCGTTCGGCGTGAAGTACATGTTGTAGGGGTCGGTGACCGGCACAGGCTTGCCAGGCCTCCCGGTCTTCGGGTCGATCGGGGTGAGGCTGTTGCCTTCGTCGTTGGTGACCCAGAGGGTCTTCAGGTCGTAGGCGGGGACGACGTGCTGGGGCAGCGCTCCGACCGGGAATTCGTCGATCACCTTGAAGGTGTGGGGGTCGATCACGCTGACCGTGTCGCTTTCGCTGTTGGGGACGTAGACCCGTTCCGGAAAACCTCGGACGACCGGCGAGAGCATCCCCGGGCGGTCGGCGGCGTAGACGTCATGCGGATCTAGCAGCGGCGGGATCCCGGATCGGTCCGCCTGCGGGTGCCGCTGCGGCGGGGCGGGCGGGGGCGGCGGGATCGAGGTTCTCTGCGTGCTCGAGCCTCCCGAGCCGCAGCCTGCAGCGAGGAGCGCCAGAAGGACGGCGCAGCAGGCTCGGATTTGGAGCGTTGGCCGCATCGGTGGGACGCTCGCTCGCGGTTCTCTCCAAACCACCGAGCGGAGCCCGCCGGACCTCACCACGTGCGGCTTAAACCACGGTGAGAGCCGCGATGGAGCGATCGGCGGCCCGACCCCCCCGACTACTGGGGTCCAGCTCTTGAAGTTAGCCCTCGTGGGCGGTGCGGGTTACAGCATCAACCTCGGTGTCTTCACGCTGATGGGCAACGACCTCGGCGTCCCCCATGAGGTCGCCGCCGTCGCTGCCTTCGCCGTGGCGGGTCCTGCACAACTTCCTCGGCAACAAGCTCTGGACCTCCGCGTAGGCCCGAGGGGGTCGGTCGGCGGATGGCTTTCGGTTGCGTCGCGCGGGCCCGAGCCCCCACCGCGTCGCAGAAGAGATGAATTGCATCACCGGCAGTTCACCTGCCGGCTCCAGGCTCGCGTCGAATCGACAACGACGAAAGGAGTCGTGATGTTCAAGAAGACCAGGAAGATCGCCCTCATCGGCGGGGCGCTGGCCGCCGTCAGCTTCGGCGGTTCGGCCCTCGCCGCCGCCGGTGCCGCGCCGGTCCAACCGACGCACAAGGCGGTGATCGCGAAGGCGACCGCCGACACCGAGACGGCCGACGGTCCGAGCTTCGGCCACGAAGAAGCCGACGAAGAGACCTCGGACGGCGGCGGCGCCCAGTCCGAGAGCGGCTCGGAGGTGTCTGGCAACGACGGGCCCGGTGGCCACGCCGACGAGCCCGGCAACCCGAACGCCCAGCACGAAGCGGGCGGCCAGACCGAAGAATAGGCAGGCGCCGGGGCCGGGCGGCCCGCTTAGAGTCGCTCGGCCGGATCCCCGGTCCCTCATCTCGCCCTCATCTCCGGGGAGAACGCTGGAATCGATGCGTGTGCTCGTGGTCGAGGACCAGATCCGACTCGCCGGCCTCCTGCGGCGCGCCCTGCGCAGCGCCGGCGAGGCCGCCGACGTGGCCGTCAAAGGTGAGGACGCCCTCTGGATGGCGGCGTCGACGCCCTACGACGCGATCGTGATGGACGTCATGCTGCCCGGCATCGACGGCTTCGAGACCTGCCGGCGGCTGCGCGAGGACGGCATCACCACCCCGATCCTGGTGCTGACCGCGCGCGATTCGCTGCCCGACCGGATCGCGGGGCTCGACGGCGGCGCTGACGATTACGTCGCCAAGCCCTTCGAGCTCTCCGAACTCCTCGCCCGCCTGCGGGCGCTGGCGCGGCGCGGCGAGGTCCGCCGGCCACCCACCCTCGAGGTAGGGACGCTGCGGATCGACCCCGCCACCCGCAAGGTCTGGCGCGGCGAGACCGAGGTCGAGGTCTCGAGCAAAGGCTTCGCCCTGTTGGAGGTCTTCATGCGCAACCCCGACATCGTCCTCGAACGCCTCGAACTTCTCGAAGGCGCCTGGGACAACAGCTACGAGAACCGCTCCAACGTGATCGCCGTCCACATCCATCAGCTGCGCGACAAGGTCGACAAGCCCTTCGGCCTCGGCAGCATCGAGACCGTGCGCGGCGTCGGCTATCGCCTGCGCAGCGACGACGGCAAGTGAGGGGCCGGCTGCCGGTCCGGCTGAAGCTGACCCTCGCCTTCACCGTCGCGATCGCCGCCGTCCTCGTCGCGACCGCGCTCTTCCTCTACCTGCGCCTGCGGACCGAACTCGACAACCGGATCGACCAGTCGCTGGAGGCGCGCCTGGAGCTGGTCTCGACTCGGCTCGAGAACGGGGGCGGCGGGGCGCGTGCCCTGACCCGCGCGGTCGCCCGGGGGGAAGAGGGGTCCGGGTTCGTGCAGATAGTCCTCCCGGGCAGCCGCACCGTCGTCGGCGCCCGCGAGGGCCTCGGCGACGAACCGGTGCTCGAGAGCGCCGACCTCCGGCGGCTGGCCGAAGACGGCGGCACCTACGACATCCAATCGGGCCAACCGGAGCTGGGACCGATACGAATCGTGGCTGCGCCGGTCGCGGTCGGCGGCCACCACTACATCGTCTCCGTCGGCGCCACTCTGGAGGAGCGGAACGAAGCGCTCTCCAACGTGCGGACGCTGCTGCTGATCGGCGGTCCGGTCGCCTTGATCCTCGCCGCGCTGACCGGCTGGGTCGTGGTCGGTCTCGCCCTGCGCCCCGTCGATCGGATGCTCGTCCGCCTCGAGGAGGGCCTGCAACGCGAGCGGACCTTCGTCGCCGACGCCAGCCATGAGCTGCGCACGCCGCTGACTCAGCTGAAGATGGAGCTCGAACTGATGCGTCGCGAACGGCCGCAAGGCGATGAGTTCGACGCCGCGCTCGCCGCGGCGATCGGCGACACCGACCGACTCGCGACCCTGAGCGAGGACCTCCTCGTCCTCGCCCGCGCCGATCGCGACCGCCTTCCGGTCAGCCGCGAGGAGGTCGATCTCGGCGCGCTGCTCACCGCCGTCGCGGCCCGCTACCCGACGGATCTGGTCGAGGTGGTGGGGGAGGCCGGCGAGGAGGGGATGACGGCCCGCGCCGACCGCGCGCGGCTCGAGCAGGCCCTCGGCAACCTCGTCGACAACGCCCTCGCCCATGGGGCGCCACCGGTGAGACTGAGCGCCGTGCGCCGCGGCGCCGGGGTCGAGCTCCACGTCACCGACGCCGGAGGCGGCTTCCCGCCCGACTTCCTTCCCCAGGCCTTCGATCGCTTCAGTCAGGCCTCGCCGGGAGACGAGGGCTCCGGTACCGGCCTCGG
>JBOGYZ010000039.1:0-11439 GCA_050697015.1 Solirubrobacterales bacterium
CCGTGCACGCGACACCCATCCCGCGCCACCCCCGGCGCCGAGGGACCGGCGCCCTCCAGTCGAACAGTGCGTCGCATCACAACTCCGGCGGCTTGCGAGCATGCCAGTCGGTCGACTGCTCGTAGGCGTAGCCCGCTTGCAGGACGCCGAGCTCGTCGAGCGGCCGGCCGACGATCTGCAGCCCGATCGGCAGCCCTGCCGAGTCGAAGCCGCAGGGCAGCGACAGGCCGGGCAGGCCGGCGAGGTTCACCGAGATGGTGAAGATGTCGGAGAGGTACATCGCCAATGGATCGGTCGCTTTCTCGCCGATGGCGAAGGCGGTGGTCGGCGTCGTCGGCGTGAGAATCGCGTCGCAGCGCTCGAAGACGCGCTCGAAGTCGCGCCGTATCAGGGTGCGGACCTGCAGCGCCTTGAGATAGTAGGCGTCGTAGTAGCCCGCCGACAGCGCGTAGGTGCCGAGCATGATGCGGCGCTTGACCTCGGTGCCGAAGCCCTGCGCGCGCGTCTGCTGGTACATGTCGAGCAGGCCCTGGCCGCGATCGACGCGCAGCCCGTAGCGGGTGCCGTCGTAGCGCGCCAGATTGGAGCTCGCCTCGGCGGTGGCGAGCAGGTAGTACGCCGCGATCGCGTACTCGGTGTGCGGCAGCGAGACCTCTTCGACGATGCCGCCGAGCGCTTCGATCTGCTGCACCGCGCCGCGCACGGCGTCGGCGACCTGGCGCGACATGCCCTCGATGAAATACTCCTTCGGCAGGCCGAAGCGCCGGCCGCGGATGCCGGCGTCGAGCGCCGCCGCGTAGCCCGGCACCGCCTGTGGCACCGAGGTCGAGTCGAGGTGGTCGTGGCCGGCGATCGCTTCGAGCAGGAGGGCGCAGTCGCGCACCGTGCGGGTCATCGGCCCGACCTGATCGAGCGACGAGGCGTAGGCGAGGACGCCGTAGCGGCTCACCCGCCCATAGGTCGGCTTCAGCCCGACGATGCCGCACAACGCCGCCGGCTGGCGGATCGAGCCGCCGGTGTCGGTGCCGAGCGCCGCCGGGGCGAGGCCGCCCGCGACCGCCGCCGCCGAGCCGCCCGAGGAGCCGCCGGGGACGCGCCTGCGATCCCACGGATTCAGCACCGGGCCATAGGCGGAGTTCTCGTTCGAGGACCCCATCGCGAACTCGTCCATGTTCGTCTTGCCCAGCACGCGCGCTCCGGCCCCGGTCAGCCTCCGCACGGCGGTCGCGGTGTAGGGCGGCCGGTAGCCCTCGAGGATCCGGGACCCGGCCGTGGTCGGGATGCCCTGCGTGGTGAAGATGTCCTTGATCGCGATCGGGACGCCGGCCAGCGGGCCGGAGTCGGCGGGCGCCGGGGCGTTCGAGCCGTAGGGCGTCGCGTCGCCCTCGCCGGCGGGGGCGCTCTCGCCGTCCCCGTTCCAGTCGGGTTCGAGCGACCCGGCGTGCTCGGCCGTCCAGAGGTAGGCGTTCAGGTCGTCGGTCGCGGCGGCGGCGCGCCACGCGGCCCCGTACTCGTCAGCCGAGATCTCGCCCGCGGCGATCTTCGCCGCCGCCTCGGCGACGGTCAGGTCGAGCAGGTCGGCCATCAGTCGGCGTCGGCCTGCGGCGAGGGGACGCGGAAGGCGCCTTCGAACGGCTCCGGGGCGCTGCGGAGGGCCACCGCAGGCGGCATGCTCTCCCACGGCGTGTCGGCCCGCAGCACGTTCTCCAGGTGCACGACGTGCGAGGTCGGCTCGACCCCTTCCAGATCCAGCCCGCGGATCCGGTCGACGTGCCCGAGGATGCCCGAAAGCTCCCCCGCCATCGTCTCGACTTCGGCGTCGTCGAGCCGCAGCCGGGACAGCCGGGCGACGTGAAGTACCTGCTCGCGATCGATCACGCCGTCGATTCTAGGTTCCTTCGGCCCGCCAGGTCAGCCAGCCGCCGCAGGCGATGGCCAGAGCGGCAGCGAGGGCGAGGTACGGGCCCGCCTCGATGCTCTGTTCGATCGGGATCCGTTCGATCGGATCGACTTCGGGCGGCCAGTTGATGGCGGCGGCGATCACGGCGGCGGCGAGCAGTCCGAGGAGGCCCACGAGGGCGCCGAGGGGGAGCCCCGACCTGCGGCCGGATCCGGTGAGCCGAAGCGCGGAGATCGCGACCCCGACGACGGCCGCCGCAAGCACGACGAGGAGAGGGACGATCCCGAGCGTCTGCCAGGCCGTGCCACCCCCGTAGGGCCAGAGGTCGATCAGAAGGGTGTTCGGCCCTGAGTGCGGGCGCCCGTACCACTGGAAGAACGTGAAGGCGAACAGCAGGATCGCGGCGACCAGCGAGATCGCTCCGCCCGGACCCAGTCGCTTGAAGGCCTCCCCGCCGCGCGATGCCACGCGACGATTCTAGGTGCGCTTCGGGGACTCCAGGCTCTTGCCGATCGAGGCGAACGTTGCGCCCTCCTCCCCCATCGCGCGCCAGCCGCCGTAGGCGATGCCGAGGGCGGCGGCGAGTGCGAGGAAGATCGGCAGCTTCAGGGTCGATTCGTAGGCGAGTTCCGCGAAGGTGCCCTCGGGGCCGGGCGGCGAGATGATGCGGAGCAGGATCAGGACCGCAGCGAGGATGCCGAGCACGCAGATCGCCGCCGCGGGCGGGATCGCGGGCTTCCAGTCGGTGCCGCTGAGGCGCAAGATCGCCGCGCCGACGGTGACCACGATCGCCAGCATCAGGAAGAGCGGGATCACTTCGAGCGTGTCCCAGGCGCTGCCGCCGCCGGTACCGGTAACGACCCCGCTGAGGGTTTCGGCGCTGGTCGTCGCCTTGGCGCCGTACCAGTCGAAGAACATCAGGATGAAGAGCAGGACTGCCGCGACCAGCGCGATGGCCTCCCCGGCGCGGAGCTTCGGCACGTTCCGCCGGGATTTCACGATCCGCTTGGGCCTGGCGGCGCGCCGCCGACCTTTCTGGTCGTCGGCGTCCGGCGTCATCGGCTCGCCATGCGGGTCCGGCCCGCCACCAGGGTGTTGTGGAGGAGCATCGCGATCGTCATCGGGCCGACGCCGCCGGGGACCGGGGTGATCGCCGATGCGACCTCGGCGGCCGCGTCGAAGTCGACATCGCCGACGAGGCCCTCCTCGAGGCGGTTCACGCCGACATCGATGACCACCGCGCCGGGCTTCACCGACCCAGCGCCGAGCAGGTGGGGCACGCCGACCGCGGCGACGAGGATGTCGGCCTGGGAGCAGACTCCGTCGAGGTCACGGGTCCGCGAGTGGCACATCGTCACCGTCGCGTTCGCCATCAGCAGGAGGCGGGCGACGGGGACGCCGACCAGCTTCGAGCGCCCGACCACGACCGCGTGGGCGCCCTCCACCTCGACCCCCTCGTGCTCGAGCAGTTCCATCACCCCGGCGGGCGTGCACGGGGTCAGGCCCGGCGTGCCGTGGGCGAGCAACCCCGCGTTGACCGGGGTCAGCCCGTCGACGTCCTTCGTCAGGTCGATCAGCGCCACGATCCGGTCGGAGTCCAGGTGGTCCGGAAGCGGCATCTGGACGAGGATCCCGTCCACCTCGTCGTCAGCGTTCAACTCTTCGACCAGCGCCTCCAGCTCCTCCTGGCGGATCGAGGCCTCCGGCTGCCGGTGGATCGACCTGATCCCGACTTCCTCGCATGCCCTCACCTTCATCCCGACGTAGACCTCGGAGGCGGGATCCTCGCCGACCAGGACCGTCGCCAGCCCCGGCGTGCGGCCGAACTCCTCCTCGAAAGCGACGAGGTCGACCTTCACCCGCTCTTTGACCGCCCCCGCGACGGCTTTGCCGTCGATCACCCGCGCCGCCATCTACTTCTTCCTGATCGGTGCGTAGTCGGCCATCAGCTTGCGCTCCTTGCCGTCGTCGAACCTCACCACGATCACCCCGCCCGGCTCGGTCCCGGTCACCACGCCTTCGCCGAAGGAGGCGTGGACGACGTCGTCGCCGGTCCGCATCTCCAGCGCCGGGCCAGGATCGAGCGGCTGCGCCGGGGCGAGCGCGTCGGCGCCGCTGCCGAAACCGTTGTCGGCGAAGCCACCGCCCGAGCCGACGCCGTAGGAGGTCGAGCCCCAGGTCATCCCGGTGCTCGCCGCGGTCGAGCTCCGTTCGGTCAGCTCGATCGGGATCTCGTCGATGAAGCGCGACGGCAGGTTGCGCTCGGAGCGGCCGAAGAGCTGGCGTTCGCGCGCCCAGGTCAGGTAGAGGCGCCGTTCGGCTCTCGTGATGCCGACGTAACAGAGGCGTCGCTCCTCTTCTTCGCCGCCTTCTTCCAGCGAGCGCATGTGCGGGAACGCGCCGTCCTCCATGCCGATCACGAAGACCGTGTCGTACTCCAGCCCCTTCGCGTTGTGGAGCGTCATCAGCGTGACTTTCTCCGCCTCCTCCCCCTCCAACGCGTCCTGCTCGGAGCGCAGCATGTTCGTCTGCAGGTACTCCTCCAGCGGGGTGATTTGGCTCTCGCCCTCGATCTCCCGCTCGCGGTCGAACTCGGCGGCGCCCTCGAGTAGCGCCTCGAGGTTCTCCACCCGCCCTTCGGCCTCCACCGTCCGCTCCGCGTTCAGCGCTTCCATGTAGCCGGTCTCGTTCAGCACCCGCTCCAGCAGCGAGTGCATCGAGGAGTCCTCGACGTGATCTTTCAGCGCGTCCATCATCTCGAAGAAGCGACCGACCGACTTGATCGCTGCGGCGCTGACCCCCGGCACGTCCTCGACCCGTTCGATCACTTCCCAGATCGTCAGCCCCGCGGTGTTCGCGTAGGCGGTGAGGCGCCCCTGGGTGGTGTCGCCGATCCCCCGTCGCGGCGAGTTGACGATCCGCCCGAAGGCGACGAGGTCTGCCGGGTTCGCCAGGAATCCGAGGTAGGCGAAGGCGTCTTTGATCTCCTGGCGGTCGTAGAACTTGGTCCCGCCGATCACCTGGTAGTTGACGTTGAAGCGTTCGAGCGTCTCCTCCAGCACGCGGCTCATCGCGTTGGTCCGGTAGAAGACGGCGACGTCGGAGCGCTTGACCTCGTCCTCCTCGGCGAGCCGGTCGATCTCCCCGGCCACCCAGCGCGCCTCCTCGTGCTCGTCGCCGAGCTCGTAGAGCTTCACCGGGTCGCCGCCGGCGATGTCCGTCCAGAGCTCCTTCGGCCGCCGTTCCCGGTTATGGGACACGACCGCGTTGGCTGCCGAGAGGATCGTCTGCGTCGAGCGGTAGTTCTGCTCGAGCTTGATCGCCTCGGCTTCCGGAAAGTCGGCCTCGAAGTCGAGGATGTTGCGGATGTCGGCGGATCTGAAGCTGTAGACGCTCTGGTCCTCGTCGCCGACCACCATCAGATTGCCGTGCTCCTTGGCGAGCAGCTGCAGCATCCGGTACTGGGCGTGGTTGGTGTCCTGGTACTCGTCGACGAGCACGTGACGGAAGGTGCGCCGCCAGCGCTCGCGAACGTCCTCGAAGAGCTCCAGCACGTTGACCGTGCGCACCAGCAGATCGTCGAAGTCCATCGCGTTGGCCTCGAGCATCCGCTTCTCGTAGAGCGGGAAGACTTCGGCGACGACCTCCTCGAAGCCGCCGACCATCATTTCGCTGTAGCCGGAGGGGTCGATCAGCTGGTTCTTGGCGCCGGAGATCTTCCCCTGCACTGCGCGCGGCGGGTACCGTTTCGGGTCGACGCCGAGCTCGGCCAGGCAGCGTTTGATCATCCGTAGCGAGTCGCCCTGGTCGTAGATCGTGAAGCCCTTGGAGTACCCGAGGCGCTCGGCATCCACGCGCAGCATCCGCGCGCAAGATGAGTGGAAGGTGGTCACCCACATCGCCCGGACCGAGCGGCCGATCAGCCCGGCGACGCGCTCGCGCATCTCCGCCGCGGCCTTGTTGGTGAAGGTGATCGCGAGGATCTCCCCGGGGCGGGCCCTCCCCGTCGCCAGCAGGTAGGCGATCCGGTGGGTGAGGACCCGCGTCTTCCCCGAGCCCGCGCCCGCCAGCACCAGCAACGGCCCGTCGCCGTGCTCGACCGCTTGGCGCTGCGGCGGGTTGAGTCCGGCGACCAGACGCTCGACCCGGTCCGCCCCGGCCTCGGTCGGCGCGCCGTAGAGCGTCCCCTCGCCCCCCAGGAACGAGTCTTGGTCGGCCTGAAGGCTCACCCATCGAGCATAGCCAGGGGGTCGGCCGGGGTCCGCTCGTGCAGTTATGGGCGCCAGGGCGCACTCAAGTGCACGAGCGTCGGGCGGCCTAGGCGCAGCTTTCGGCCAATTCGACGATCGGTTCGGAAGAGCCGCCGAAGAAGAGTTCTTCCGCCTCCGCCTCGCTCGATTCGGCGACTTTGCGGGAGATGCACTTCGCCTGCTTAGGACTCAGGCCTTCGGGTTCTTCTTCGAAGCGCTTTTCGAACGCCGCACCGAGCGCCTTGCCGTCGTAGTCGGCGAAGCCTTCGACGTAGTCGAGCTTCCAGTCGCCGGCCTCCTGTGCCAGCGCGACTTCGAGCGTCTGCGAGCCGAGCGCTTCGCCTTCGAATTTGACCTCGGCGGTCGCTTCTTCGTCGTTGACGGAGACGTTCGAGACCTTGACGCCTTCCGCCTGGGCCTGACCCGCCTTCGCTTCTTCTTCGCAGGCCTTGGTCCCCGCCTTGCCCGACTGCTGGGTCACCTGTTCGTTGAAGCGCTGGGTCTGCAGTTCAGTGCAGTTGTGCGGATCGGTCGTCGTCTCCGCGGTTTCGATGGCCTTGACGATCTTGTCTTCGTCGCTTTCGCCGCCCCCGCAGGCGGTGAGCGCAAGGGCCGCCAGGGCCAAGAACGCGAGGAGGACGAGGAGGCGCATCTTCACCGGGCGCAGATTAGAGCGGCGAGCGGTCAGCCTCCGGCCGAGGAGCGGCCGGTGCGCCGCTTGATCCCGGACTTCTCGTGCTTCGCCGCGTCGGCCTCGCCGCCGTCGACCTCGGCGAGCCGCGCTTCCAGCTCGACGATCCGCTCCGACAGCGCCTTGATCGCGTCGGCGATCGGATCGGGCAGGTGGATCCAGTCGGCGTCGGGACCTTCCAGTTTCCGCCCTTCGACCCGCACCGGGTGGCCCGGATTGCCGACCACGGTCGCCCCCGGCGGCACGTCCTCGACCACCACCGTGTTGGCGCCGATCTTCGCCCCGTCGCCGACCGCGATCGGTCCCAGCAGCTTCGCCCCCGAGCCGACCGTGACGTTGTCGCCGAGGGTCGGGTGGCGCTTCCCGCGCTGGAAGCCGGTGCCGCCCAACGTCACCCCCTGGTACAACGTCACGCAATCGCCGATCTTCGCCGTCTCGCCGATCACCACGCCGGAGCCGTGGTCGATGAAGAAGCGCTGGCCGATCTCAGCCGCCGGGTGGATCTCGACGCCGGTCACCGCACGGGTCAGGTAGGCGATCGCCCGCGGCGCCCACGGCACCCCGGCCCCGCGCAGCGCGTGCGCCAGCCGATGGGCGAGCAGCGCCTGGACCCCCGCCCAGCTGGTGAGGATCTCGAACGAGGAGACGCCCTGCGCCGCCGGGTCGCGGTCGCGCGCCGCGGTGATGTCGGCGCGGATCTCGGACATGACGCGTCGGATCATCGTCTGTGCCTCATGGGGCAAAGAATGGCAAGGACATGTAGCGCTCGCCTGAATCGCAGACGATGGTCACGACCCGCTTGCCGGCCATCTCCGCCCGCGCCGCCACCTGCAACGCGGCGTGGATGTTGGCGCCCGCCGAGATCCCCGCCAGGACGCCCTCGGCGCTCGCCGCGAGCCGCGCCGTCTCCAGCGCATCCTCGTCGCCGACGGCGATGATCTCGTCGATCACCGAGCGATCGAGCAGGTCGGGGACGAACCCGGCGCCGATCCCCTGGATTTTGTGCGGGCCGGGCTGACCGCCGGAGAGCACCGGCGAGCTGGCCGGCTCGACCGCGACGACGAGCGCGTCCGGCGCCCGTTCCTTCAGCATCCGCCCGACCCCGGTGATCGTCCCGCCGGTCCCGACCCCGCTGACGAAGGCGCCGATCTCGCCGTCGGTGTCGCGCCAGATCTCCTCGGCCGTGGTGCGCCGGTGCGCCTCCGCGTTGGCCGGGTTGGAGAACTGCATCGGCATGAAGGCCTTGCGCTGGTCCCGGATCTGCTCGGCCAGCGCGACCGCCTCGTTCATCCCGCCGAGGCTCGGCGTCTCCCGCACTTTGGCGCCGTAGGCGCGCAGCAGCTTGCCGCGCTCGCGGCTCATCCCTTCCGGCAGGGTGAGGATCAGCTCGTAGCCGCGCGCCGCGCAGACCATCGCCAGGGCGATGCCGGTGTTGCCGCTGGTCGGCTCGACCACCACCGAGCGCCCGGGCTTGATCTCCCCCGCCTCTTCGGCCGCGTCGATCATCGCCACGCCGATCCGGTCCTTGACCGAGCCGCCGGGGTTGAAGTACTCGAGCTTCGCGCAGATCTGGCCGAACAGCCCGTTGCCAAGCCGCTCGAGCTCCACCATCGGCGTGTTGCCGACGACGGCTGAGGCCTCCGGTCCGATCCGCATCAGCCCGAGTCTAGGACGGCGACGGGCCGGGCGCGGCGCGAAAGAGCAGGTGGTCGAAGCCGGCGTGGTCGACGTTGCCGTCCCGGGTCATGCCGATCTTCTCGGCGACGCGCAATGAGGCGACGTTGGCGGGCAGGATCATCGCGAAGACCGCGTCGAGCTTCAGTTCGGCGGCGAGGTCGAGTGCCGCGGCGGCCGCCTCGCCCGCGAGGCCCTGGCCATGACGCTCCGGGTCGATCGACCAGACGACCTCGATCCCGGCCCGGTCGCCGATCTCGCTCCAGCGCAGCCCGACCCGGCCGACGTAGTCGCCGCCGCCCCGCTCGAGCACCGCCCACGGCCCGAACCCGTAGCGCTCCCAGTGGCGCGCGTCGGCTTCCAGCCAGAGGTCGCCGTCGTCGGGCTCGAAGGGCGCGAGTGGCGGCGGGCGCAGCCACTCGCCGATCGTCGGGTGCATCACCAGGGCGCGATAGGCGGGCGCGTCGCCGGGTCCGGGCGGGCGCAGCGTCAGCCGCTCGGTGGTGCGGGCGTCGCCGTCGCCACTCATTCGACGGACCATACGGGCTAGTGCTCAGGCGGCGGTGTCGGCTGCGCGCCGACCGGCGAGGGGAAGCCGAGGATTCCGCAGGTGGAGGGGATGCCGTCCTCCCCGTCGCGGTCGAGGCGCGCTTCCGCGTCGGCCCGGATCTGTTCGACTTCGCCGAAGGCGGCGGTGAGGGCGGTCGTCATTTCGCTCCACCCCTGCTCGTCGAGGCGCATCGCGATCCAGGTCAGATGGCGGTTCACCCGCGAGTCGAAGGTGTCGGCCATCATTGCCCCTTCGATCCGCGCCATCAGCCCCTGGACCATCGTCTTGCTCAGCCGCACCCGATCCTCGTGGTCCAGTTCGTTCCACTGTCGGTCGCTGAAGTAGGCGCGGCCGAGGCTGCGGTAGACGTGTTCGACCGAGCCCCGCCGCGGATTCTGCTCGACCACGGCGAGCGCCCCGTACTGCGCCAGCTCGCGGAAGTGGTAGGCGACGTGGGACACCTCCATGCTTTCCGGCGCGAAACCGTCGCGACAGAACTCTGACGGGCTCATGTCCCGCTGATTCAGGACTTCGAGGATCCGCACCCGCATCGGATGGGCCAGGACGGACGCCGCGGTGGATCTGTCGCGTTCGGCGCGGGTCGCTCGTCCGCCACCCATTGGACTTGTTCGATCACTCGATTCCATTTACGCAGACCATCATTGTGCCTGAAAACGTTCCGATGCGGTACCCGAACCGGCTTCGGTCTACTCAGGCGCCCACAGACAAAGACCTTCGCCTACAGCGGGGATACTCGAGTAGCACCACACAGGCAACGAAGAAAGGAAGGCAACCCATGGCGGACTCCCCCTCGCAGCTGATCGACGAACGGATCGCGGAACTGGGCGACTGGCGCGGCGACACCCTCGCCCGCGTCCGCGAGCTGATCAAAGAGGCCGACCCCGAGGTCGAGGAGACCTGGAAATGGCGCGGCGTCCCGGTCTGGGAGCACGACGGCATCATCTGCACCGGCGAGACCTACAAGAAGGTGGTGAAGCTGACCTTCGCCAAGGGAGCCTCCCTCGAGGACCCCAAAGGTCTCTTCAACTCCAGCCTTGAGGGCAACACCCGCCGCGCGATCGACATCGCCGAGGACGACGAGATCGACGAGCCTGCCCTGAAGGCGCTGATCCGCGAGGCGGTCGACCTGAACACCGGGAGCTGAAGTTCGCGGGCGCGGCTACGAGCAGGGACTAGATGAAGTACATGCCGCTGCCGGCCTCTTCGGCCTCGCGGCGGGCGACTTCGGCGATCGTCGTCTGGCCGAAGACCTTGCGGAGGGCGCCGACGCCCTCGGCCCAGATCCCGCCGGCCTCTTCGGCTTCGGAGCCGATTTTGCCGTCGAGGGCCTGGACGACCTCGAGGACGGTGATCTCTTCCGGCGGTCGGGAGAGGGTGTAGCCGCCGCGCATGCCGCGGTGACTGGTGAGGAGGCCGGCGCGGCGGAGGGTCGAAAAGAGCTGCTCGAGGAACTGCTCGGGGATGTCCCGGCGTTCGGCCAGCTCTTTGATCGGCACCGGTCGCTCACCCGATCGGGCGAGCTCGGCGAGCGCAACGACCGCATAGCGCGACTTCGAGGTGATCGAGATCACGGAGACTTTCTACCGCACAACGACTGCTTGGCTAGGATCGACTCACGTCGGGCGTGCCCTCCACTCGGGTGCCCTCACCTAATCAATTGATCGGAAGCAGTCCTGAGCGAACGCCCACAATGTCTTGTCGTGGACGTCCATCCGCTGGTGCGGTTGGGGGTCCGTGAAGTGCTGTCGAAGGATTTCGAGGTGCAGGAGGCGTCCGGCCGCGAGGAAGGCCTCGACCTCGTGCGCGACATCGGCGACTTCGACATCGCGATCCTCGACATGAGCTGGCGGCCCAACGGCAGCGGCCCCTCGATCAGCGGCACCGAGACGATCCGGGAAATGCGCCGCGCGGCGCCCGTGCTCGGGATCGTCGCCCACGGCGACCGTCCGGAGCGCCACCTGGCGAGCGCCGCGATGGGCGCCGGCGCCACCGCCTACGTCGCCCGCACCGCCGGGCCCGAGCAGCTGCGCAAGGCGGCGATCGCGGCGGCCGCGCAGGAGCGCTTCATCGACGGCGACGTGCCGCCGAAAGGCTCGCGCGGCACGATCACCAAGCGTCAGCGCGAGATCCTGCAGCTGCTCGCCGACGGCGAGTCGACGACGGTCGCCGCCCGTCAGCTCGGTCTCTCCGAGGAGACCGTCAAGACCCACATGAAGAACACGCTCGCCCGGCTGGATGCGAAAAACCGCAGCCACGCCGTCGCGATCGGCCTACGGGAATCGCTGATCGTTTAGGGGTTCGGCGGGACGGGCGTGCTCCCGGCGCTTGCGGCAGTCCTAGATGCGTCCTGGGC
>JBOGYZ010000040.1:0-15018 GCA_050697015.1 Solirubrobacterales bacterium
AGGTAGATCTCGGCGAGGCGCTCGGCCAACTGGGCGCCGGCGGCGGGGTCGAGCGTCGCCAGCAGCTCGTCGAGGATCGCTCCGGCCCGGTTCAGCGCCGTGCCGGCGGCGGCGATGTCCTCCGCTCGGATCGCCGCGGCGCCGCGCGCGAGGAAGCGGGCGAGTCCGTCGTAGAGCATCACCACCAGCTTCTCCGGAGCCGCCGTGAGGATGCTGTCCTGGGCGTAGGCCTGGCTGGCGTTGCGGTAGGGGTTCGTCACCGCGGTTATTCCTGGCTGCTGGAGAGACCCGCGAGCTGCCCGGCCAGCCATTCCTGTTCGGATTTCGACTTGGCGAGCGCCACTTCCATCGCCGAGAACTGCGCGTGGAGGCGTTCTTCGCGCACCGTCAGGCGTTCTTCCAGCTTGGTCATCTGTTCGCGCAGCTGGGCGGCTTCGTTGGTCGCGGCGCTGATCCGTTCGGAGATGCCGCTGCCCGGTTTGGTCGCCGCTTCGACCAGCGGTTCCAGATCGGTGACGAAGCCGTTGGCGCCGCTGATCGCTTCTTTCGCCCCGACCGGGTCTTCTTTCAGGAGCGCCGTGAGCTTCGTTTCGTCGAAGGTGAGGAGGCCGCGGACCGAGGCCGAGTCGGCGGTGACGCCGGCGCTGGGGGCGCCGGTGGTGACGCCGAGGGCGCCGAGCCCCGATTCGGAGAGCGTCTGGCGCATCCCCGCGAGCAGGCTGTTGAGCGCCCCGTCACCGAAAAGGGAGCCCTTGTTGGCTTCTTCCACCGTTTTCGGTTCGCGCACGGATTCTTCGCCGACCTTCGCCTCGATCAGTTCGACCGCGGAGTTGTAGGCGCTGACGAAAGCTTTGATCTTGGTCGCGATCGAAGCGGTATCCGGGGCGGGTTCGGTGACATCGATGGTCGCCGGGCCGTTGGTGAGGGCGCTGACCTTGAGGATGACGCCGGGGATCGCCCCTTCGATCACGTTCGAGGAGGAGCTGCCGGTGACGCCGTCGATCGAGTAGAGGGTGTCCTGGCCGGCGCGCGCCTTCGACGCTTCTTCGGTGAGCGCGGCGCCGGAGGCCGTGACCGTCGATGCGGCCCCGGTGATGCGCGAGGAGAGCACCAGTTTTTCGCCGACGGCGACCGCGGAGAGGCCGGTTTCGTGGTCGGAGTTGATCGCCGCGACCGCGTCGGCGAGCGTCGCGCCCGCTTTCAGTTCGATCGTCCGGCCGCCGACGGTGAGCTGGGAAGCGGCTTCGCTTTTGGCGAATGCGTAGGTGCGCTGGGCGGCGCGCGCGAGCTGGGTGACTTCCACCTGGTAGCCGCCCGGGCCAGCGCCGCCCGACAGTTCGGCGGTCACCGCGGTCGAGGAGGAGGTGGCGGTCTGGGTGTCGGCCCAGAGGGTCGGCGAGCGCAGCGCCTGCAGCGCCGAACCGACTTCGTTCATCTTGTTGAGGATCCCCTGCAGCGCGGTTTCGCGCGCCTTCACTTTCGCCTGTTTCTGTTCCAGGCGCGTCGCGGGAAGGCGTTCCACCTTCATCAGGTTTTCGATGATCGATTCGGTGTCGAGGCTGGAGCCGAGGCCGCTGATCGTGATCGGGCTCATGTGGTGACCTTGCCTTCGGCGAAGTCGAAGATTTCAGGCGTCGGGACCTGGCGCAGGACGTTGCCGTCGTGGTCGCGCAGCTCCACCCGCAGGTGGCCGTCGTCGCCCTGCCCGAAACGCAGTTCCCGGCCCAGTTCGTGGAGGCGGGCGGCGGCGCGGGCGGCGCCCTGGACCTCGGCACTTACCTCGGGCGGAGGCGACGGGACGGCGGAGGCGACGTTCAGGTCGCGGGCAAAATCGGCGCCCTGGGCACCGTTCGCGCCTTTGCCGTTGCCGTTGCGATGGGGCTCAGGCATCGCGCTCACCGGCCATGGCCCGTCGATCTTGTGGAAGTTGACGCTCATTCATTCTGGGTAATCGACCGGGTCAGATGGAACTTGAGGCAAGTTCCCGTGCGCCTTTTTCAAAGATTTCCGCGTCTTCGATGAGGCCCTGGGCGGTGGCGATCCGGGCGAGGCCGCCGAGCGCCTCGACGTCCGGTCCCTCCTCCTCGCAGCTTGCGGCCCACTCGTCGGCGGCCGATTCGAGGAAGCCGCGGCGGAGGTAGATCTCGGCGAGGATCGAGTGGCGGCGGCGAGCCGAGAGGCCGGTGGCGGCGAGGGCGGGGAGGAGCGTTTCGAAGGCCTCGAACTCCTCCACCCGG
This sequence comes from Solirubrobacterales bacterium, assembly GCA_050697015.1. GTDB lineage: Bacteria > Actinomycetota > Thermoleophilia > Solirubrobacterales > 70-9 > VAYN01. Next base: position 2,238 of record JBOGYZ010000040.1, read on the forward strand.
AGGAGCGCCTCCAACATGGTCGCCAGCGAGTCGATGACGTTGGGGTCGAGCGCGGGGTACGACGTGGACGCGGACCAGGCGGCGAAGAGGTCGAGCTCGGCGGCGGGGAGGCCGCGGCGAGCGGCGCGGGTTGTGGCGTCCTCGGCCGGGGCGGGCATCTCCTCGTCGCTTCCCCTCCCCGCCAGCGTTCGGGCGAAGAGCTCGCTTCGCGCGGCCGCGGCAGCGGAGGCGTCGTCGTCTCCCACCGACGCGGCGGCCTCCGCGGCCTCGGCGTAGCGGCGGGTCGAGAGCAGGGTCTCGGCCAGCGCCAGGCGGGCGCCGCCGTTGGTCGGCTGCGCGTCGACCACCGCCGCGTAGAGCGGTTCGGCCGCCGCCGCCTCGCCCGCCTCATATAGAGCGGTGGCGAGCATGAAGCGGACCGAGGGGGTCGGGTCGGCGACCGCGCCTTCGATGTCGGCGATGACCTGGCCGGCGGGGGCGCCGCGGGCGATCATCGCCGCGGCCAGCGGGAGGACGGTCCCCAGGTAGGAGGGGTGCTCGCGAAGGCAGCGGCGCAGGAGGCCCTCGGCGCGCTCCGGGTCCCGCGTCCGCTCCAGCTCGGCCAGCCGCGCCAGCGCCAGGAAGCTGCCGCTGCCGACGGTCGGCGAGTAACGGCTCGGCGCCTCGCCGCGCTCGAGGCACTCTTCCAGCAGCGTCACCGCCCGCTCGGTGTCGCCTTCGGCGGCGGCGACCAAGGCGCGCTCGAAGACGAGGTCGGTGAGGTCGTCGAACATCGCGAGCCCCTCGAGCGCGCGCGCCTCGGCCTCGGCGAGCCGGCCGCAGAAGCGCAGCGCCTTGGCCGAGCGCACCGTCAGCGAGGGGGTGAAGGGACGCTCGCGCCGCGTCGGGTCCTCGGCGAGGAGCGACCAGGCGCGCTCGAACTGCTCGCAGGCGCCCGCCGCGTCGCCGGCCGCGGCGAGCTCGGAGCCGAGGTTGAAGTGGAAGAACGGGTTGGCGCCCGCCTCGGCGAGCTGGCCGCGCAGCAGCTCGATGTTGCGACGCGACTTCTCCTTCGCATCGCGGACGGCGCCGAGGTAGCCGTAGTGGTCGACGCGGACCTGGGTCGGCTCGATCCGCTCCGGCAGCCCGGAAGGAAGGTTGTGGGCGATCTGCTCGTGGACGCGGCCCTCGAAGCGGTACTCGGGACGGTTGCGGAAGAGGCGCAGGGCGTTGTGGGTGACCGCGGTGCCGTCGCCGAGCTCACCGGTGTGGTTGGTCTCGACCAGGTAGAAGGCCTCGCGCCAGGTGCGACCGGTCAGCTCGCGCAGAAGCGGCGCGTCGGCCGGGTCGAGGATCTCGTCGGCGTCGAGAAACAGGAGCCAGTCACCGGTGGCGGCCTCGATCGAGGCGTTGCGGGCCTCGGCGAAGGAGCCGGTCCACTCGCGCTCGACCACGGTCGCGCCGAGGGAGCGGGCAATCTCCACGGTGCGGTCGCGGGAGCCGGTGTCGACGACGACGATCTCGTCGACCGCGCCCGTGACGGTGGCGAGGGAGCGCGGCAGCATCTCCTCCTCATCGCGGACGATCATGCAGAGGCTGAGCCGCAGGCCGGTGGCGGGTCGGGCGGCGGTGGCGACCCGGCGCGCCTCGGCCCCGAGGCCGCGGAGCTGGGCGGCGACGGCGGCGGGGAGGTTCGCCCGGGAGCCCTTGCGGGCGCGCGCCTGGGCAAGGTTGCGGGCGGCCTGGGGGAGCTGCGGGTCGAGCCGTAGGGCCGCCTCGAAGAGCTGTCCGGCGCCGTCGCGGGCGCCGAGCTCGTTGAGGCCGACGCCGGCGTAGTTGAGGAGCACCGGCTCGCGCGGCTCCGCGGCGAGGCCGTCCAGCGCCTCGCGGGCGATCGCCAGGTAGAGGCCGGGAAGCTCGCGCGACGCGGCGGTCGTGGCGGCGGAGAGGCGCGCCTCGATCGCGGTGCGGCGGTCCCGGTAGGGGGCCTCGCGGCGGTCCGCGGGGGATTCGGCACGTGGGGTCGGGGTCTCGTCGAGTCGCAGGGCCATCGCTCCGGTTCATCGACCGCTACTCGGTATCACGCAGAAACTGGACGTTCGTTCGGTTACTGGATGCCGCGTTTACCCCAGAGCGGCGATCTAGCGGCTGCTCCGTCCCGCCGACATCTCCTGCGCAGAGGCAATCCAGTCCAGGCAGGAGGGAAGTACTCGATGGCAAGCCCGGCCGGTCGAGGCCAAGTAGAAACCGAGAAGCTTTGGCAGCGTTACCGCGAGACCGGTGACCGCCGATTGCGCGAACAGCTCGTCCTCACCTACGTGCCGCTCGTCCGTCATCTTGCCTACCGCAAGGTGCGCGAGCTGCCCGCCTGGTGCGAGGTCGACGACCTCGTCTCCAACGGGGTGGAGGGTCTGATCGGCGCGCTGGACCGCTACGACCCGGCCAAAGGCGCGAGTCTCGAACAGTTCGTCTGGACCCGGATCCAGGGCGCCGTGCTCGACAGCCTCCGTCGCCTCGACTGGGCGCCGCGCAGCCTGCGCCGCTGGGAGCGGGACGCCGAGCGGGCGGGCGAGGACTTCTTCCGCGAGCACGGCCGCCGGCCGACCGACCCGGAGCTCGCCTCGAAGATGGGCATCGCCGAGGACGAGCTGGCCGCCCGCCTCCGCGACCTCTCCACCGCCGAGTTGACCTCCCTCGACAGCGTCACCTCCTCCGGCGATGAAGAAGACGGAGTCGCCTTGTCCCAGACCATCCCCGACCTCGAAGGCCGCGCCGATCCGGAGGGCGAGGCGACGAAGACGCTCGCCCGCGAGCGCTTCCGCCGCGCCTTCTCTCACCTCTCCGAACGCGAGCGCCGCGTCGCCGTGATGCTCTACACCCAGGGCCGCACCCTGTCGGAGATCGGCGAGGTCATCGGCGTCTCTGAGAGCCGCGTCTGCCAGATCCACGGTGAACTGAAGAAACGCCTCCGCTCCTCCCTGCGCCGCGACGCTGAGCTCTTCACCGCCGCCGGCTGAGCCGCGCGGGCATCCGCCTCAAGTCGCGGCGGCGGCGGTCGAATACCGGGGCTGGATGGACTCCGGTCTCTACATCGCCGCGTCGGGAATGCTCGCCGAGATGGTGCGGCAGGAACAGATCTCGAATCAGCTGGCGAACGTCAATACGCCGGGCTTCAAGGCCGATCGGGCGACGCAGGAAGGGTTCGGGGAACTGCTCTTGCAGAACACCCAGACCGGGGCGTCGGTCGGGCGGCTCAGCCTCGGGGTCGAGATCGGGGAAACGTCGACTGATCTGACTCCCGCCGGAATCCATGAAACCGGGGAAGCACTCGACTTCGCGGTCGAAGGGGAAGGGTTCTTCGCGGTGCGGACCGAAGCGGGGGTTCGATACACGCGCAACGGGCAGTTCTCCACCGATGCCGAAGGGAACCTGACCGACCAGCTCGGCGATCCGGTGCTCGGCGCCAACGGGGCGCCGGTGCGGCTCCGCGCCGACGGGACTGTCGCGCCCGGGGACATCGGCGTCTTTGAAGTCCAAGGCGCCGAAAAGGAGGGGGAAAACCTCTTCACGGGCAATGCGACCGGGCAGGCCACCGGCAAGGTGCGGGCCGGGTTCCTCGAGGAATCGGCGGTCAATCCCTCGCAGGCGATGGTGCAGATGATCTCCTCGTTCCGCGCGCTCGAAGCGGATCAGAAATCGATCCAGACGATCAACGAAACGCTCGGCGAGTCCGCCGGCCAGGTGGGGGCGATCGGCTGATGGACACCGCGCTGACCACCGCGGCCGCGGGCATGGAAGCCCAGCAGGCCTGGATGGACGCCCTCTCCAACGACATCGCCAACGTGTCGACGACCGGCTACAAGAGCCTGCGGGTGGGCTTCCGCGACCTGCTCTACCAATCGCCCGGACGTGGCGGTGCGGAAGGGACGATCACCGGCTCTGGTTCCGCCGCCGAAGTATTCGGCCAAGACCAGGAAGTTGGTGCGCTGGAAGCGACCGAACGGCCGCTCGACGTCGCCCTCACCACGCCCGGCTTCATCCAGGTGCGGAGCGCGAACGGCGGGGTGGCGCTGACCCGCGACGGCAACCTGCAGATCGGCCCCGACGGGCAGCTGCGCACGGCGACCGGGCAGGCGCTCCAGCCGCCGGTGCGGATCCCCAAAGGAGTCGACCCGAACAACATCTCGATCGCGCCCGACGGGACCGTCTCCGCCGGCAAACGGACGCTCGGCAAGATCCCGCTGGTCGAGGTCACCAACCCGGACGGCCTGCAGGCCGACGGCGAAGGCGACTATCTGCCGACCGCCGCCAGTGGGCCCGTCGAAGCGGCCCCGAAAGCGCGCGTGCAGCAGGGCGCCCTGGAGGCCTCGAACGTCGACATGGCCGGCGTGATGACCGCGATGACCGAAGCTCAGCAGGGCTACGCGCTGGCGGGCAAGGCCATCACCACCCAGGACGAAGTCCTCGCTGTCGCCAACGGCTTGATCCGATGACCGGCGCGACGGGGATCTCGGCGGCGGTGGCGGGAGCGACGGTCCCGAAATCGATCCGCGACGAAGGCGCCGACGCGGTGCAGGGCTTCCGCGCCGCGCTGTCCTTCGAATCGATGCTGCTGAAGCAGATGCTCACCGAGGCGCTGCCGGAATCGCCGACCGGCTCGACCGAAGAAGAAGGATTCGGCGGGGGCGAAGAAGGCAACGCGTTCTCGGCGACCCCGACGCCGGTCAGTCTCCCCGAAACGGTCGCCGAAGCGGTGGTCGGCGCGGGCGGCCTCGGGCTCGCCACCGAGATGTACTCGAACTTTGAGGGAGTCGGCAAGTGAGCGCCGAGATGCTGGTGCAGGACCAGATCCTGCCTGCCGCTGTCGCCCGCCACCTCGAGCTGCAGATCGCCTCCGCGCAGCGCTTGCTCGACCTTGTCCTGCGCCAAGGCGGTGCGATCCGCGAGCGCGACGTCGAGGCGGTCCTCGCCCGCCTGTCCGACATCCAGGTCGAGATGGCGGCGCGCGAATCGCTGGAGCGCGAACGCACCGAGCTGATCCGCCGCGCCGCCGTGCGCCTCGGCGTGCAGCCGGTCGAGGTCGGGCTGCCGGCGCTGGCCGGGCTCGCCGCCCCGGCCGAGCAGGAGCGCCTCCTCGCGCGCTCCGCCGAACTGCGCGGGCTGCTCGCCGAGATCGCCCGCGAGCACGGCATCAACCGCGCCCTGATGCGCCAGGAACTGACCTTCCTCGACCACCTGCTGCGGGTCAGCGGCGAAGAATCCCAGCCCGGCGGCCGCCGGCTGATGGACGTGGAGGCGTAGCGGATGGGCGTCTCGACCTTCATGGGCCTGCAGACCGCGCTGCGTGGGCTGATCGCCCAGCAGGAGGCCCTCGACGTCACCGGCCACAACATCGCCAACGCGAACACGCTCGGCTACTCGCGCCAGGAAGTGACGACGAGCGCCAGCCGCGCGCTGCGGATCAACACCGGGTCGAGCGCCGGCAACGGCAAGGCCGAACTGGGGACCGGTGTCGACGTCACCGGCATCACCCGCGCCCGCGACCGCTTCCTCGACCTCCAGTACCGCGCCCAGGCGATGCGCCTCGGCGGGCTCGCCACGCGCGTGCAGGGGATGGAATCGATCGAAGGGGCGCTGGCCGAGCCGGGCGAAACCGGGATCTCGAAAGGGCTGCAGACCTTCTGGACCGACTGGGAAGGGCTCGCCAACAGCCCGGAAGACTCCGCCGCCCGCCAGGCCGTCGTCGAAGCCGGCAAGGCGCTCGGCGTCAGCCTCGCCGAACTGAACCAGCAGCTGACCAACGCCGCGGGCGTGGCCGAAGGCGAATACGCCGCGATCACCGGTAAAGGCGGCGAAGTGGAACAGAAGGCGAAAGAAATCGCGCTCTTGAACGGGGCGATCCGCAGCTCGGTCACCGAGGGCGCCGAACCGAACGACCTGCTCGACCGCCGTGACCTGCTGCTGGACGAACTGTCAGAACTCGGTCAGGTCTCTGTCACCGAACTGAAAGACGGGACGGTCGAAGTCGGCTTCGGCGACGCTGCCGCGCCGCTCGTCTCCGGCACTGAAGTCGACTGGCCCCAGGAACTGAAAGGACCGAAAGGGAAGCTCGGCGCGCTGCTCGAACTGGTCGAACCCGGCGGGTCGATCGAATCCTTCCGCGCCGAACTGAACGGCTTCGCCGAAGGGCTCGCCGACGCCGTCAACGCGATCCACACGAAAGGCGGCGGCCCGGCCTTCTTCACCTACGAAGCCGGGAAAGGCGCCGCCTCGCTGAACGTCGCCGTCACCGCCGCCGAAGTGGAGACCGCAAGCGACGGCTCGGTCGGCGGCAACGACATCGCCACCGCGATCGGGGCGCTGCGCGGCGGCGCCGTCGACCGCAGCTATGCCGCCTTCGTCACCCGTGTCGGCACCGAAATGAACGAAGCCAAAAACGGCGAAACGAACGCCCAGGCGCTGCTCAACGCGGTCGAGGAACGGCGCGAATCGGCCTCGGGCGTCTCCATGGACGAAGAAATGACGAATCTGCAGCGCTTCCAGCGGGGCTATGAAGCCTCGGCGCGGGCGATGACCGCGCTCGACGAAGCGCTCGACGTGCTGATCAACCGCACCGGCCGGGTCGGACTGTGACGGCGCGGGGGAGGGACGCCCGATGACGATGCGGATCACCGAGGGGATGACCCGGCGCACGGTCCTGCAGGACCTCGGCGCGACGAAATCCCGGCTCTCCCAGATGCAGCGCGAAATCTCCTCCAGCCACCGGATCACCCGTCCCGCCGACGACCCGTTCGGGGCCGGCCGCACGCTGCAGCTGACCGGCGAGCTCGAAAGCTTCAAGCAGTACAAGTCGAACGCCGACGACGGGGTCGGTTGGGTGACCGCGACCGAAACGGCTCTCTCACGCATCACCGACACCGTGCAGCGTGCTCGCGAACTGCTGGTCCAGGGCGGTAACGACTCCAACGGCCAGGTCGCCCGCGAAGGGATCGCCGCCGAGATCGAAGCGCTCACCGAAGCGGTCAAGCAGGAAGCGAACGTCACCTACGACGATCGCTACATCTTCTCCGGCACGGCGACCGAAACCCGCCCCTACGAACTCGGCGCGAGCGACGAATACGCGGGCGACGAAGGGACGATCCAGCGGGTGCTCGGCAAAGGCGTCTCGATCGGGGTCAACGTCAACATCCAGACGGTCCTCGGCAACGGGGCCGGCGCCGGAGACGACAAGCTGCTCGACGTGCTCCGCGACATCGCCTCCGACCTGCGCGGCGGCACCGCCGAAAACGCCGAAGCGCTGCGCGGCACCGACCTCGAACGGCTGAGTTCCAACCTCGACGAACTGACCCGCGTGCGCGCCGTCGTCGGTGCCACCACCAGCCGGCTGGAGACGGCCGGGACGCGGCTCGAACAGCTGCAGGAAGCGAGCCTCAACCAGCTCTCCCAGGTCTACGACGTCGACATGGCAGAAGCGCTGGTCAATTTCTCCTCCGAACAGGCGGCCTATGAAACCGCGCTGCGCTCCGGAGCGAAACTGATCCAGCCGTCGCTGATGGATTTCCTAAGGTAGGCGGCGAGGAAGCCATGTCGGAGATCGTGGACAGCACGCGGTTCGGGGAGCTCAAGGTTCCCGGCGAGGCGCTGGTCGACTTCCCGGAGGGGATGATCGGCGTCGGCGGCCGCCGCTTCGCGCTGCTCGAGCGGGAGGAGAGCGGTGCCTTCAAGTGGCTGCAGGAGACCTCCGAGCCCGACCTGGCGCTGCCGGTCACCGACCCCTTCGCGTTCTTCCCCGATTACGAGGTCGTCCTCTCCGACGCGGAGGCCGAACGGATCGGCGTCACCGACCCGGCCGCCGCGCAGGTGCTCGTCGTCGTCCGCGCCGACGAGGACCCGGGGCAGATCAGCGCCAACCTGCTGGCCCCGATCCTGGTCGCGGCCGGGATCGGCCACCAGGTGATGAACGAGGCCTCCTGGGCGCCGCTGCGCGAGCCGCTGCTCTCCGGCGGCCGCCGCCAAGTCGCGGCTTAAAGGTTGTGCCGGCGCGGGCGGCCGTCCGAGGTCGGTCCTGGGCGTCTCGTGGCGGCCCTGGCAGGCTGTGACCGCCATGAGACGCCCAGGACGTGAGGGGTGCGGGGGAGAGCCGGCACAGGGACCGTGCGAGGTCGGACTCACGTGAGGGTGCTGCGCGAGAAAAGGCACATTCGCCCGGATCGGTGACGAAGATGCCGGGAACTCCACACTTCGCGCCGCCTTCGGGCACTTCCAGGCGCTTTCCGGGGCCGGAAACAGGGCCCGGAAACGCGCTGCATGCATTACCGGGGCCATGGCACGGGCAATGCATGCAGCGCGTCCGTGACCGTTGGACAACACGGGAGGAAGGGTGGACTTCTCACGCTCTTCGTGACGGCGTGAGACATCGGTGACGGATCCGTGGCCTTGCGTCGCTCCCGCGTGACCCGCCCGCGACGATCCCTCATCACTCCCCACGGACCCGCCACTACACTCCGCAGATGCTGACGATCAGTCGCCGCCAGGGCGAGCGCATCCTGATCGGCGACGACGTCGTGGTCGAGATCGTCGAGGTGAGCGGCGGCACGGTCCGTCTCGGGATCACCGCGCCGCGGGAGCAGCGGATCTACCGCGAGGAGCTCTGGGAGCAGATCAAGCGGGAGAACGAAGCGGCGGCGCGTGCCGACTTCAGCGCGCCGGCAGTGCCACCAGACCAAGCGTGAGGGCCCGCGCCACCGCCTCGGCCGAGGTGCGGGCGCCGAGTTTGCGACGGACGTTCCGCACGTGGGTGCGGGCGGTGTGCGGGCTGATGCAGAGCGCCGTGGCGATCTCCTCGACGCCGGCGCCACGGGCCAGCTCGGCGGTGACCCGGCGCTCGCGCGGCGAGAGCAGCGAGTCGGTCGGGGTGGGGGCCGAAGGGTGGGTGTGGCATTCGAAGAAGGTGTCGCCGGCGGCGAGCGCGTGGAGGCCTTCGATCAGGCGCTCCGGCGGGCACTCGCGGCAGACCGCGCCGTGGACGCCGAGCTCCTCCAGCGAGTCGGCGCCGAGCGCGCCGTCGACCATCAGCATCACCGGGGCGCCGTGGCGCTTGGCGAGGCTGTCGGCGAGGCGACGCTCCGGGGCGAAGCCGGCGAGCAGGATCGCGTCGAGGCGGGCGCCGACCGGCGGGCGGCCCTCCTCTTCGGGGTGGACGACGTCGATCATCTGCGAGCTCAGCAGGGCGCCGAGGCCTGCGCGGGAGATAGCCCGTTCGGCGTAGACGGCGACCAGCGGCAGGCGGATCGGCAGCTCTCGAGCCACTCGCGCCCGCGCATGGCTCGGCGCGCCGAGTCGCGGGGCCGCGGGGATCGCGGCGGTGTCGCCGGGGGTGACGTAGGTCATCCGAGGCGGACGTATCCGGTCGCGCCGCTTTCGCCCGGGCCGTAGCTGCGCTGGGCGACTTCGTCGGAGGAATTGCCCTCGATCGTGTGGATGGTCCCGTCGGGGTCGACCGCTTCGACGATCCCGACATGGTCGGAGCCCCAGACGATCAGGTCGCCCGGTGCCGGTGAGCCTTCGTCCGCGGGGACCGCACGGCCGCTGCCTTCGGCCCATTCCCAGAGCGCGCCGACCCCCTGGAAGCCTTCGCCGTTTTCCCCCAGCGGGATGCCCGCCTGGGCGGCGCACCAGGAGGCGAAGTCGGCGCACCAGGGCCCGACCACGGCGCCCTGCACGGCGCTCCGGTATTCGGTGATCCGCGGCGATTCGTTGGAGCCCGGGGGGAACTCGGCCTGGCCCACCTGGGTGCGGGCGGCGCCCACGGCGGCGAGGGCGGCGGGGCTCGATTCCGCGGTCGCGCCGATCGCGAGCGGTGAGGCGCCGGGCAGCAGCGTCGAGCTCCCGGAAGCCTGGTTCAGCAGCTGCGAGAAGGTGGAGGAGGAGGAGCCCGCGGAGGTGCTCGAACCGCCGGGCGCGGGCGCGCCGGTCCCGCCCGCCCCGCCGGTCGTCGGCTGCGGTGGGGTGAGTGCCGTTTCGATCGCCGAGATCCGGGCGAGCGTCGATTCGAGGGTCATCTCTCATTTGATCGGCCTTGGTCAGGACGTCTTTAAGCGGATCAGCAGAGTTACCCAAAAGTAGATTTGAGTTCTCATACAGACGCAGGCTCGCGCCTGGACGGGACGTTGAGGCGAGCGGCCGGCCTCCCCGGCCGAACCGCCCGCCTCGGACCCCGTGCTCGACTAACCGAGCAGCTTAAGGACCGACGACCCGGACTGCTGGGCCTGGGCCAGCATCGAGGTGCCGGCCTGCTGCAGGATCTGCAGCTTGGTGAATTCGACCATTTCGGAGGCCATGTCCACGTCGCGGATCCGGCTTTCCGAAGCGCTCAGATTTTCCTGGTAGACGGCCAGGTTGTTGAGCGTGTGTTCGAGGCGGTTCTGCACCGCACCGAATTCGGCGCGCTGGCTGGACACCGATTCGATCGCTTCGTCGATCTGTTTGATGTCTTCTTCGCCGCCTTCTTCGAGTTCGAACGCGGCGGCTTTGACCGCTTCGCCGAGGCTGATCGTGGAGACGCTGATCACCTCGCCGTCGTTCGCGCCGACCTGGAAGGTGATCGTCGCTTTTTCGTTCAACAGTTTGATCCCGTTGAATTCGGTGTCTTCGCCGATCTGGGCCACCTCGCTGGCGAGCTGGTTGATCTCCGACTGGATCGACACTTTGTCGGTTTCCGAGAGCGAGCCGTTCTTGTACTGGACGGCGAGTTCCCGGGTGCGCTGGAGCATCGAGTGGACCTCGTTGAGGGCACCTTCCGCGGTCTGCACGACGGAGACGCCGTCCTGCACGTTGCGCTGAGCCTGGCCGATGCCTTTGACCTGAGCTTTCAGCCTTTCGCTGATCGCCAGGCCGGCGGCGTCGTCCGCGGCACGGTTGATGCGGTAGCCCGAGGACAGGCGTTCCATCGATTTCGCGATGCCTTCGCTCGTCGACACCAGGTTCCGGTGCGCGTTGAAAGCTTCGGTGTTGGTCTGAATACGTAGGGACATTCCGATCTCTCTCCTTGGATCGTCGTGGATTGGTCCCGGGGCGACATCCGTGTCACCCCATGGTTATGTCGTCCCTCTGATCGGCCGCCCCGAGGGAACCTTTAGAGGAATCTTCGACCCGCGAGTGAGTTCGCACTTATCCGCGAATACCGCGGGTTTCTGCGAACTCAGGTCGGGCGGGCGACGAGGAGGTTCACGTCGTGAGGACCGTGGGGTGCTTGCGGGCGAAGGTGGCCTTGTCGGCGGCGATCGTCTGGTCGATCCAGGCGCGGAGGGTGGGGTCCTCGGTGCGGACGGTGGCGGACAGGGCGTGGCGGATCTGGGACTCGGGGACGAGCTTCGGGGGGCGGCCGATCGCGCGCAGGCGGAGCAGCAGGTCGGTGTCCTGGAACCAGACACGCAGGGCGGGGTCGAAGAACTCGCCGGGGGCGTGGGACATCTCGGCGAGGGTGCGGGCGTCGAGGGCGAAGCACCAGGCGGCGAAGTCGTCGCGCATCGCTCCTTCGACGGTCTGGGGGAAGACGACGGACGCGTCCTCGTCGAGCGCGGCGCGGAGCGGCTCCCACCAGCCCTCGAGTACCTCGACGTCATCGTTCATCACCACGGCGTAGGGGGTGTCGACCGCGCGCAGGCCGGCATTGACCGGGGCGGTGAAGCCCTGAGGCGGCGAGCCGTTGTCGACGACCACGACCTGATGCGGCGCCGGAGTGTTCGCCGCGATCGCCGCCAGGCAGGCGCGGACCCGGGGCGCGGTGGCGTCGAGAGTGGGGACGACGACCGTGAGCTCGGCGCGTTGGCCGAGGGTCTGACGGGCGGCGACGGCGGTGCTCGCCGGCGAAGCGATCGCCTCCGGGACGGTGACGACTGGTCCGCGTCGCGCGAGCTCCACACAGATGGCCGCGAGCTCAAAGTCGGCCGCCGCCCCGGCCGCGCCTCGGAGGCAGTCCGCATCACGGCGACGAAAGGCGAGCGCGTGGGTGGCGGTCGGATGCGCTCCGGTGTCCCCGGGCGTGGCTGCGGCGCACTTTGGGGCCCCTGGAGGGCCCCAACCTGCGACGCGGGTTTCGTCACCATCGGACGGGCGTCGAGTTTCGGTCGCTGAGAGACCAAAAATCGACGCGCATGTTTCGTCACACGCGGCGATGAGGTGAATGAGGGCGTCGTAGGACAGGAGGGCGGGGCCGCGGAGGAGGACCAGGGTGTCGGCGGTGGCTGTGGTCGCGGCGCGGATCGCGGAGGGGATGAAGCCCTCGCGGCGCTCGTTGCGCAGCACCTTCACGTCGCCGCTCAGGCCCGCGAGCAGCTCGGCGAGGTCGGGGGAGGCATCGTCGACGAGGATCGCCTCGAAGGTCGGCTCGTCCTCGAGGGCGGCGAGCGCCTCGAGACAGCGGCGCGTGCGCTCGCGGCCGCCCTCGAGGTGGACGATGACGCTTACGGCGGGCATCGTCACTTCACCCCAGGGCGACAGGCTCGCCGAGGCCGGTCACTGCGCCGACCCGCACCGCCCACTCCTCGTCGACGATCGCCAGCTCGCCGTGGCCGAGGCGCAGCCCGTTGACGTAGAGGTCGATCGGGTCTTCGAGCCTGCGGTCGAGCTCGACCACGGCGCCGACCCCGAGGGCGACGACCTCGGCGAGCGACAACCGCGCCCGGCCGAGCTCGGCCCAGACCCGCACCGGCACCTGGCCGAGCGCGCCACGGAGTGCGGCGTCGGGCTCGCCGCCGCCCTCGACCTCCACCGCACCCGCGGCCCGGTGGGCGCCCGTGGC
>JBOGYZ010000041.1:0-21873 GCA_050697015.1 Solirubrobacterales bacterium
GATCTGGCCGACGGCGGGAGCGAACAGGGGGTCGGCGCGGCGCACGGCGCCGACCAGGCCGGCGCCCGCGAGCAGGTCGGTGACGTAGTGCTCGCCGAGGTAGACGAGGCCGAAGCCGAGAGTCAGCGCGTAGGCCCAGGCCACCGCGCCCTCCCGGCGGTTCGATTCGGCGAGCGAGACCGCGCCCTGCAGCGAGGTGGCGAAGTGCAGGGAGGGCATCGCCGCCCAAGGATTGCCACCGAGCGCCTTGTAGAGCGGGCCCCAGTAGCGGCCCCAGAGCGGTTCTCCCACCTCGACCATGATCCGCCGCATCGGCTCCTTGGTGTAGCCCTGCTCGGAGGCCCACCAGGGTGGCGCGGTGGGCGCCGCCCAGTAGCCGAAGGCGCCGGCGTCGAAGACCGCGGCCATCTGGCGGGCGGCGCGGGGGAAGTTGTCCGGGTGGCGGACCTGGATCCAGAAGAGCACCGCGTAGGGCTCGAAGAACCAGAGCCAGTGGGCGACCGTGAGGAGGCGGTCGAGCGCGGCGGTGTGGCGGCGGCCGGCGAGGAGGTTCTGCAGGCGCTTGCCGGGGAGACGGCCGGCGCCGATCGCCGAGTCGACCTTGATCGGGTAGCGGACGTAGAGGCGACGCCGGAGGGCCTCCGGATCGTCGTAGGGCATTTCGTGGACGACCGTGAAGGCCCACATCTGCATCGCGAAGAGAGCCACGTCGCGCTTGCGCGAACGGGGGGCGAGGACGGCCACGGCGAGCGGTCCCGAGGCGGCCACCGCGAGGGTCACCGGGCCGGGGATGCGGAGCCGCTTTCGCACCAACGGGAGGGCGATCGCGGACCCGACGACGGCAGTCGCCCCCGCCCTGACGGCCAGCCGTACCGCTTTGGGTGGCCGTGAGCGGCTCCTCATCGCGTCGGCGAGTATAGGTCGAGCCCGCGCGGTACCCACCGACCGCACCGCATCCGCGCCGCTCGCCGTGATTAGAATGGCCCCGCCTTGACGCCGCACTCGCCTGGCACCGGCCAGATAAACACGCTCATTTGGATCGGCTTCTTCGCCGCCCTGATCGTCGTCCTCGCGATCAACCTCGGCCTGTTCGGCGCGATCCGCCGCAACCGCGGTGGGCGCGGGCGCGTCGCGACCCAGCCGCGCGGCGCCGTCGGCCTGCAGTGGCGCGTCGCCGGGGTGCTCTCAGGCTTCGCCGCCCTGCTCTTCGTGCTCGGCATCATCTTCACCTCCAACGCGACCTCGGAGCCGAAGACCACTTCCGCCGGGCTGACCTCCTACCACGGGGAAAAGCTTGAAGGACCGCTGGTGATCAAGACCACCGGGCAGCAGTGGATCTGGCGCTACAACTACCCGAACGGCGCCTTCAGCTACTACAAGATGGTGATCCCGGTCCACACCGAGATCGAGATGAAACTCACCTCGACCGACGTGATCCACACCTGGAACGTCCCCGACCTGACGCCGAAGGTCGAAGCGGTCCCCGGCAAGGAGACGAAGGTCTACTTCCGAGCCGACGCCGAAGGGGAATTCTGGGGCCAGTCCTCCACCCTCTCCGGCCAGGCCTACGCCCCGATGCGCATCGCGGTGGAAGTCGTGTCGCCGGAACGCTTCGAAAAATTCATCGCCGAACAGCAGAAAAACATCGTCAAAGGCAACGAAAGCGCCGAGGAAATCGAGGCCGAAAAAGTGGCCGAACAGGAGAGCTCGGAAGGTGGAGAATCGGGCTCTGAAGGTGAAGAAGAAGCCTCCGAAGAAACCGAAGAAGCGAGCACGGAAGAAGAATGAACGACCAGCCCCGCCCCGAGATCGCCGTCGACGGCTTCCCGCGCCGTAGCCGTTGGGCCTGGATGGACGTCGTCACCGACGCCGACCACAAGACGGTCGCGAAAATCCTGATGGTCGGCTCCGGCGGGTTCCTCTTCCTCGCCGCGCTCGAGCTCTTCCTGATGCGCCTGCAGCTGGCGATCCCCGAGAACACCTTCATGGAGCCCTACACCTTCAACCGGGTGCTCTCGCTCTACGGCGCCACCTCGATCTTCTTCTTCGTCCTGCCGCTGATCATGGGGCTCTTCCTCCATATCGCCCCGCTGCAGGTGGGCGCGCGGGGCACGGCGCTGCCGCGCCTCAGCCAGATCGGCGGGATGCTCTGGGCCGCCGGCGCAGTCGTCCTCTACTCGGGCTTCCTCTGGACCCCGTCGGAGGCCGGCGTCAACCCGCTGCCCCCGCTCTCCGAGCTCGCCTTCCTCAGCAACAACGGGGTCGACGCCTGGCTCACTGCCTGCGGTTTC
Source organism: Solirubrobacterales bacterium (assembly GCA_050697015.1). Lineage (GTDB taxonomy): Bacteria > Actinomycetota > Thermoleophilia > Solirubrobacterales > 70-9 > VAYN01. The sequence goes on from JBOGYZ010000041.1 coordinate 2,292, forward strand.
GCCACTCTCGGCTTCGTCTTCATCTCGATCGACCTCGCCACCACGCTGCAGGTCGACCGCGCGCCCGGGATGGCCTGGCGCCGCGCGCCGATCTTCGCCTGGGCCGCCAACGTCGGCTCCTGGCTGATGCTCTTCATCGGCCCGATCCTTCTCGCCGCCTTCACGATGCTGCTGATCGACCGCAACTACGACGGCACCTTCTTCGTCGACGGCTCCGGCGGCGCGCCGCTCCTCTGGCAGCACCTCACCTGGATCTTCTACTCGGGCGCCTACATGCTGGTGCTGATCTTCGCCTTCGCCGCGATCGCCGAGATCTTCGCGGTCTTCTCCGGCAACGAGCTCTTCAACCGCAACGCGGTGATGGCCTCGATCACCGCGATCGCGGTGATCGGCACGCTGGCCTACATGCAGAACATGTACACCGCCCCGATCGGGATCGGCTGGAAGTACTTCGGCATGCTGATGTCGCTGGCCCTGATCGTCCCGGTCGGCCTGATCTTCTTCAACCTGATCTCCACGCTCGGCGGCGGTGCGCTGCGGATGCGGGCGCCGGTGCTCTGGTCGATCGGCGCCCTGGTGATGATCTCGCTGGGCCTCGCGGCGGAGATGCAGCAGTCGCTGGTCGGCGCCGCCTTCTACCTCAAAAACACCACCGATTCGACCGCGGCGACCAGCTTCGCCCTGATCGGCGGCGGCATCTTCGGCGGCTTCGCGGCCCTCCACTACTGGTACCCGAAGATCACCGGGCGCGCGATGGGCGAGCAGCTCGGGCGGATCTCGTTCTTCACCACCGCGGCGGGCACCCTCCTGGCCTTCGTGCCGCTGGCCCTGGCGGGCTGGGAACAGGATCAGGTGGTCGACGCCTACAAGTTCTTCAACCACACCGGCGTCAACTTCTACAACCTGCTCTCCTCGATCGGGGTGCTGATCCTCTTCGTCGGCATCGTCCTGATCCTGATCAACGCGGTGGCGAGCGTCAAAGGCGGCGCCCGCGCCGCCCACGACCCCTGGGGCGGGGACACGCTCGAGTGGTTCACCCTCTCGCCGCCCCCGGTCCACAACTTCGACGTCCAGCCGGACGTCCGCAGTGCCCGGCCGCTTCGCGACATCCGCGCCGCGATCGCCACCCGCACCCGCGAGGCCGAGGAGCGCGCGGCCCGTGAGTCGCAGCCGGTAGCCTGACGGGCACCATGCCCTCCGGTGCCGGCGCGCAGACCGCGCCCTCACAGGCGGCAGGCGCCGATTCTCGCGCGCTGACCGTCATTCGCGACTACGTCACGCTGACGAAGCCGAAAGTCCAGTCGCTGCTGCTGCTGACGACGGTGACGACGATGTACGTGGCGGGCAACCCATCGCTGCGCCTGATCCTGCTGACCCTGCTGGGCGGCAGCCTCTCGACCGGCGGCGCGGGGGCGATCAACCACGCCATCGACCGCGACATCGACATCACGATGAAGCGCACCGCCGACCGCCCGGTGGCCGCGGGACGCGTCTCCCCCACCGCCGCGATCCTCTTCGGCTGCATTCTCGGCGCCCTCTCCTTCCTGCTGCTGGCGACCCAGGTCAACGTCCTCGCCGCCTCCCTCTCCCTTTCCGGCCTCCTCGGCTACGTCTTCGTCTACACGCTCTGGCTGAAGCGCAGGACGCCGCAGAACATCGTCATCGGCGGTGCCGCCGGCGCCGTTCCCCCGCTGGTCGCCTGGGCAGCCACCACCGGCTCCCTCAGCGGCATGGCCTTCTACCTCTTCGCGATCGTCTTCTTCTGGACCCCGCCCCACTTCTGGGCCCTCTCGATCCTGATGAAGGACGACTACGAAGCGGCCCGCATCCCGATGCTCCCCGTCGTCGCCGGCGAGGACGAGACCCGGCGCCAGATCATGCTCTACACCGTCCTCCTCTACGCCGTCACCCAGCTGCCCTTCTGCGCCGGCGGCCTCGGCGTCGCCTACCTCGTCCCCTCAATGGCCCTCGGCGCCATCTTCATCGGCTTCTCCTACATGCTCCTGCGCACCAAAGAACGCCGCTGGGCCCTCCGCACCTACCTCTTCTCCCTGCTGTACCTGGCATTGCTCTTTGTCTCGATGGCAATTGCCGCACACGTTTAGCGCCCGGGACGCGAGGCTCTCGGGCAGGGGTTCCGCTTAACCCCTACGCCCGGATCGCCTTCAAGCTGACGCCTCTTTACCTGCAAGCTCCGGGGTACAAGACGCTCCACCCCTGCCCGAGAGCCTCGCCTTGAGCCTTTGCGGAGGTTCCACAGAGGGGGTCCCGGTAGGGGTCGGAGCGGCTTGTACCCCGGAGCTTCAAAAGCTGTGGGCGACAGCTTGTAGGCGATCCGGGCGAAGGGGTTGAGCGAGACCCCTATCGGGATCCCCTCCTCGCAACCGCCTCGGACCGCCCGGACTGATAGAAATCCGCCTGTGGATCGTGAGACCGCACGCAGGAACATGACCGCCGGCCTGGTCGCCGGTGGCTTCGCCGCGACGGTCTTCGGCCTCTGCTTCATCGTCGCCCTTCTCTACATCGCCCACGGATGAGCGAGCAGACGCGCATCCCGCGGTCGAGCGAGACGATCCAGATGCCGCGCCCCTCGTGGGGTCCGGCTTTCCTCGCAGTCGGGGCGACCGGCGCCGTGGCCGGGATCTACGCCAACGGTTTCGTCTTCTCCGCCTTCGTCTGGTCCTACATCGGGATCGTCATTCTGCTCTTCGCCTTCCGGGCGATCGTGCGGAGCTCGATCCGCAGCTACTACAGCCTGCCCCGCCGACAGGATGCGCGTCCAGCCACTCTGCCGGTCGAGCAGATCTACCTTGAGTCCAGGCCCTCCTCGGGCCGCCCGCAGGGCTGAGACGCGCTGAGAGGGCGCATCAGCGCGTCTCCGTGGGCAAGGGCATTTCGCTCGTGGCGCCGTCGGAAGTCCACACCTTCACGATGTCGCGCATCGAGAGGACGCCGATCACGTCGCCCTCCTCGAAGACCACCAGGTGGCGGACGCTGCGGCGGGACATCTCGGCGGCGGCATGCTCGAGGCTCCAGTCGGGCGCGGCGGCGAGAACCGAGCCGGTCATGTGGTCGCAGACCGTCTCGACGTCCGGGTCCTCACCCGCGCCGACCGAGAGCAACAGGTCACGCTCGGTGACTATCCCCAGCGTCGGCGCCTCGTCGTCGATCACCAGAGCCGCTCCTACGTTGCGGTCGACCATGGCCTTCGCCGCCTGCCGCAACGTGTGCGACGGGCCAACCGTCACCGATACATCCGACATGCCATCCCTCACCTGCATCGAGACCTCCTTCGCGGACGAGATTCATCTTAGTGCGAATCGATGCAAATGTACCCTGCCTTCGCCGCCAAGCAAACGTCGTACCGGGTGCCTCGACATATAGACTCCGCGGCGCCTCAGAAGTATGCAGAACCTTCCTAAGCCCATTCGCCTGCTCGCCCCGCTCGTCGCCCTGCTCGCGGCCGTCGTCGTGATCTCCGGTTGCGGCACCACGAACGCGGACATCGCGCGCGGTCGCGTCCTCTTCACGACGAAGTGCGGGACCTGCCACGTGCTGGCACAGGCGGGCACCGCGGGCGTACGCGGCCCCAACCTTGACGACGCTTTCGCCGCCGCGCGCGAAGCCGGTGGCTTCGACGCGGCCACGATCGAAGGCATCGTCAAGGCGCAGGTCGACACCCCGCGCCCGAACGCGGGGGACGAAATGACCTACATGCCCCCCCACATCGTCGAGGGCACTGATCTTGATGACGTCGCCGCCTACGTCGGCAAGTACGCCGGAGTGCCCGGCGCCGCGCCGCCGGAAGTCGAAGGCGGCGCCGGAGCGCAGGTCTTCGCCAGCAACGGCTGCGGTGGCTGCCACACCCTGGCGGCCGCCAACGCGGGCGGCACCACCGGCCCGGACCTCGACGAAGTCCTCCCCGGCCAGCCGGAATCCGAAATCGAAGAATCGATCGTCGATCCGAACGCGAAAATCGCGCAGGGCTACCCGCCCAACGTGATGCCGGAGAACTTCAAAGAAACCATCCCGCCGGAAGAAATCAAACAGCTGGTGGAATACCTGAGCGAATCCGCCGGGAAAAAATCCGGCGGCGAATAGCCCAGGGCGGCCGAAAGGCCGGGCGGTAATCATCTGAATATGTTCGCGAGCCTTCGAAACCGCTTCGAGATCTCTCCGCACCGCTACGCGCAGGTGACGACCATCGCGCTGATCGGCCTGGCGCTGATCGTCTTCAGCGGCGCCGCCGTGCGGCTGACCGACTCGGGGCTGGGCTGTCCGGACTGGCCCCAGTGCTACGGCGCCGGCCCACACCCGGCGCTCGAATCGCACGCGATCATCGAGTCGAGCAATCGGATCATCACCGGCCTCCTCGGCGTCGCCGTGATCGCCGCCTGCCTCCTCGCCTTCTTCCGCCGCCCGTACCGCCGCCACCTGGCGATCTTCGGCGCGCTGCTGCCGCTGGGGGTGATCGCCCAGGCGATCCTCGGCGCCCTGGTCGTCAAGTACGACCTGAAGCCCGAACTCGTGATGGGCCACTTCATCCTCTCGATGATGCTGCTCGACGCCGGATTCGCCCTCTTCTGGTGCTCGCGGTACGAGCCCTGGGACCGGCGACGCTCCTGGGACCGGAAGGGCGTCTGGGCGGTGCGCGGCCTGGTGCCGCTGGGGCAGCTGACGATCCTCGCCGGGACGATCGCCACCGGCTCGGGCCCGCACGCGGGCGAGTTCGAAGGCCAGTTCGTCAAGCGCTTCACCTTCAAGGGCCACGACACCCTCGAATGGGTGGTCCAACGGCACGCGGTGCTCGCGGCGATCTACGGCTTCGCGGCGATCGGAGTCTGGTTCTACCTACGGCGCCCAGGCGGTGACCGACGGGCGGTGAAACCGCTCACCGTCGTCCTCCTCCTTCTTCTGGCGCAGGGCGTCGTCGGCTACGTCCAGTGGGAGCTCGAACTGCCGAGCGAGATCGTCTGGGTCCACGTCGCCCTCGCCACCTGCAACTGGCTGGCGATGCTGTGGACGATCGCCGCGGCGGGGCGGCTCGAGCCGCGCACGGGCACGCCCGCCGCGCGCGAGCAGGGCCAGGCGCCGTCCGACCAGTCGGCCTCGGCGCCGGCCGGCGCGGGCGCCGGCGCCGCCTGAGAGCGCGGGGAGCCCGAAATGCTCCCCTTCTGGCTCTCGATCGGCTTCCTCAGCGCCGTCCAGGGCGTTCTCGTCGGCCTCCCCCGGGCCGCAGTCGAGATTCCCCTGCTGAGCCGCCTGGGAGGGCGCTGGTGGGCCTTGGTGCTGCCGCTCTCGATCATCGTCGTGATCGGCGCGATCGCCCTCGACTCGGCTTCCGCCCAATTCCTCACCTGGTTGGCGCTGATCGCGGTCCCCCCTCTGGCGGCGATCTCCCTCGGTTGGATCGTCCACGGCGCACGGCCCTGGCTCGCCCTCGCCGCGATCCCCCTCTTCGCGGTCGCCTGGGCGGCGAAGGGGGAACTTGGCGGCCAGAGCTGCGCCCTGGCCCTCTCGGCGCTCGCCTGCGTCGCCCTGGGCTGGCTTCTGGTCTGCGTCGTCCCGGCCCGCTGGGTGAAGCTCGGCATCTACGCGATGGCGGCGGTCGACGCCTATCTCGTCTTCACCGAACTCCTCCAGGAACCGAACACGGTCCTGAACGCCGCCGCCCCCGCAGCGGACCTGCCGAAGCTGCAACTGGTCAGCTGGGGCTCGGCCCTGATGGGCTTCGGCGACCTCTTCATCGCCGCCGTCCTCGGCGCCCTCCTCGCCCGCGATTCCCGACTCCAGGCCCGTGGCGCCATCATCGCCGCCCTCCTCTGCTGCGCCTGGGATCTCCTCTTCTTCGTGATCGACACGACCCCCGCCACCGTCCCCGTGGCGCTCACGCTGCTGACGCTGGAGCTGTGGGCCCGCTGGGGCCCGCGAAAGCCAGTCAGTGTTTAGAGCTTCGTCGCGATCAGAACTATCAGCGCGCCGAAGCAGGCCATGACAGCCCCGGCGAACCCGACGAAGCTGCCGATGAACACTTTGATGAGATCATCGAGGCGATCGTTGAGACGGTTCGTCTCATGGTCGAGATGCGTGAATCGCCGGTCGACTTCTACGTATCTCTCGCGCGCTCGGACGAACTCCGCTTTCGCGTTCTCGTCGACCTGGGTGATCCGTGCAACAAGCTCGCTGAAGCGAAAGTCATCCTTTTCCTCAGCCCGAGCGAACCGTTCCTCGGCGACCTCCTCCGCTCGAGCGAAGCGTTCCCGCGCAACCTCTTCCACCTGAGCGAAACGTTCCCGAGTCGCCTCTTCGACCCGGGCGAAACGTTCGTCGCCCTTCTCGTCGGCGCGGTCGAGGCGTTCCTCCATCCTCGCCGCGAATTCCTCGAACCGAGCCTCGGACACCTCCGCCATCTCCGTCTCCCCACTCTCGACCGTCGCCATGCTCATGCGACGGAGGCTAAGGCGCAGATTTGGCTGTCCGAAACGGGAAACGTGCCAACTTTGGGGCGTCAGGATTTCGGGCCGGGAGGCTTGTAGTCCGGCCCGCCCGGACGGTTGCGGGCGTTATGCCACCACTCCTTGGTCCACCGATACGCGTAGACGCACCCGATGATCGCCAGGACGAGGCCGTACAACGCTCCGACCAGACTGCCCGCCAGAAGCGCCAGCCCGATCGCCGACCCGCCCGCAACGGCGAAGATCAACACCCATTTGAAAACCGCGCCCTCGTTGTAATTCATCTAAGCCAAAACTAGCGGCCGGATGTCGCCCATCCGGCCGCGAACTAAAGGATGTAGACGGTGAAGAACACGACGATCCACATGATGTCGACGAAGTGCCAGTAGATGCCCGGGATCTCGACCCCGAGGTGCTTCTCCGGATCTTTGTCGAAGTGGCCGCGGAAGGCGCGGAGCGTCGCCGCGGTCAGCAGGCAGAGGCCGATGAAGACGTGGGCGCCGTGCAGGCCGGTCAGCGAGTAGAAGATCGTGCCGAAGGCCTCGGTGCGAGTGCTGAAGCCGAGGTGCACGTACTCGTTGATCTGCACGAAGAGGAACGTCAGGCCGAGGATCCAGGTGAGGACCAGGCCCATTTTCATCGCCGCTTTGTTGCCCTTGCGGATGCCCTCCAAGGCGTAGTGGATCGTGAAGCTCGAGGAGATCAGGATCGCGGTGTTCATGCCCGCGACCGCCACCGGTAGTTCGAACGGATGCGGCGGCCAGGCAGCCGGGTTGACGACTACGCGCAGGAAGAAGTACGAGGCGAAGAATGAGCCGAAGAGCATGACCTCGGAGACGATGAAAAGCAGGATCCCGAGCGTCTGCTTGTCGATCCGCGAGCTCTTGTTCGCCTCCGGCGGACCGTGGTGCTGGTGCTCGGCGGCGTGACCGCCGGCGCCATGGGGAAGCGGTACGGACGCGCTCTCCATCAGTGCTCACCTCCCTCCGCCACGACCGAGGCGAAGGCCGCGGGGGCGCGACCGGACTCGACGTGGCTGACCGGCTTGTCGGTGATCTCGCGGACCCGGCCGATCAGGTCGCTCTGCAGCCAGCGGGACTCCTCGCCGGCGAAGGTGGAGATCAAGATCTCGTCGATGCGGTAGTGCTCGATCGCGTTGCGGACCGCCTCGAAGGGGTCGTCGCTGGAGATCGGCAGCCCGGTCGCGTCGATATCGGCGCGGTAGAGCTCGGCGAGCGTCGCGGCCAGATCGCGGACCACCTGGTCCTCAGGCACGTCGTGACTGCGCGGGCAGATGATCGTGTACCGGTGCGGGCGGGCCGCGGCGCGCTCCTTCAGCCTCGCGACGAGGTCGGGCGCGTTGACGGTCTTCGTCGCCACCACCAAGACGTGGCAGAGGTCGAGCCGGATCGCGTCCTCTTCGACGCGCACCGGGATGTGGGTGAACTTGACCTCGGGCTCGGCGATCTCACGGGCGACCTCGACGAGGTCCTTACGGGCGATCCCGAAACGCGTTTCGGAGAGCGCCGAGAAGATGACCTCGGCGGGCCGGTTGACCCGGATCGCGTCATCGAGGGCGAGCTGCGGCGCCGCATCGAGTACCTCGCCGACCGAGTCGATCCCGAAGTCGGCGAACAGCGACATCGTCACCTCGACCCGGGCGCGAGCCGAGGCGTAGAGGTCGTCGCGGTCGATCCGCGTCCCGATCGTCGGCTGATTCTGCGGCGCCGCGACGATGACCTGGGACACGCCCCCGGCCTCTGTCCGCTCGCGCACCGCCTGCAGCAGCTTCCGGCCGCCGGCGACCTCGTTCAGAAAGACGAGCAGCGGGCGCTTCTCGGTGCTCTCGACAACTGCGTCGCTCACGAGCCCACCATGGTCTGCCGGGTCGCTGGGACCTCGGCGCCTTCACCGGGCATGATCGCGTGGCGCGCACCGGGGATGCCGTACTCGTACGGGCCGCCGACGACGCGCGGGATCTCGTCGAAGTTGAAGACCGGCGGCGGCGAGGACACCAGCCACTCGATCGACTTCCCGCCCCAGGGGTTGGCCGGAGCCTTCGGGCCGAAGCGCCAAGACACGATCGCGTTGTAGACGAAGACGATCTGGACGGCGCCGAGCATGAAGGCGAAGCAGCTGATCAGCAGGTTCCAGTTGCCGAACTGGCTGGCGTAGTCGGCGACGCGCCGCGGCATGCCGTCCATCCCCACCCAGTGCATCGGGACGAAGGTCCCCCAGGTGCCGATCAGGGTCCCCCAGAAGTGGATGCGCCCGAGTTTCTCGTCGTACATCCGCCCGGTCATCTTCGGGAACCAGTGGTAGAGGCCGGCGAAGATCGTGAAGACCGAGCCACCGAAGAGGACGAAGTGGATGTGGGCGACGATGAAGTAGGTGTCGGAGACGTGGATGTCGAACGGAACCATGCCCAACATGACGCCGGAGATCCCGCCGACGGTGAAGGTGACGATCATCGCCAAGGCGAACAGCATCGCCGTCGATTTCGTGTGGATCTTGCCGAAGTAGAGCGTGCCCAGCCAGGAGAAGATCTTGATCCCGGTCGGCACCGCGATCAGCAGCGTGGTCAGCATCATCGGCACGCGCAGCCAGCTGAACATCCCCGCGACGAACATGTGGTGCGCCCACACGGAGTAGCTGAGCACGACGATCCCGATCAGCGCCAGCGCCATTAGTCGATAACCGAAGATCGGTTTACGGGCGTGCACGGATATGACCTCGGAGATGATCCCGAAGCCCGGCAAGATCATGATGTAGACCGCCGGGTGCGAGTAGAACCAGAAGATGTGCTGGTAGCTGATCACGTCGCCGCCGGAGCCGAACTGGAAGAAGTTCGTGTGCATCACGCGATCGAAGAGGACCATGAACTGGACGCCGGAGATGAACGGCGTCGCGGCGACGACCAGCAGCGAGGTCGAGAGGTTCGCCCAGACCAGCAGCGGCATGCGCCAGAAGGTCATTCCGGGCGCACGCATGGTGATGATCGTGACCAGGAAGTTGAGCGCCGTGAAGATCGATGAGAACCCGGCGAACTGCACGCCGATGTTGAAGAAGGACTGCCCTAACGGGGCGCCGGTCGAGAGCGGCGCGTAACCGGTCCAACCGGCGTCGAAGGCGCCGCCCGGGGCGAGGAATGAGGCCAGGAACAGGATCCCGGCGAGCGGCAGCATCCAGTAGGAGAGCGCGTTGAGGCGCGGGAAGGCCATGTCCGGCGCACCGATCATCAGCGGCAGGACGTAGTTCGCCATCCCGGCGAACATCGGGATGACGAAGACGAAGATCATCAGCACCGCGTGCGTCGAGAAGAGGCTGTTGAAGGTGGCCGCGCCGACGATCTGGGTCCCGGGCTGGGCGAGCTCGGCCCGGATCAGCATCGCCATCAGGCCGCCGATCAGGAAGAAGATGAACGAGGTGACGACGTACTGGACGCCGATGACCTTGTGGTCGGTGTTGACCTTGAAGTAGTCCTTCCAGCTGTAGGCGCCGTGGGACGAGTGGTCGTCCGGAATCGTCGGCATGCCGAAGCCCCAGCGCAGCCAGTAGTCGAAGCAGCCGATGCCGAGCAGGAAGCCCAGCGGGGCGGTGATCAGCGGCACGACGACCTGCGGGTAGCCCGTCTGTTCGCTCTGGAAGGCAGGCAGGCCGGAGATGGCGCGCAGGACGACCACGATGCCGACGCCGAAGGCTGCTGCGAGGACCGTGCAGAGAACTGCGCGGTACCAGCCGGGTCGAGTCAACTTCGCAGCCATCTACTTCGCCTCCATTATTCCGCGTCCACCCTTTCGAGCGGTTCCGGATTGGTCTCCGTGTCCTCTTTGACCGACACCATCAGCGCCGAGGGGACTTTTTCTTTGACGCCTTCGACCCATTTGTCGAACTTCGATTGCGATTGGACGATGACCTTGGCCCGCATCGAGGAATGGCCGAAACCACAGAGCTCGGTGCAGATCAGCTGGTAGTTCCCGGTCTTGGTCGGGGTGACGATCGCGGTCGTCGTGATCCCGGGGACGTTGTCTTTCTTGATCCGCCACTGCGGCACCCAGAACGAGTGGATGACGTCCTGCGAGTGCATTTTGAAGACGATCTGTTTGTTCACCGGAACGTGAAGAACTCCCTGCGAATAGGCATATTCTTTGCCCGGGTACCCGAAAGACCAGGCGTATTGCTGGGAGAAGACGTCGACGGTCATGTGGTTCGGGTTCGTTTCTTCGATTTCGTCCAGCACCTTCCAGCTCCAGCCGCCGGCGAAGAGGACGATGATCGTCGGGATCACGGTCCAGGCGATCTCCAGGCGGGTGTTGCCGTGGATCGGCTCGCCGTCGGATTCGTCGCCAGGTTTCGCCCGGAAGGCGATCAGCGCGTAGGCCAGCGCGACGACCACGATCGCGAAGACGATCGACGACAGGACGATCATGATGTTCAGCAGATCGTCGATCTTCGGGGCGGCCGTGGAGTCCTCGGCGCCGTTCCAGTTGATCGACAACATCACCGCCGAGATGACCGCCGCGAGCGCGACGATGGCACCGGCCATTTTGGCTATCGGGAGGCGATTCGTGAACACCGCGCGGCATTCTATTGACGCGCGGCGGCGGCGCGCTTTGCCATGTAAATGACGCTCGGCACTAGGGGGCGGGGACCGGCAATCCGCCTAGGTTTCCGGCGGCGGCGTCGAGCACGCCGCGGGCGACCCCCTCCCAACTCCAGAGGCGGGCGACCTCCTCGACGAGGGTCGCGCGGGCCTCCGCGCGGGTCGTCTCGGGGAGGTCGAGCCAGCGGTTCAGCCGGTCGGCGATCGCCTCCACGGCGCCGGGCTCGACCGGGAAGCTGACCAGCGGCGCAACCTCGTCCGGGAGGGCGGCGGCAAGGCGGTCGGAGACCTCGCGCATCCCCGAGTGGCCGGCCGAGACGGGGAGCGTCCCGCAGGAAGCGCCCTCGACCGCGACCATCCCGAACGCCTCCGGGAAGGTGCTCGGCATCACCATCGCGTCGGCCTTGGGGAAGAGCGCCGCGACCTCGTCGTGCTCGAGCCGCCCGATCCATTCGACCGAGCCGGCGGCGGCGCGGGCCAAAACGGCGTAGCCGGCGGGCGGGTCGGCGAGGAAGGCGGAGAGGATGGGAAGCGGCTTCTCCTCTCCCCCCTCCAGGCCCCAGCCAGCCGCGGCGACGGCGCGCGCGTCCTCGAGATCGCCCCGGTCCAGGGCCGCCGCGAGGCGCTTCAATCCATCCTCGTAGGCACCGAACCCGGCCACCTGCAGCCGTACGCCCGGGTGCTCGGCCCGGACCAGCGGCCAGGCGGCGAGTAGCAGGTCCACGCCCTTGGAGACGATCAGCTTGCCGACGAAGACGACCAGCGGGTCGCGTCCCGCCTCGCCGGGGGCGAACTCCTCGACATCGACGCCAGGGGGCCCGAGCCGCGTCTTCTGCTTCAGGTCCGGGAGGTCGGGCAGCGCCGCCCAGAGCGATTCGCCGGTGTGGGCGGAGCCGACCAGCACGCCACGGGCCGCCTCCATCCCCTCGTAGGCATAAGGGAGGAACCGCGGGTGCGGTTTGACCGTGTACTCCAGCGCCGAGCCGTGGATCTTCGCGGCGAAGGGTGCGACGTCGGCGCGGGCGAGTATCGCCGGCCCCATCACCAGGTGGTTGGCGAGGGCGGCATCGATACCTCCCACCTGAGCGGCCACCTCCCGGACCGCGGCGACGTTGGATTCGATGTAGCGATCGAGCTCGGCCTCGGTCAGCTCGTCGAAGGTCTTCACCTCGAAGCCCTCATAAGGGTCCTTCACGTAGACCGGCAGGAGGCCGCCGATGTCGGGGTTGTGGATCTGGACCCCGGGGATGGTGACCTCGCGGTCCTGGCAGAGCAGATGGACCTCGTGGCCGAGGCGGGCAAGGGCCGGCGCCAGGTTGACGTTGTAGATGTTGCTGCCGGTCCCGCGCAGCATGTATCCGTGGAAGATGAGGACGCGCATGTCGTTCCGCGCAAGCTATTAGTCTGTGCGGCGATGAACCGCAAGCAGCTCTACCGCATGCGCGCCCCGGCCTCCGGCCGCGAGGCGATCGCCCCCGCCGAACCGGGCCAGATCTACCGTGACCGCGAGACGGGCGAGGAGATGTTCCCCGTCGCGATGGTCCTCCCCCTGGCCCCCTCCGCGTCGTCCCTGCCGCGCAGCCCCGAGAACCTCCGGGCCTGCAGCCGCTGCGATCAGCTGATCGGGATAGACGTTTCGGACTGCCCGTACTGCGGGCGACGCCAGAGCGCCGTTTAGCGTCTGCGGTTGACCGGCCCAGAGCCGGTCGATTGCAACCGGTGCCTATTCGGCGGCTTCGGTCGCTTCGGCCGTCGGGCTTTTGACGAGCGTCGCGGTGTAGAGCAGGCGGGCGTTCGAGTAGTAGCAGCCGTAGGTCTTCGTCTTGCCGACGCCCTGTTGCGGGTGGCCGCCCTGGATGTCTTCTTTGGACGAGCAGTGTTCCGGCAGGCGGCTGCCGCGCCAGGTGTTTTCGCTGGAGACGTTGAAGGCGAACATCGGCGCCCAGGTCGGGATCGTGAGGGCGACGACCTGGCCCTGCAGGATCGAGAGCGGGTGTTTCAGGGCGAAGATCGGCGTGGTGCCGAAGAAGGGGTTCAGGACCTCGAGCGGGCTCTGCCGGACGAGGGTGTACTGCGGCGGGTTCGTACCTTCGATCGGTTTCAGGATCCCGATCCGCGCCTCCGACGGTTCACCGAGGAATTCGTCGAAGAAGGCGACCTCGTCGGTCGTCGTTTCGGTTTCCGTGGTCGAGGGCTTGGCGAGGGTGATCGACCAGGCGACGATCTTGCCGTCGTAGGGCGCCTCGTAGGGGCGCGCGATGCCGTCGGCGATCGACTGGAAGCCGGTGACGTGGCCCTCCACCCGGCAGGGAGTGACCTCAACGTTGTTGACGATTTTGCCCGGGCAGGAGGCCGGCGGGGTTTCCGCGGTCTGGCCGAGGACGGTGACCGTCAGCGGCGCCGAGTTGGCCGAGCCGGGGTTGATCACGGCGAAGACCAGGGCGAGGGAAGCGGCGACCGCGAGGGCCAGCAGGGCCGGGCGGCGACTGTGGGTGGACGATTCGTGCATGAGTATTCGCTAACACGACCTGTGTAGGCCAGTTGCGGCGGTTCATCTTTACGAGCCGCGACGGGAGATGTCCGCTCGCGGAGCCTCTTGCACGATCTGGGCCGGCCGCCCCCGGTAGCGTCCGGCGCATGGACGACGCGCAACGGGCGCTCGCGGAGGCCGAGCGGGTCCTCCGCCAGAACTGGCAGGAAGGCGAGGCGGGCGGCATCCCCTACGCCTACACCGAGCCGAGCCCGGGCCGCTATCCGTGGCAGTGGTACTGGGACTCGTGCTTCGCGGCGATCGCCAACCGGCGCTTCGAGCCGGGCCGCTCGCGGGCCGAGCTGGAGAGCCTGCTCGCCGTCCAGCACCCGGACGGCTTCATCGGCCACACGATCTTCTGGCACCGGCCGGTCTACGGCGTGCGGCGCGCCTTCTACAACGTCGCCACCCGGACGGCGCGGCAGACGGAGTCGATCCAGCCGCCGCTGCTCGCCTGGGCGTGGCGGATGGCGGTCGGCAACCCGACCGCGGAGCCGCGCATCGGCGCCCAGGCCGACTGGCTGGCGGTGAACCGCGATCTCGAGGGCGACGGCCTGCTCTGGATCGTCCAGCCCGACGAGTCGGGGCTCGACTCCTCGCCGAAGTTCGAACCGGTCTGGAAGGGGCGCTCGAACGGACATCTCGCCTTCGCCCTCCTGGTCGAGCGCAACCGGCGGCTGGGTTGGGACGCGCGGCGGATCCGCGATCGCGGCGGCCCGGTCCTCTGCGAGACGCTGGTCAACACGCTCTGGTCCCTGTCCCTGCAGAGCCTCGGCCGCCCCTCGGCGACGCCGGCGCTGGTCGAGCGGCTCTGGGACGAGCGGCGCGGTCTCTTCGTCGACGAGGCCCAGCCCGGCGGCCTCCGCCCCGCCCCGGTCACCTGGGCGAGCCTGGCGCCGCTGGCGCTGCCGGACCTGCCGGAGGCGATCGGCCGGCGCCTGGTCGAGGAGCACCTGCTGAACGAACGCGAGTTCCTCACCCCGGTGGCGCCGCCCTCGGTGTCCGTCTCCGAGCGCTCCTACGCCCCGACCGGCGGCCGCGGCCCGATCCGCCGCTACTGGCGAGGCCCCACCTGGATCAACGCCGGCTGGCTGGTCTGGCTCGGCATGCGCCGCCTCGGCTACCTCGAGGAGGCCGAGCGGCTCGCCGCGGGCCTCATCGGTGCCGTCGTCCGCTCCGGCCTGCGCGAGTACTACAACCCGAGCGACGGCACCGGCCAAGGCGCCAAGGACTTCGCCTGGTCGGCGTTGATCGCCGAGCTCGCCGACCCGCGGCCCGAGCTCGACCTGGTGCCTATTTGTAGCGGTACGTGATTCTGCCGCGGTCGAGGTCGTAAGGCGACAGCTCGATCTTCACGCGGTCGCCCGGCAGGATGCGGATGTAGTGGCGGCGCATCTTGCCGGAGATGTGACCGAGCACATCGTGTCCGTTGTCCAGTTTGACCCGGAACATGGTGTTGGGGAGAGCCTCGGTGATCTCTCCCTCCATTTCGATCTTTTCCTCTTTAGCCATGCGGCCGAAGAGCGTATCTCAACCGCGCAGCAGGCCGAGTGCCCCGTCACGGTCGGTCACCTCGCCCGCGTACTGGGCGGCCTCCAGCTCGGCCAGCTTCTGACCGATCTCGGGGCCCTCGATGCCGAGCTCGGCGGCGATCTCGTCGCCCCGCAGGAGCGGCCGCGGCGGCCCTTCGCGGTGCCAGTCGAGGCCCGCCGCGACCATTTCCCGGGCGAGGTCGCGGTGGGCCTGGACCATCTCCGGCGCCGCGATCGGACCGGCCCCGCGGGCCGAGAGGCGGTCGGCGACGGTCAGCAGGGTGACGTCGACGGTCACCGGTTCGGTCGTCCGCAGGTAGTCGTGGACGCGGCGCGGCGGCAGCGGGGCCTCGCGGATCATGAAGCCGAGGATCAGGTGGTGGAGGGTCAGCGCCTGCAGGTAGCGGGTCAGCTTGCGGGAGGCGCGCAGGCGTCCCATGATCGTGCCGATCACCTCGGCGCCCTCGACGTCGTGGCCTTTGAAGCCGACGAAGCCGTCTTTCTCGCGCCGGGTCTGCGGCTTGGCGATGTCGTGGAGGAGGGCACCGAAGCGGAGAGCCGTGGCGCGGTCCATCTCGTCGGCGAGTGGCTCGGCGAGGAACGCGGCGGCCTCGTCGGCGCGGTCGTCGCCGACGAAGCGGGACAGGTTCGCCTCGATCTCCAGCGTGTGGGCGAGGACCTCGAGCGTGTGCCCGTGCACGTCCTTATGATGGTTCGGACCCTGCTCGACGCCCTTCGTCCCCTCCAGCTCGGGCAGGACGACGGCGGTGATCTGGAGGTCGTCGAGCAGCTCAAGGCCGCGCAACGGCTCGGGACCGCCGAGCAGCAGGCGCAGCTCGGCGAGCTGACGCTCGCCCGCGGGCTCGGCGGCGCGCGCGGCGCTCGCTTGGGCGAGGGCGACCGTGTCGGGGTCGATCTGGAGGCTCAGGCAGGACGCGAGGCGCGCGGCGCGCAGGAGGCGCAGCGGGTCCTCCTCGAAGCTTCCCGGCCCGACCGCGCGCAGAACCCCGCGCTCGAGGTCGGCGAGGCCGCCCGTCGGATCGATCACATCGCCCCCGGCGAGCGGCACGGCGACGGCGCCGACGGTGAAGTCGCGGGCGGCGAGGTCGGCCTCGATCGAGTCGCCGCGCAGGGCGGTGACGTCGACCTGCCAGCCGCGTCCCGGCGCGACCACGCGCCAGGTGCGGAACTCGGCGGAGAGCTCGAAGGCGTGCTCGCCGAGCTCGCGGCCGAGCGCCTTGGCGATCGGCCCTGGATCGCCCGCGACGGCGAGATCGAGATCGGCGACGTCGCGGCCGAGCGCCGCGTCACGGACCGCCCCGCCGGCGATCCAGACGCCCTCTCCCCCGCCCAAAGCGCGGATCGCCGCCGCGGGGAGCGGCGCGGCGCGGAGGTCGTCGGCGAGACTCACGGGGCCCTCCGCGGGACCCGCGGCGAGATCGCGCAGGTCACCTCGTAGTTGATCGTGTCGAGGCGGGCGGCGATCTCCTCGGCGCGGATCTCCTCGTCTCCCTGGCGGCCGATCAGCACCGCCTCGGCGCCGTCCTCGACCGCGGTCTCGGGACCGAGGTCGATGGTCAGGTTGTCCATCGAGACCGTGCCGACCAAGGGGTAGCGGCGGCCGTCGACAAGGACGTCGCAATCGTTGGTGAGGGCGCGGCGCACGCCGTCGCCGTACCCGAGCGGAACGACCCCCACCCAGGTGTCCTCGGGCGTGCGCCATCTGCGCCCGTAACCGGCACTCTGCCCCGCCGGGAATCGCTTCACGGCGGCGACGTGCGAGCGCAGCGAGAGCACCGGCGCCAGGCCGTGCGCGGTCGGGTCGAGCTGGAACGGGTCGAGGCCGTAGATCGCCACTCCGCAGCGGGCCATGTCGAAGTGCGAGCGCTGCGAGCGGAAGACGGCGGCGCTGTTGGCGGCGTGGACGGTGACGTCGGGATGCTCGGCGTGGACCGCCTCGGCGACCGGCTCGAAGCGGGCGAGCTGCTCGAAGAAGTAGTCCTCGTCCTCGTCGGGTTCGTCGGCGGTCGCGAAGTGGGTCCAGACGCCCGCCAACTCGAGGTCGGGATCGGCGGCTGCGGCGCGGGCGAGCCGCACCACCTCCTCGCCGTCGAAGGTGCCGAGCCGGCCCATGCCGCTGTCGTGCTTTAAGTGGACGCGCGCGGGGCGCCCGAGGGCGCGGGCGCGGGCGGCGACGAGGTCGAGGAAGCCGGGAGTCCAGACGCTGATCGCAGAGCCGGCGCCGAGCACCACGTCGACCTCGGCGTCGGTCAGCACGCCGAGGGTGAGCAGGTCGGGAGCGACCCCGGCCAGCTCAGCGGCCTCGGTGGCTGCCGCCACGGCGAGCGTGGTCGCCCCGCCGGCGATCGCCGCCTCCGCGCACGCCACCGCGCCGTGCCCGTAGCCGTCGGCCTTCACCACCGCGCAGAGGCGCGCCTCGCCCAGCTCAGCTCGCAGCCGTTCGCAGTTGGCGCGCAGCGCGCCGAGGTCGATCCGGGCGACCGCCCGCTCCATCTCAGTCGTCGTCGACGACGGCGGCGAGCGCGTCGGCCCGCGTGACCATGCCCGCCAACCGCCCGTCCTCGTCGACCACCGGCAGATGGTTGTGGTGGTGATCGGCGATTTTCTTCGCCACCCGGTCGGCCGACTCGAAGGTATGGACCGTGATCGGGTCGGCGGTCATCAGCTCCGAGACTTTCGTCGCGAACGCCTTTTCGAGCCGCTTCTCGAAGCCCTTCATCGACCCGATGAAGACGACCCCGCCCATGATTTCGAGGTAGTGCGGCAGGTGCAGGTCCGACTCCTCGTCGGCGAGGATCAGGTCCGACTCGCTGACGATGCCGACCACCTTGCGGTCCTCGTCGAGGACCGGAACGGCGCCCATATCGCTCTTCGCCAGCAGGTCGATCGCGGTGCGGGCTTCGTCGTCCGGCGTGACGCTGGGCACGTCGGCGTTCATGATCTCGGCGGCGTTCTTCATCTCGGTCGCGCGAGGTTATTCGACCGGCCCGGCGGAGCGCAGGCCCGCCGGGATCGCGGCGATCACGTCCGTCGCGATCACCGACTCGACCAGCCCGATACGCCGCGCCGCCTCCTGGCCCGCGTGGGCGTGGGCGATCACCGCGGCGCAGGCGGCCGTGAACGGCTCGAGGCCGCGGGCGAGGAGCGCCGCGGTGATCCCGGAGAGGACATCGCCGCTCCCCGCGGTCGCCAGCCCGGGCGCGGGGACGGCGTTGACCGCCACGCGCTCGCCGTCGGTGACGATCGTGTCGTCGCCCTTGAGGACGACGACGGCGCCGCTGCGGGAGGCCGCTTCCTTGGCGGCGGCGAGGCGGTGGTCGTTGATCTCCGACGACTCGCGTTTCAGCAGCCGGCCGAGCTCGCCCGCGTGTGGGGTGAGAACCGTCGGCGCCTCGCGGGCAGCGAGATAGGAGAGGCTGCCGGCGAAGGCGTTCAGGCCGTCGGCATCGACCACCAAGGGCGCGTCGATGCGCGGGACGATCGCGCGGGCGAGCGCCAGCGAGTCCTCGTCGCGGCCGAGGCCCGGGCCGAAGACGCCGGCGGCGGCATTCTCGAAGGCGCCGAGTAGAGCGTCGACGCCCGCGGTGCCGAGCCGTCCCGCCGGGCCGGGAATGCCGCGCGACATCACCTCGACCTCGGCCGCTTCGAAGACCGGCTCGAGGTCGGCGGGGACGGCGACGGTCGCGTACCCGGCGCCCGCCCGGATCGCCGCGGTCGAGGACATCCGCACCGCGCCGGTGAGTCCGCGCGAGCCGCCGGCGATCGTCACCTGACCGGAGCTGAACTTGGTCGACTGGGCCCCGCGACGGGGCAGGAGGTCGAGCACCGCCGGTTCGATCACCCCGGCCGCGGCGGGCTCGGGCGCGCCCGGCGGGATGCCGATCGGCGCGACGACAAGCTCCCCCGTCGCCCACTTGCCAGGCGCGACGTAGTGGCCGACCTTGGCGCCGTGGAAGGTGACGGTGGTGTCGCACTCCACCACGACGCCCGCGACCTCGCCGGTGGCGGCGTCGACCCCGGAGGCGATGTCGCAGGCGACGACCGGCGCGCCGCAATCGTTCATCGCCGCGATCGCCGCCTTGGCCGGCTCCCGCGGCGCGCCGGAGAAGCCGGTGCCGAAGATCGCGTCGACCACCGCCCCGGACCCGGCAAGCAGGGCCGCGACGTCGTCCCCGCCCTCAACCTCCACCGAGTTCGCAGAACTCCGCGGATAGCGCGGAGAAGTGCGAACGCCATCGGGGGGGGCCTCCCCCAGGCGCTTCAGGTTCGCGGTCGCGTCGTCGCTCAGCTCATCCGCGGGCCAGAGGAGCAGGACCTCGGCCTCGAAGCCCATCTCGCGCAGCAGGCGCGCGGCGACCAGGCCGTCGCCGCCGTTGTTGCCCTTGCCGCAGACGACCCGCACGGGCCCCTCCGGCGCCAGCCGCGCGACCGCCTCGGCGAC
>JBOGYZ010000042.1:0-14811 GCA_050697015.1 Solirubrobacterales bacterium
CCCCTATAGGGGGCCAAA
Organism: Solirubrobacterales bacterium; assembly: GCA_050697015.1. Lineage (GTDB taxonomy): Bacteria > Actinomycetota > Thermoleophilia > Solirubrobacterales > 70-9 > VAYN01. The sequence goes on from JBOGYZ010000042.1 coordinate 19, forward strand.
TACACGCAGCGCGTTTTCGGCCTCTCGTCTCGGTCCCGAAAAGCGCCTCAGAGAGCCCGAAGGTGTGACGTTCCCGGCATCTTCGTCGCCGATCGGGCGAGGTGTGGCATCTCGCGTACGGGACCGTGACGTAAGTCCGACCTCCGCCGGACTCGTGACCACTTCCCTGAATCTCCCTCACGTCCCGGGCGTCTCGGACGCGGCCACAGCCTGCCAGGGCCGTGTCCGAGACGCCCGGGACGCACCTCGGACGGCCGCGATGGCCGGAATCCCGGCCCCTAATGCTCGTGTTCGAGCATGTCCGACTGCGCCAGGATGAAGAGGACTATCAGCGCGGGCAGGACGACGACGCAGGCGATCGCGAAGGCGATGAAGATGGCGCCCAGGGTCGCGTCGGGGGCGGCGGCTTCGCTGATCTTCAGGCTGGTCGGCAGCAGGTAGGGGAACTGGGCGACGAACCAGCCCCAGATGACCGCGATCACGGCGCCCGCGGCCAGGGGGCGCAGCAGGAGGCGGCCGCCGAGCAGCAGGACCGCCAGCATGCCGACACCGCAGACGACCGAGAGGATGATCAGCGGCAGGCCCTCGTGGACGAGGCGGTCGTAGACGTAGTGGCCTTCGGAGTGCAGGGCGATCAGGCCGACGACGGCGAAGATGCCGGCGACGACGCCCGCGGCGAGGGCGCGTTTCTCGAAGTAGAGCTCCATCTCCTTGTCGCCGACGCGGCGCGTGTCCCCGACCAGGAAGACGGCGGCGAGGTAGGCGCTGGTGGCGACGAACATGGCACCGATGAAGAGTGGCGCCGGCGCGAGCCAGCTGGAGAAAGCGTCGCCGCCGCCGTGGGCGGGGACGTTGCCGACCGCGATCGCGCCGACCACGGTGCCCATGAAGAACGGGGTGATCACCGAGGAGAGCGCGAAGGTCGCACCTGCGGTGCGACGCTCCGACAGCCCTTCCACCGAGGCCCGGAAGGCGAAGCCGGAGCCGCGCAGGACGATCCCGAGGACAGCCAGCAACAGCGGCACGTAGAGGGTCGTGAAGATCGCGCTGAAGACGCCCGGGAAGGCGGTCCAGAGGACGACCAGGATGAAGATCAGCCAGACGTGGTTGGCCTCCCAGACGGGGGTCAGCGAGCGCTGGATCGTCGCCCGCGGGCGTTCGCCCTTCGCGGCGTTGCCGGCGATCAGGTCCCAGAAGCCACCGCCGAAGTCGGCGCCGCCGAAGATCGCGTAGAAGCTCGCGCCGACCCAGAGGATCACTGCCGCCGCCGTGCTCACGCGCCCACCTCGCCTTCCGGGCCGATCGGTCCATAGGGTCCCGGCACCTCCTCGGCCGTGCCCTCGCCACCTTCGCGCCAGCGCCGCGACATCCGCCGCAGGACCAGCACCGCGATCGTCCCGATCGCCGCGTAGAGCAGCAGGGTGAAGATGAAGGCGCCCCAGATGCCGTTCGCGTCGGTCACCGCTTCGGAGGTTTTCATGTAGCCGTTGACGATCCACGGCTGACGCCCCACCTCGGTGACGATCCAGCCCGACCACAGCGCCAGGATCGCGCCGACGCCGGAGACCGAGACCGCTTTCAGGAACCAGTTGCCGGTCGGGATCTCGCGCTTCTTGTAGACGAGGTAGACGAGCCACAGAGCCAGCAGGAGCAGCGCCGAGCCGATCCCGACCATCGTGTCGAAGGCGAGATGGAGGAAGGTGTTGACGGGCGGCCGTTCGTCGTTGGGGATCGAGTTCAGGCCGGTGACCTTGGTATCGGCGCTGAAGCCGACGAGGAACGAGTCGAGGTCCGGGATCGGGATCGCGAACTTCACCCCGTCGGCGGTGCAGACGCCACCGAGGTACTCGGTCTGGTGGCCGCCGGTGTCCTGGATGCACTCCATCGCCGCGAACTTGGCGGGCTGGTCGTGGGCGACTTCGCGCGCCGCGGTGTCGCCGACCAGCAGCTGCAGCGGGGTCGCGATGCAGGCGATCGTCAGCGGGATGATCAGGCCGAGGCGGTGGAGGCGGTCGCGGCGCCCTTTCAGCATCCCGACCGCGTAGATCGAGGCGACGAGGAAGCCGACCACCATGTAGGCGGCAAGGATCATGTGCGGGACCTCGTACGGGGTCGCCGGGTTGAAGATGACCTTGAACGGTTCGACTTCGGTGACCTTGCCCGCGGCGTCGAGGGTGAACCCCTGCGGCTGGTTCATCCACGAGTTGGCGGCGACGACGGAGAAGGCGCCGCCGATCCCGCAGACGAACATCGGCACGCCGGACCACCAGTGGAGCCAGCCCGGGAGGCGCTTCCAGCCGTAGATGAAGATCGCCAGGAAGATCGCCTCGAGGAAGAAGAAGAGCCCCTCGATGCCGAAGGCGATCCCGAAGGCGGCGCCGAAGCGTTCCATGAAGTGCGGCCAGAGCAGGCCGAACTCGAAGGAGAGGACGGTGCCGGTGACGGCGCCGACCGCGAAGGTGACGGCCATCGCCTTGGACCAGCGCTGCGCCAGCTCCATCGCGTCGTGATCGTTCTTTTTCAGCCCGATCCAGTTGGCGACGAGGATCGTCGCGGGGAGGGCGACGCCGAGGCACGCGAGGACGATGTGGAAGGCGAGCGTGAACGCCATCTGCTCGCGTGCGGCAAACAGATTGGTCGTCGCGGACGCAGCCAGCGGAATCGCGCCGGAGAGGGCCATGGGAGCAAGCTACAACCCGCGTCGGCCCATGTCTGTGGCGCTAGGCACTCAAATGTCGCGCCGCATGTTGCGGTACCGGCGGATCAGCGCGTTGGTCGAGCTGTCGTGGTGGAGCTTCGGCTCCTCGCCCGCCTCGAGCTCGGGGATGATCGCTTTGGCGAGTTCCTTGCCCAGCTCGACGCCCCACTGGTCGAAGCTGTCGATTCCCCAGACGGCGCCCTGGGTGAAGACGCTGTGCTCATACAGGGCGACCAGGGAGCCGAGGGTCCCCGGGTCGAGCCGCTCGGCGAGGATCGTGTTGGACGGGCGGTTGCCCTCCATCACCCGGTGCGGCACGACCTCCGGTGCAGTCCCCTCCTCTTCGACCTGCTCCGCGGTCTTGCCGAAGGCCAGCGCCTCGCCCTGGGCGAAGACGTTCGACATCAGCTTGTCGTGGTGGTCGCCGAGCTCGTTCAGCGAGTGGGCGAAGCCGATGAAGTCGGCCGGGATCAACCGCGTCCCCTGGTGGATCAGCTGGTAGAAGCTGTGCTGGCCGTTGGTCCCCGGCTCGCCCCAGAAGATCGCGCCGGTGTCGTAGTCGACGTGCTCGCCGGCGAGGGTGACGTGCTTGCCGTTCGACTCCATCGTGAGCTGCTGCAGGTAGGCCGGGAAGCGGTGCATGTACTGGTCGTAGGGGAAGACGCCGCAGGTTTCGGCGCCGAAGAAGTCCGAGTACCAGACGCTCAGCAGGCCCATGATCATCGGCAGGTTGGCGCCCGCGTCGGTCTCCTGGAAGTGCTCGTCCATCGCGTGGAAGCCGGCCAGCATCTCCGCGAAATGCGCCGGGCCGATCGCCAGCATCGTCGAGAGCCCGATCGCCGAGTCCATCGAGTAGCGGCCGCCGACCCAGTCCCAGAAGCCGAACATGTTGTCGGTGTCGATCCCGAACTCCGACACCCCCTCGGCGTTGGTCGAGACGGCGACGAAGTGCTTGGCGACGGCCTCCTCGTCGCCGCCGAGCCCGGCCAGCGCCCAGTCGCGGGCGGAGCGCGCGTTGGTCATCGTCTCCAGCGTCACGAAGGTCTTCGAGGAGATGATGAAGAGCGTCTCCTCGGGATCGAGGTCACCGGTCGCCTCGACAAAGTCGGTGCCGTCGATGTTGGAGACGAAGCGGAACGTCATCTCGCGGCGCGAGTAGTGACGGAGCGCCTCGTAGGCCATCACCGGGCCGAGGTCGGAGCCGCCGATGCCGATGTTGACGACGTTCTTGATCGCCTTGCCGGTGTGGCCGCGCCACTCGCCGTCGCGGACGCGCTCGGCGAACGCCGACATCCGGTCGAGGGTCTCGTGGACCTCCTTGACGACGTCGACGCCGTCGACGATCAGCGAGCGCTCGCGCGGCATCCGCAGCGCCACATGGAGGACGGCGCGGTCCTCGGAGACGTTGATGTGCTCGCCGCTGAACATCGCTTCGCGGCGCTCCACCACGCCGCGCTCGCGGGCCAGCTCGCCGAGCAGCAGCAGCGTCTCGTCCGTGATCCGGTTCTTCGAGAAGTCGAGGAAGAGGCCCGCGCCGTCGGCGACCAGGCGCTCGCCGCGCTCTTTGTCGGCGGCGAAGAGATCACGCAGGTGGTGCTTGCGGACCTCGGCGAAGTGGGACTGGAGCTGCCCCCAGGCCGGGGTCTCGCGCAGCGAGCCCCCGGCGTCCGCCCCGCTCAAGCCGCGACCCCGCGCTTGTCGGCGATCGTCTTCAGCAGTTCGTTCCAGGACTTGTCGAAGGACTCTTTGCCCTCGTCCTGGAGGCGCTGGGCGAGCGCCGCGAGGTCGATCCCGGCCTCCTCGAACTGCTTCAGCGACTGCTCCGCGGCGCTGCCCGACGGGTCCATCAGGTCGCCCACCTCGCCGTGGTCGGCGAAGGCCTCGAGCGTCTTGTCCGGCATCGTGTTGACCGTGAACGGCGAGGCGAACGCCTCGATGTAGAGCGTGTCGGAGGCGTCCGGGTCCTTGGTGCCGGTGCTCGCCCAGAGCAGGCGCTGGGCGCGGGCACCCTCGTTGGCGAGGCGCATCCAGCGGTCGGAGTCGAGCAGCTCGCGGTAGGCGTGGTAGGCACGGCCGCCGATCGCGATCCCGAGCTTGGTCTTCAGCTCGGCCGGGACCTCTTCGGCGACGGCGACGTCCCAGCGGCTCATGAAGATCGAGGCGACGGAGGCGACGACCGGGTCGAGCCCTGCCTCGATCCGCCGTTCGATCCCCTTCATGTAGGCGTCGGCCGCGGCCAGGTACTGCCGGTCGTCGAAGAGCAGCGTGACGTTGATCGGGATGCCCGCGAAGATCGACTCCTCGATCGCACCGAGGCCGGCCGGGGTTCCCGGGATCTTGATGAAGAGGTTCTCGCGCTCGGCCTTGGCGTGGAGCGCCGCGGCCTGCTCGATCGTCGCCTTGGTGTCATCGGCGAGGAGCGGCGAGACCTCGAGGCTGACGAACCCGTCGACCCCGGCGGTGCGGGTGTGGGCGTCGGCGAAGAGGTCGGCGGCGTCGCGCAGGTCGGCGAGGGCCAGCTCGAAGAAGACGTTCTCCTCAGCGTTGGCACCCGGCCCCTCGGAGCCGTCGGCCGCGCCGCTGACCTCGGCGATCTGACGGTCGTAGGAGTCGCCCGCGCCGATCGCCTTTTCGAAGATGCTGGGGTTCGAGGTGAGCCCGGTGACGGAGAGGTCCTCGATGTACCCCTTCAGGATGTCCTGGCGGAGCATCTCGCGGGTGATGTTGTCGACCCAGAGGCTCTGTCCGACCTCGTGCAGTTTCTGCGTGGCTTTCATGCGGGGCTCCTTCTCGTCTCTCTAATTCGAAGTCTGGTCGCGGGCGGCGCGCTCGATCGTGGCGCGGGCCGCCTCGGCGACCTTGTCGGGGGTGAACCCGAACTCGTTCATCACGTCCTTCAACGGCGCCGAGCTGCCGAAGGTGTGCATACCCACCATTGCACCCTCGGGACCTATCCACCGGTCCCAGCCGAGGGTCGAGGCCTCCTCGACCGATACCCGGGCGCGGATGGCGGGCGGCAGGACCTCGTCGCGGTAGGCCTGGTCCTGGCGGTCGAAGAGCTCCCAGCAGGGCAGGCTGACGACGCGGGAGCGGGTCCCGGCGGCGCTCAGCTCCTCGTGCGCGGCGACCGCGAGCGCGACCTCGGAGCCGGTGGCGATCAGGATCACCTCGGGGTCGCCGTCGGGCGGGTCGGCGAGGACGTAGCCGCCGCGGCGGGTGCCCTCGGCGCTCGCGTACCTGGTGCGGTCGAAGATCGGCACGTCCTGGCGGGTGAGGATCAGGGCGACCGGCTGGTGGTGGCGGTCGATCGCCAGGCGCCAGGCCTCGGCGACCTCGTTGGCGTCGGCCGGGCGGATCACGTCGAGGCCGGGGATCGCGCGCAGGGAGGCGATCTGCTCGACCGGCTGGTGGGTCGGGCCGTCCTCGCCGAGGCCGATCGAGTCGTGGGTGAAGACGTGGACGATCGGCAGCTCCATCAGGCTGGAGAGGCGGATCGCCGGGCGGGCGTAGTCGGAGAAGGTGAGGTAGGTCGACCAGAGCGGACGCAACTTGGTCAGGGAGAGGCCGTTGGAGATCGCCGCCGACTCGTGCTCGCGGATGCCGAAGTGGAGCTGGCGGCCGGCGTAGCGGCCGGGCTCGAGGTCGACCGCGCCCTCGAAGGTAAGCCGGACCGAGGTCGAGTCGGTGAGGTCGGCGGAGCCGGCGATCAGCCAGGGGAGGTGCGCGGCGATCGCGTTCTCGACTTTGCTGGAGGCCTTGCGGGTCGCCATGCCCTTGGCTTCGTCGGCGTCGAAGGTGGGGATCGCACGGTCCCAGCCGTCGGGGAGCTCGCGGCGCTGCATCGCGTCGACCTGGGCGGCGCGCTCCGGCGAGGCGGCCTTGAAGTCCTCGAAGCGAAGCATCCAGGCGGCGTGGGCCTCGGCGCCGCGCTTGCCGACGCCCTCGGCGAAGTGCTCGCGGACGCCGTCGGGGACCAGGAACTGGGCGTCTTCGGGCCAGCCGTAGACGCGCTTGGTCTCGCGGACCTCCTCCTCGCCGAGCGGCTCGCCGTGGGCGGCGGCGGTGTCCTGCTTGTGCGGGGAGCCCCAGCCGATGTGGCTGTCGACGATGATCAGCGTCGGGCGGTCCTCCTCGCGCTTGAACTCCTCGAAGGCGCGGTCGAGCAGCGTCAGGTCGTTGGCGTCGCCGACCCGGGTGACGTTCCAGCCGTATCCCATGAAGCGGGCGGCGACGTCGTCTTCATAGGTGAGCTTGGTTTTGCCGTCGATCGTGATGTGGTTGTTGTCGTAGATCCAGCAGAGGTTGTCGAGGCGCAGGTGGCCGGCGATCGAGGCCGCTTCGTGGGAGACGCCCTCCATCAGGCAGCCGTCGCCCGCGAGGGCGTAGGTGTCGAAGTCGAAGAGGTCCGTGTCGCCGGAATCGTAGGTCGCGTGGAGCCATTTCGAGGCGATCGCCATGCCGACCGAGGTGGCGATGCCCTGGCCGAGCGGCCCGGTGGTCGTCTCGACCCCGGAGGTCCAGCGGTACTCGGGGTGGCCGGGGGCCTTGGAGTCGAGCTGGCGGAAGCTTTCGATGTCCTTCATCGAGACCGCTTCGGTGCCGACCACCTCGTAGTCAGGGTCGACCGCCTTGACCCCCGCCAGGTGGAGCATCGAGTAGAGCAGCATGGAGGCGTGGCCGGCGCTGAGGACGAAGCGGTCGCGGCCGGGCCAGATCGGGTCCTCGGGGTCGAAGCGCAGGTGGCGCTGCCAGAGCGCGTAGGCGACGGGCGCCATCGCCATCGGGGTCCCGGGGTGCCCGGAGTTCGCCTTCTGGATCGCGTCGATCGACAGCGTGCGGATCGTGTTGATGCAGAGCTGGTCGAGGTCCTGCGCCACTGGTAATGATCCTAGTGCTCAAGGTTCGATTCGCGTTACCGAGCCGTCACCGTCGTTGACGACCCAGACGGCGCTCCCGCCCACCGCGACGGCTGAGGGAGCGGGGCCGACGGCGATCGGTCCGCCATCCGGTTCGCCGGACGGAAGTTCGAGGCGGCGGACCGCGTCTTCGCCTGCGACCGTGACCCAGAGGAGGTTCGGGCCCGCGTCGATGCCCCCGGGAGCTTCGCCGACTTCGACCGGGGAGCCGCTGACGGCCTGCACCGCGGGGTCGACGCGGATGACCGAGCCGGAGCGGGCGTCGGCGACCCAGACCAGGCCGTGGGCGACCGTGATGCCCGCCGGGTGGCGGCCCGCCGGGATCGATTTGCCGATCGCGAAGGCGGCGAGGCCGATGTGGTGGACCTGGCCGGTGGTGGCGCTCGAGACCCAGAGCGAGCCGGCGCCGGTGGCGAGGCGGAGCGGCGCCGTGTGCGGGCCGAGGTGGCGGCGGACGACCCGGCCCCCTTTCGCGTTGACGGCGGTGATCCCGGCGCCTTTCGTGTCCGCGACCCAGATCCGGCCACCGCCGTAGACGAGCGGGCCAGGGCGGCCGCCGACGTCGATCCGTTGCGTGACCGCGCCGCTTTCGTCGTCCACCCGGAGCAGCTCGCCGCTTTTCGCGTCCGTGACCCAGACCGAACCCCCGCCCACGGCGACCGCGGCGACGCCCTTCGGCATGTCGATCGGCTGGCCGAGGATCCGGTCCGTTTCCGCGTCGATCCGCGTCAGCGTCGCTTCCGGTTCGGAGAGCACCCAGATCTTTTCCGACCCCGCCGCGATCCGCAGCGGCGGCTGTCCCACGGCCACAGGAGCCGACACCTTCGGCGCCGAGTCCCCACCCGAGCGCAACAGCACGGCAACGACGACAGCGGCGACGAGAACGAGCGCCCCGCCAGCGAGCGCCACCCTCCGCCGGCGAGCTCCGCCTCCCCCAGGGGCGCGGTCGACCTTACGTCCGCCACCATCAGCGCGGTCGACTTGGGGTCCGCTCCCGCCGGCGCGGTCGACCTGAGGTCCGGAAGCCGGACGGTGGATCGACCGCGGTTCGGGGGACGGACCTAGGGTCGACCGCGCGCCGGGGAGGACCCTGGTCGGCTGCGTCGCTCCTCGGCTTTCGCCCCGCGCGGCGGCGATCAGAGCGCCTGCCGTGGGAAAGCGGTCCTTGGGACGGGGGGCGGTGGCGCGCTCGATCGCCGCCTCGAGGTCCGGGGACAAGGCCGGGGTCGTGGTTGGGTCGGCTTCGGCGCGGGCCATCGGGACGACGCCGGACACTGCCTCGTAGAGGACACAGCCGAGGGAGTAGACGTCCCCGGCCGGGCCGACGGCCTCCCCACGCCACTGCTCGGGGGACATGTAGGCGGCAGTCCCGACGACGGAGGCGGAGCTCACGCCGCTGTCCTCCAGGGACTTGGCGAGGCCGAAATCGGAGAGATAGGCGCGGTCGCCTTCGACCAGGACGTTGTGTGGCTTCACGTCCCGGTGGACGATCCCGGCGGCGTGGGCGGCGTCGAGGGCTTCGGCGACCTGGCCGAGGAGCGCTGTCGCCCGATCCGGCGGCAGCGGCCCGTCGCGGTCGATAAGGCCGCGGAGGTCGCCGCCCTCGACCAGGCGCATGGCGACGAACAGCTCGCCGTCGACCTCGCGCGAGTCGTACACCGGCACGACCGCCGGATGGTCGAGCCGCGCCGCCAGCCGCGACTCCCGCAGGAAGCGGTCCCGGAACGAGGCGTCGCCCGCGAGCTCGCGGGCGATCACCTTCAGCGCCACCGGGCGGTCGAGGCCGAGGTGGGTGGCGCGGTAGACGACGCCCATGCCGCCTCGGGCGAGGCGGGCGTAGATCCGGTATCCGGCGACTTCGTCGCCGACGGAGAGGTCTGCCACCGGGCGGTTATACCGCCCGGTGGCGTCGCTCTACCTGGAGCCGGGCGTCACCTCAGCGCACCGGCTGCCAGTCGATCACGGGGCCGAAGGTGTCTTCGCCTTCGCCGCCGTACGCTTCGGCCAGGTCGGACTTGCGGCCGTTGGCGAGGTTGATCGCCATCAGCTCCTGGCCATTGCGAGTTTCGATCAGCGTCGCGACGGACTGCCCGTCGGAGCTGAAGACGGAGTTCGTCTGCGAGCCGTCCGGCAGTTCGGCGACCTTCTTCGCCTTGCCGGGGCCGATCTGCTTCACCCAGAGGCCGCGATCGCGGCGGAAGATCAGCGTGTGGCCCTGCGGCGAGACGTCTTCGACGTAGGCCGAGCCGACGCCTTCGACCAGCGGCTTCACCTTCGTGCCGCTCTTGCGCATCGTGTAGATGTCGGCGTAGCCCGCCGGGCCTTCGGACTGGTTGCCGCGGCTGAAGACGATGCCGCCGGCGAAGTAGCGCGGGTCGAACTCGTCGACCCGGCCGGTGGTGGTGAGGCGGGTGAGGCCGGAGCCGCTCGGGCGGATCGAGTAGAGGTCGGCGTTGACGCGGCTGCCGCCCGCCATCGTGGTCCGCACGAAGACGATCGTCTTGCCGTCGGGGGCGAAACGCGCTTCGGTCGCTTCTTCGGGACCGGGGGTCAGATTCCTGATCCCACCGCCATCGATCCGCACCGTGAAGAGGTTGGCGATTTCACCTTCACCGCTGCTCCGCTCGAAGAGGACGACCTGGCCGTTCGGCGAGATCTGCGGGCGGGAGTCCAGCGTGGAGCCGTTGGTGAGGCGGCGCTCGCCGGAGCCGTCCGGCCGCACCGTGTAGATGTGGCCGCCGCGGGCGAACGCGATCGTCCGGCCGTCCGGCGAGAACGAGGGTTCGGAATCGGCGGGATCTTCGGTCAGCTGGTTCTGGTGGCCGCCTTTGACCGCGAAGAGGCCGCCTTCTTCGACTCCTTCGGTCGTCCGCGACTGAGAGAAGACGACGGCGCTGCCGTGCTGGGCTGCCGAGGCGGACGCCGGGATCGCGAACGCGAGGAGGGCGAAGGCGGCGAAGAACAGGGTGCGGATTGACATGCGAGGTGACATGAGGTGCTCCTTTCGAGCGTCGGTGAATTTGATGCACCGATGCTCCGACGCGGAGCCGTACCCGCCAACGACACCTCCGCCCCCCACCGAGCCACCTTTGGCCCGCACCGAGCCACGACGTTGACGGGCCGAAGAACCACGATATGGCGCACTTTTCGGCCCATCAACCGCGAGCCCGTCAACACTGCTAGCGGCGGTCGAGGCCCAGTTCGATCACTCGGGCCGCTATCTGGCGGGGACGGTCGCGGCCCGCGTCGCCGCCGACCTCGAGCTTCGCCGCGAGGGCGTCGAGGCGCCGCTGGGCAGTGCGCTCACTCACGTGGAGCTCGGCCGCGATCTCGGCCCGCGTCGCCGGACGCCCCGCGAAGGCGCCCTCGGTCCGGTACGGCGCGACGAGCGCGGACGCCGTCGCCCGCTCCTCCTCGTTCAGCGCCACACTTGGCTCCGCCGCCGCGATCGTGGCGGCGACCGGCGTCGGACTCCCCGCGGTGGAGATTTCCAGCCGATGAGCGCCGACGATCAGCGTGTCGCCGTCCCGCAGCCGTCGGGGCCGGTCCAGCGGCTCACCGTTCAGCGCGGTGCCGTTGCGGCTGTCGAGGTCGGTCGCCATCAGCACCTGCCCCCGCGCCTCGATCTCCAGGTGGTTCCAGGAGACCGCGTCGTCCTCCAGCGTCAGATCCGCGTCGGGCGAACGCCCCACCACGGTCCGCTCCCCCGCCAACGGCACCGAGCGCGGCGCCGCACCGCCCGCCGAGACCCAGATCCTGGCGTCCACGACGGGCGGCGGCGCGAATGGCCTAGTAGCGGTAGTGGTCGGGCTTGTAGGGGCCGTCGACCGGGACGCCTAGGTAGGACGACTGGTCGGGGGTCAGCTCGGTCAGGTCGACGCCGAGGGCGGCCAGGTGCAGGCGGGCCACCTTCTCGTCGAGGTGCTTGGGGAGGATGTAGACCTCCTTGGCCTCGAACTCCTCGGGCCGGGTGAAGAGCTCCATCTGGGCGATCACCTGGTTGGTGAAGGAGTTCGACATCACGAAGGACGGGTGGCCCGTCGCGTTGCCGAGGTTGAGCAGTCGGCCTTCGGAGAGGACGATGATCGAGTGGCCGTCGGGGAACTTCCACTCGTCCACCTGCGGCTTGATGTTGATCCGCTCGGCGTCCGACTTTTCCAGCTTCGCCATCTCGATCTCGTTGTCGAAGTGGCCGATGTTGCCGACGATCGCGTTGTGCTTCATCTTCGACATGTGGTCGAGGGTGATGATGTCCTTGTTCCCCGTCGTGGTGACGAAGATGTCGGCGGAGGCGACGACGTCATCGAGACGACGCACCTCGTAGCCCTCCATCGCCGCCTGCAGGGCACAGATCGGGTCGATCTCGGTGACGATCACCCGGGCGCCCTGGCCACGCAGCGAGGCGGAGCAACCCTTGCCCACGTCGCCGTACCCGCAGACGACGGCGACCTTGCCGCCGATCATCACGTCGGTGGCGCGGTTGATCCCGTCGATCAGCGAATGCCGGCAGCCGTAGAGGTTGTCGAACTTCGACTTGGTGACGGAGTCGTTGACGTTGATCGCCGGGAAGAGCAGCCCGCCCGCCTCGGCCAGCTGGTAGAGCCGGTGGACGCCGGTCGTCGTCTCCTCGGTGACGCCCTTGATCTCGGCCGCCGCTTTGGTCCAGCGGGTCGGGTCTGACTCCAGCGACCGGGTCAACGTCTCCAGCACGATCCGGAACTCCTCCGAGTCGGCGGTCGAGGGATCGGGCACCGCGCCCGCCGCCTCGTATTCGACGCCTTTGTGGACCAGCAGGGTCGCGTCGCCACCGTCGTCGAGGATCATGTTCGGCCCGTCCTCGCCCGGCCAGTTCAGCGCCTGCTCGGTGCACCACCAGTACTCCTCCAGCGTCTCGCCCTTCCAGGCGTAGACCGGGACCCCGGCCGCCGCGATCGCCGCCGCGGCGTGGTCCTGGGTCGAGAAGATGTTGCAGCTGCACCAGCGCACCTCGGCGCCGAGCTCGACCAGGGTCTCGATCAGCACCGCGGTCTGCACCGTCATGTGGAGCGAGCCCATGATCCGCGCGCCCGCCAGAGGTTTCTGTGCCCCGAACTCCTCCCGGGTCTGCATAAGGCCCGGCATCTCGACCTCGGCGAGGGAGATCTCCTTGCGGCCGAACTCGGCGAGGCCGATATCGGCGACCTTGTAGTCCTGGGTGGGGGTGACAGTCATCTGAGTGATTTTGCTCCTGGTCGTGTTTCGAAACGCGCACCGCTTTTGCGAAACGCAACCGTTGAGGGTAGCCGAATAGAGTCGCGATCGATGAGCCTTGACGACGAGAAGCGCCTCGCCGCCGAAGCGGCCGCCGAGCTGGTCGAGAGCGGCATGACGGTCGGTCTGGGGACGGGCTCGACCGTCGCCCACCTCCTCCCCGCCGTCGCCCGCCGCGGGTTGACCGACCTGCGCTGCGTGGCGACCTCGGTCGCGACCGAGGCCCAGGCGCGCTCGCTCGGCATCCCGGTGGAGGACTTCGACTCGCTCGCGCGCCTCGACCTCGCGATCGACGGCACCGACGAGGTGACGCCGGACGGCTGGCTGATCAAGGGCGGCGGCGGTGCCCACCTGCGCGAGAAGATCGTCGCCGCGGCTGCCGACCGCTTCATCGTGATCGGCGACTCGACCAAGCCGGTGGAGAAGCTCACCTGGCCGGTGCCGCTGGAGCTCTTCGCCTTCGGCCTCGCCTCGACCCTCGCCCGGCTCGGCGACGACGTCACCCTGCGGCCCGATACGCCACCCAGCCCCGACGGCGGCCTGATCGCCGATTACCGCGGCCCGGGCCTCGACGACCCGGCAGCACTGGCGGCGCGCCTGGAGGCCGATCCGGGGGTCGCCGCCCAAGGCCTCTTCCCACCGAGCCTCGTCAGTGAGATATTCGTCGCACGTGGAAGCGACGTTGAGAGGACGACTATCGGTTAGCTGATGGACTTGGTCGAGCGCGAGGACGATCTGGGCGCCCTCGCCGAACTCCTCGATGGTCTCGTCGACGGCCGCTCTCGGGCGGCGCTGATCGAGGGTCCCGCCGGGATCGGCAAGAGCCGCCTGCTGGGTGCGCTGCGGGACGGCGCCGCGGCGCGCGGCGTCCGCGCCTTGACGCGCGCGGCTCCGAGCTGGAGCGCGAGTTCCCCTTCGGCGTGGTCCGCCAGCTGTTCGAACCGGTGCTCGCCGAGGTCGGCCGCGACGCCGCCTTCGAGGGCGCCGCCGCCTCGGCCCGCGCGGTCTTCGCCGGCGAGGCCGACGAAGGGGCGACCTTCGCCGTGCTGCACGGCCTCTACTGGCTGACCCTCAACGTCGGCGACGAGCGGCCGCTGGTCCTGGCGGTCGACGACCTGCACTGGTGCGACCGCCCTTCGCTGCGCTTCCTCGCCTACCTGACGCCGCGCCTCGACGGCGCGCCGCTGCTGCTCGGCGCGACGCTGCGAAGCACCGAGCCGGGGACCGACCCAGTGCTGATCGGCGAGGTCGCCCGCGACCAGCTCACCGTCTCGGTGCGGCCGCAACCGCTCAGCGTCGAGGCGGTCGGCGCGCTGCTCGGCCCCGACGCGGCGCCCGCCTTCGTCGCTGCCTGCCGCGAGGCGACCGGCGGCAACCCGCTGCTGCTGCGCGAGCTGGTCGGCATGCTGATGGGCGAAGGCGTCGCCCCCACCAACGCTAACGTCGCGGCCGTGAAGGCGATCGGTCCGAGCGCGGTCTCGCGGACCGTGATGTTCCGGCTCTCCCGCCTGGGACCGGAGGAGAACGAGGTGGCGAACGCGGCCGCGGTGCTCGCCGAGGGCGCCTCGGTCGCCGACATCGCGGCGCTGACCGGGCTCGACGAGGCGACCGTCGCCCGCGCCACCGGCGAGCTGGCCCGGGTCGAGATCCTGCGCCGCGAGCCGCCGCTCGGCTTCGCCCACCCGCTGGTGCGCGAGGTCGTCTACCGCGAGCAGACCGCGGGCGAGCGCCAGCTGGCCCACGCGCGCGCCGCGGCGCTCCTGCGCTCGCGCGGGGCGAGCCACGAGGAGATCGCCACGCACCTGCTGGCGACGGCGCCGGCGGGCGACCCGGAGGTGGTGGAGACCCTGCGCGAGGCGGGGCGCTCGGCCGCCCGCAAAGGCGCCGTCGACAGCGCCGTGGCCTACCTGCGCCGTGCCCGCGAAGAGC
>JBOGYZ010000043.1:0-5385 GCA_050697015.1 Solirubrobacterales bacterium
CCCTTACGCCGCTCTCGGAACCGTCGCGCCCTCAACGACGAAGGGCCGCCTGGTGGCGGCCCTTCGCGTTACGGCTTGGTGTCGACGTCGCCTATTTGGCGGCGGCGTCGTCGCCTGAGGTCGACTCGATCTCCTGGGCGAGCTCCTCGAGCTCCTCCGCGAAGGAGAGGCCGAAGCCCTCGACCGGGGCCTCGACGCCATCGACGCCGAGTTCCGCCGCGAGGTCGTCGTCCTCGAGCAGGTCGTCGTCGGTCGGCGGCTCGATCGCCACGGCCGGTTCGATCGCCACCGTGCGGTAGTGCTTCAGCCCAGTTGCCGCCGGGATCAGCTTGCCGATGATGACGTTCTCCTTCAGGCCGACCAAGCGGTCGCGTTTGCCCTCGAGCGCGGCATCGGTGAGGACCTTGGTGGTCTCCTGGAAGGAGGCCGCCGAGAGGAAGGACTCGGTCGCCAGCGAGGCCTTGGTGATCCCGAGGATGACTTCCTCGCCTTTGGCCGGAGTGCCGCCTTCTTCTTTGGTCTTCTTGTTGAGCCGTTTAAGCGAGCCGCGATCCTCCAGCTGACCCGGAAGGAGACTGGTCGAGCCCTTGGTCTCGATCCGCGTCTTCTTCAGCATCTGCCGGGCGATCAGCTCGATGTGCTTGTCGTTGATGTCCACGCCCTGGGCGCTGTAGACCTTCTGCACCTCGGCGACCAGGTAGACCTCGACCGCGGTGCGGCCTCGGATCGACAGCAGGTCGGCCGGGTAGAGAGAGCCCTCGTTGAGCTGCTGTCCGACCTCGACTTTTTCGCCGTCGGTGACGTGGAGACGGGTCCGCAGCGGGAACGAGTAGCTCTGCTCCTCGCCGCTCGCCTCGGTGACGACCACTTTCAGCGCTTTGTCGGTTTCTTCGACCGCGACTTTGCCCGCGGCCTCGGCCATCTGGGCGAGCCCCTTCGGTTTACGAGCCTCGAAGAGCTCGACGATGCGCGGCAGACCCTGCGTGATGTCCTGCCCGGCGACACCGCCGGTGTGGAACGTACGCATGGTCAGCTGGGTCCCCGGCTCACCGATCGACTGGGCGGCGATGATGCCGACCGCGTCGCCGATGTCGACGAGCTTGCCGGTCGCCGGCGCCACTCCATAACAGGAGCGACACACGCCGGATTCGGCCTCGCACTTGAGCGCCGAACGCACCGGGACCTTGACGTCCTCCTCGTCGCCGAATGCCTCGGCGATCGCCTCGACGTCGGCCTGGGTGATCCACTGGTTGCGCTTGAGCAGCTCACGACCGCGGCCGGTCTCGAACTTTTTCGCGGCCAGTCGCCCGTAGAGGTTGTCGTTGAGCGAGCCGTCGACCTTGCGCAGGTCCAACTCGATGTGTTCTTTGGTTTTGCAGTCCTCTTCGCGCACGATGACGTCCTGGGCGACGTCGACCAGTCGACGGGTGAGGTAACCGGAGTCGGCCGTCCGGAGCGCCGTGTCGGCGAGACCCTTTCGGGCACCGTGGGTGGAGATGAAGTACTCGAGGACCGAAAGCCCCTCCATGAAGTTGGCCTTGATCGGCCGCTCGATGATCTCGCCTTTCGGGTTGGCCATCAGACCGCGCATCCCGGCCAGCTGACGGATCTGTTTGAACGATCCGCGCGCTCCCGAGTCAGCCATCATGAAGATGGGGTTCAGCTCGTCGAGGTTGTCTTCCATCGCTTTCGCGACCTCGTCGGTGGCCTGGTTCCATTTGGCGGTGACCGCCTCGTGGCGCTCCTCCGCCGTGATGTAGCCGTCGTCGTACTGGCCGACGATGGCTTCCGTCTCGTTCTCGTACCGATCGAGAATTTCCTGCTTCTCGGGCGGCGAGATGACGTTGTTCTTGGAGACGGTGATGCCGGCCTTGGACGCGTAGGTGAAACCGAGGTCCTTGAAGGCATCGAGCACCTGCGAGACCACCGGCGCGCCGTAGGCGACGACGAGCTCGGAGACCATCGCGTTGATGTCCTTCTTTTTCAGCGAGGCATTGTTGAACTGGAACGTGCCGGGATCGAACTCGCCTTCCAGCGCGTCGGCCAGGGACCGTTCGATCTTCTCGTTGAAGATGATCCGCCCGACCGTGGTCAGGAAGTGACCGCGACCGGTGCTCCGGTACTCGGCCAGGTCCTGCAGTTTGCAACCGCCGTTCTCGTAGACGAGTTCGGCCTCCTGCGAGGAACGGAACACCTTCAGGTCGCTGAGGCCGTTACGCCTGTCGCCACCGGACTGGAGCTCCTCTTCTTTCGCTTCCAGCTCCGCCTCGTTCGGCCCGTAGGTCAGGTAGTAGATGCCGAGCACCATGTCCTGGGACGGGGTCGCCAGCGGCGCCCCGTGCGCCGGGGAGAGGATGTTGTTGGCGGAGAGCATGAGGATCCGCGCCTCGGCCTGGGCCTCGGCGGACAGCGGCACGTGGACCGCCATCTGGTCACCGTCGAAGTCGGCGTTGAACGCCGAGCAGACGAGCGGATGGACCTGGATCGCCTTGCCCTCGACCAGGATCGGTTCGAAGGCCTGGATGCCCAGACGGTGCAGGGTCGGCGCGCGGTTCAGCAGCACCGGGTGTTCATGGATGACTTCCTCCAGAACGTCCCAGACCTCGGGGATCATCGACTCGACCATCTTCTTCGCGGCCTTGATGTTCTGGACCGCTTTGCGCTCGACCAGCTGGGCCATGATGAACGGCTTGAAGAGCTCCAGCGCCATGAGCTTCGGCAGACCGCACTGGTGCAGCCGCAGGCTCGGTCCGGAAACGATCACCGAACGCCCGGAGTAGTCGACGCGCTTACCGAGCAGGTTCTGACGGAAACGACCCTGCTTGCCCTTGAGCATGTCGGACAGCGACTTCAGCGGACGGTTGCCGGGACCCGTGACCGGGCGCCCGCGGCGGCCGTTGTCGAACAGTGCGTCGACGGCCTCCTGGAGCATCCGCTTCTCGTTGTTGACGATGATCTCGGGCGCGCCGAGATCGAGCAACCTTTTCAGGCGGTTGTTCCGGTTGATCACCCGGCGATAGAGGTCGTTCAGGTCGGAGGTCGCGAAGCGGCCACCGTCCAGCTGCACCATCGGGCGCAGCTCCGGCGGGATCACCGGCACGGCGTCGAGGATCATCCACTCCGGTCGGTTCTCCGAGTGCAGGAAGGCCGAGGCGACTTTCAGCCGCTTGACGGCACGCGCCTGTTTCTGGCCTTTCGAGGTGTTGATGATCTGCTCGAGTTCCTCGCAGTCGGCGGCGAGATCGACCTGTTCGAGCAGGTCGCGCACCGCTTCGGCACCCATGCCGCCGCGGAAGTACTCGCCCCAACCGAACGGGGAGCCGAACCGGTCCTTGAGCTCACGGAAGACCGTCTCGTCGTTGATGACGTCCTTCGGCTTCATCTCGGTGAAGATCTTCCAGACTTCCTGCATCCGCTCGGCCGCCTCTTCGAGGTAGGCCTCGGTGTCGGAGATCTCCGCGTCGAACTGTTTGCGCAGTTCTTTGAGCATTTTGCCGCGCTCGTCGTCTTTGAGCTTGCGCAGCTGGGCCGCGGTCAGTTTCAGCGAGTCAGCCCAGATGTGGTCTTCGTCGTCGAATTTGGCCTGGTCGCCGTCCTCGAGGTATTTCACGCGCCGCTCCAGCGACTCGCTCAACTCCTGGGTCCGTTTCTGTCGTTCGACTTCATAGGAGTCGACGACTTTTTTGACCTCTTTCTCGAGTTTCCCGACGTCCTTGTCGCGGGCCTCCTCGTCGACCCAGGTGACCATCGAGGCGGCGAAGTAGAGAACCTTCTCCAGCTCTTTGGGCGCCATGTCGATCAGGTAGCCGATCCGGCTCGGGACACCCTTGAAGAACCAGATGTGCGAGACCGGCGAGGCCAGGTCGACGTGCCCCATCCGCTCACGGCGGACCTTGGAGCGGGTCACCTCGACGCCGCAGCGCTCGCAGACGATTCCCTTGTAACGGACGCGCTTGTACTTGCCGCAGTAGCACTCCCAGTCCTTGGTCGGACCGAAGATGCGCTCGCAGAAGAGCCCGTCTTTCTCCGGCTTCAGCGTCCGGTAGTTGATCGTCTCCGGCTTCGTGACCTCGCCCCAACTCCAGGAGCGGATCTTTTTCGAAGACGCGAGGCCGATCTCGATCGCGTCGAAATTGTTGATGTCGATCATCAGTCCTCCACCTCTGCCGGCGCAGCCTCTTGGGCTTCTCCGGCACCATCATCAGTTCCCGCCTCGCCCTCGGCGACGACTTGCTCCTCTTGCTCGTCGGCCGCTTCGGGTTTGCTCAGGCCATTGCCGTCGGGACCGTTGTCGGCGCGGACCCCGGTGAGGTCCATGCCCAGCTCCTCGGCAGCTTTGAGGAGGTCGTCCTCCTCGTCCGAGATTTCGACATCGGTGCCCTCCGACACGACGTTGGCGTCGAGCGAGAGGCTCTGGATCTCCTTCAAAAGCACTTTGAAGGACTCCGGGATCGACGGCTCGGGGATGTTCTCCCCCTTGACGATCGCCTCGTATGCCTTGACGCGCCCGACCGTGTCGTCGGACTTGACCGTGAGCATCTCCTGCAGCGTGTAGGCGGCGCCGTAGGCCTCCAGGGCCCAGACCTCCATCTCGCCGAAGCGCTGACCGCCGAACTGCGCCTTGCCGCCCAGCGGCTGCTGGGTGACGAGCGAGTAGGGGCCGGTGCTCCGGGCGTGGATCTTGTCGTCCACCAGGTGCAGGAGCTTCAGGATGTACATGTATCCGACCGTGACTTTGCCCTCGTAGGGCTCGCCGGTGCGGCCGTTGTAGAGCTGCGCGGTACCCGACGCCTTCGCGCCCTCGCGGCCGTCCTTGTCGACACCGATGTCGATGCCGCGGTCTTCGTTCTCTTTCTGCCAGTGCACGAGGGCCTCGTCGACGTCCTCGACAGTCGCGCCGTCGAAGACCTGCGTGGCCACGTAGACGCGACCGTTGCCCTCATCGGAGTGGGCCTGTTTGTAGGCCTCGGAGCCGTCGTCGTACCAGCCGTTCGCCGCGACCCACCCAAGGTGGGTCTCGAGGATCTGACCGATGTTCATACGGCTCGGCACGCCGAGCGGGTTGAGGATGACGTCGACGGGGGTCCCGTCGGCCAGGTGCGGCATGTCCTCCTCGGGCACGATCTTCGAGATCACACCCTTGTTCCCATGACGGCCCGCGAGCTTGTCGCCCTCGGAGATCTTGCGCTTGGTCGCGACGAACACGCGGACCAGGTCGTTGACTCCCGGGGGCAGGTCGTCGCCCTCGTCGCGGCTGAACGTGAGGACGTCGATGACGACCCCACCCTCTCCGTGCGGCACTTTCAGCGAGGTGTCACGGACCTCGCGCGCCTTCTCCTTGAAGATCGCGCGGATCAGCTTCTCCTCGGCCGTCAGCTCGGTCTC
>JBOGYZ010000044.1:0-6976 GCA_050697015.1 Solirubrobacterales bacterium
ACGGCCGTCGGCGCCGCCGAACACCGCCAGGCCGGCGGCCGCGGTGAGGGAGAGCCGTGAGTAGTCGGCCGCGTGGGAGAGGCGGGCCATCGCCCGGTCGAGGCGGGGAGTCGGGGTCGAGGCGATCGCCGCGTAACAGGCGACGTCCAGGCGCTCGATCTCCTCGATCCAGGCGCGCCCGCCGCTCACCACTTGAGCTCGATCTCGAGCTCGCTCTCCTTCTCGTTGATCTCCAGCTCGACCTTCCACTCGATGTGATCGGGGATCGCGACCTTGAATTTCATCTCGTCACGGTCGAACTTGACCTCTTCCCCGGACCCCGACAGCAGGTTGGCGATCCTGCGCAGCCGGGTCGCCGCTTCATCGCGGGTGAGGGTCTCGCGTTTCTCGACCTCGAAATTGTCCATCGGAACTCCCCTTTCTGAGGTTCTGCTTGCCATCCACCGCGGCACGATCCCCTTCGATCGCGATGCGGACGAGCTTGGCGATCGCCGGGCCGAGGCCCTGAGGCACCTCGGTCGATGGTGACGCACCCGGGTGCCCGGGGGCGATCCGCACCACCAGCGCGCCGGGCTTCGAGGCGAACTCGAGCGGCGGCACCAGCGTCACCGCCTCGCCGTCGATCCCCAGCGGCACCGGGTCGTCGGCATCCACGGTGAAGTTGGGCCGATCCCACTGGCGCAGCCGCAGGCCGACCCGGGCGCGGCCGTTCCCTACGCTCTCCTCCGCGGCGGCGATCCCGAGCACGCCCTCGTCGAGGTGGGGCCGGGTGCCGGAGCCGAGCGCCGCGCCGAGCCGATAGACGTTGTTGG
The DNA here is from genome assembly GCA_050697015.1 of Solirubrobacterales bacterium. Classification (GTDB taxonomy): domain Bacteria; phylum Actinomycetota; class Thermoleophilia; order Solirubrobacterales; family 70-9; genus VAYN01. Next base: position 813 of record JBOGYZ010000044.1, read on the forward strand.
AGACCAACAGCGCGACCGCCTCGCGGCCGTCCTCGCCGTCGGGACCGCGCCAGCGCAGGTCCGGCTCGGTGCCGTCGCCGCCGAGCTTCTCCGGCGCCACCTCGAGCAGCGTGCGCAGCTTCGCGTCGCGGTAGCCGGGTCGCTGCACGGCCTCCGCATATACCCCGATCGAGACGTTGTTGACGAAGACACGGCCGTTCACCTCGGCCAGGTCGACGCGGCGCTCGCCGCCGTCGACGAAGGCATCGAGAGCCCCGACCACGTCGTCGCGGTCGACCCCGAGGTCGAGGGCGAAGTGGTTGCGCGTCCCCGCGGGAATGCAGGCGTAAGGCAGGCCCCGCCGGGCCGCGATCTCGGCGACGATCGCCTGCGAGCCATCGCCGCCCGCCATCGCCAGCGCGTCGGCGCCATCGTCGATCGCGCCTTGGACCAGCTCCCGCAGGTCTTCTCCCAGCCCCAGTTCGATCGGCACGATGCCGCGGTCGCGGGCCTCCTCGACGAGGTGGAACCGGCTCGCCTTGCCGCCGCCGGAGCGCGGGTTGAAGAAGAGGACCGGGCGCTTCGGCGCCGGCGCCGGCGGCAGCTCGACATGGACCCGGAAGGCGACCCGGGCGAGCGAGACCGCGACCGCGAAGGCGACCACGACGGCGAGGTCGGCGAGGAAGTCGCCGAGGTCGAGCAGCAGCACCGCCACCCCGATCAGCGCCAGGACGCCGATTCCCGCGGCGAGCAGGCGGCGCCACCCTTGGTCCCGGACCGCGAGCCAACCCGCGGCCAGCGCGACGATCAGGCAGGCGAGGACGGCGATCCCACGCGGAAAGCGCTCGATCGCGAGCACCACGGCGAGCACCGTGGCCGCCACCGCGAACCCGAGCGAGCCGAGGGCGGCGGCGCGGCGCACCTAGCCGTCCTCCCGTTGCGCGGTCGCCGGCGCGACACCCGCCGCACGACAGGCCTCGACCGCTTCGTGGCGCGAGGAGACGTCGAGCTTCAGGTAAGCCGAGCGGATCTGGGTCTTCACCGTGTTCGGCGAGACGATCAGCTCCTCGGCGATCTGGCGGTAGGAGAGGTGGCTGGGGAGCAGGCGCAGGACGCGGAGCTCGGCCGGGGTCAGGTCGGTGAGGCCACCCTCCGCGATGCGCCCGAGGTGGTCCTCGAGGTCGGCGACCCAGGCGTCGAGCATCGGCGCGTCGGGCAGGTCGGCGAGGCGACGGCGGGCGGTCGCCAGCAGCGGCGCCGCGCTCGCGGCATCGTTCAGCTCGACCGCGGCGGCGGCGAGCGCGGCGGCGGTCTCGACTTCGAACCAGGCACCGAAGTCGCGCAGCCGCGCCAGCAGCGCGCGGCCCGCGGCGAGATCGGCGAGCGCCTCCTCGCGGCGGCCTTCGCCGGCGTCGACGTAGGCCGAGATCGCCACCGGAAGGGCGACGAAAGGGCGTGCGATCAGCCCGCAGCGGTCGACCTGGGCGCGCGACTGGGAGGCGAGGATGCGCGCGGTCGGCCAGTCCTCCTCCGCCGCCGCCAGCAGGGCGAGCTGGGCGAGCGCGAGGACGCCGAACAGCGGGGCGTTCCAGACCGCGGCGGATCTCGCCGCATCGGCGAGGGCCCGTCGGGCGCGCTCGTCGTCCTCGCCGAGGTGGGCGGCGACGCCAGCGAAGAGGTCTGCCATCGCGGTCAGGGCTCCCTCGCGATCGAGCAGAGAGCGTGCCCGGTCGGCCGCGAGCCCCATCGCCTCGACCCCGCCGCGGGCCAGGGCGGCGTCGACGATGTCGAGGCCGGCGCGCAGGTCGGCGCCCTCGACCGTGGCCGAGTCGACCAGCAGCTTGCCGGACCCGGCCCAGTACTCCGCCCCGCCGCCGTCCCCGTCCCAGAGGAAGTCGAAGGCGAGCGTCAGGCTCAGGTGGGGGTCGACCGCCGCCCGCTCGAGGCCGATCCGCTCGATCCAACGCTGCAGCGTCGCCTGCCGGCCGGTGGTGTTGAAGGCCGGCACCGCCTCCCAGATCAACCGCCCCGCCCGGGCATGGTCGCCGGCGCCGAGGGCGAAGCCGATCGCGCGGTTGGGGTCGTCGGCGTCCTCCCACCATTCCGAGGCGCGCCGGTTCAGCGCCGCGACCTCGTCGCCGTGGCGATGCACCAGCTCGGCGCGCAGCATGTCGGCGAAGAGCGAGTGCATGCGAAACCACTCGTCGCGGCGGTCGAGCGGCACCAGCAGCATGTTGCGCCGGGAGAGCTCGGCCAGCCGCGCGCCGGAGCCGGTCGCCTCGAGGACGTGGTCGCAGAGCGCGCCGCCGAGGCAGTCGAGGAAGGCGACGCGGATCAGGAAGTCGACGTCGGCGGGCGGCGCGGTGGCGAGGAACTCCTCCCGCATGTAGTCGACGAGGTGGCGCTCGTCGCCGCCGAAGCCGGTCTCCGGGAGGTCGCGCGCGGCTCCGGGACGGCGGGTCATCCCGGCGAGGTAGAGCGCGACCGGCCAGCCCTCGGTCTTGGCGACGATCGTCGCGACCTCGGTCTCGCCGGCGTCCACCCCCGCCTCGGCGAGAAAGCGCGTCGCCTCGCCCTTCGTCATCACCAGGTCGGCCGCGCCGAGCACGGTCAGCCTCCGTTCGGCCTGAAGTCGGGCGACGTGGATCGGCGTCGCGGTGCGGGTCGCCATCGCCACCGTCGAGGCACCACCGGCGGCGGCGAGCAGCGACTCCAGCAAGCGCAGGGCCGGTTCGGCCTGGAGGTGCTCCAGCTCGTCCAACACCAGCACCGCCTCGACCGCGCGCGCCCGCATCGCCGCTTCCAGCCGCCGCCCGATCAGATCGAAGTTGGGGCGCGCGTTCTGGATCGATTCGGCGAGACTCGGCGGCAGCGGCTCGATCGGCGCGAACGCCTCGACCACCGAGGCGACGAGGACAGCGGGGTCGTTGTGGGCGTCGGTGAGGGTCACCGAGGCGAACGGCCGCCGGTCGAGGCGCTCCCACTGGGCGAGGAGCACCGACTTGCCGTACCCCGCCGGGGCGTGCAGGAGGACCGCCGGGGTGCGGGCGGCGCGCAGCCGCTCGCTGAGCCGCTCGCGCTCGATCAGATCGCCGCGCCCGCGGTTGTCGAGGTCCACCCCGATAATCGGGTTGGCGGTGCTTTCGGCCTTTGCCCCAGAGCCCATGGCTCTCGACCACCTCCCCCGAGGGAACGAGTTCCAGTTTTTCCCAGTTATTCGGTTTGCTCGACCGACCTTAACCCGCGCGACCGGTGACCCGCAAGCGTGCCGCCACGAGGTCGCGGGGGTGTATCCACGCGTCGCCGAAGATCTCCGCCTCGGCGTTGGCGGCCGCTTCGCGCAGCGGGATCGCCCAGCGATGCTCGATCAGCAGGATCGCCGCCGCCGCGCCGCAGGGCAGCCGGTCGGCCAGGAACCAGGCGTCCTCGCCGCGCCGACCGATCCGCAGCCGGCGCTCGGCGGGCGGCTCCGGCTCGTCGGGATCGACGACCAGGAGCGCCTCGACGAGGTTGCCGGAGTGGCCGCCGCAGTCGATCGGATCGAGTCGACGGACCTCCTCGTCGTATCCGCGCCGCACGTGCAGCACGTCGAGGATCCGCACCCCTTCCTGGGTCCGCAGGTCCTGCACCTCGGCGGCGAGCATCCCCTCGGCGCCATCCGCGTCGACCCCGACCAGCAAGATCTGCACCGGCCCCAGACCGTCGTCGCCGACGCGGCCCCGCACCTCATCCCCCCAACAGTCGGTCGCGCTCCTCGTCGAACTGGCGCGGCGTCAGGACGCCGGAGTCGTAGAGCACCTTCAGCTTCGCCAGGGCGTCGATCCGCGCCTCCGCCCCACGCGCCGCGAGGATCCGACGGCGCACCGGCGGCGCCGGCCGACGGCGCGACCGCGGCCGACGTTCTTCGGCGGCCGCCTCGAGCATCCAGGCGGGCATCAGCGCCCTTCTTCTGCGCATGGCCCCATCCCACCGCGCGGGCGCCCCGAGCACATCACCCGGTTCGGGCGATGCCGGGCGGGCGGCGCGCCCGTAGCTTCGGCTCGACGAGAGATCGACCGAGGGGAACGGGGAATGGACGCCGTGGGCTACGAGGAGATGGGACCGATCGACCACCTGCTGGTCGAGTGGCCCGGTCGCCTGCCCGATGGAGAGGTCGCTCCGTACCTGATCGACTTGGTCGAAGGAGCTGGCTCCCGCCTGTCGGACGAAGAGGACCGCGCCGATGACGGCGCGGTCCTCGAGCCCGGCGCCACGGGCTGCTGAGAGGATTCGGCCAACAAGGTCTCCCGCCCAAGCGCCTCCCGTGGCCAACCCACCGGTCGCGGGAGGCGCCTCGACCATCCCGGCCGACGAACCGGACAAACTCCAGGGCCTCCGTGAAAGAGGCGCGCTGACCGATGTCGAGCTCCAGGCCGCGAAGGGGAGGCTCCTCGCCTGAGGAGTCGCAGCCGCTCGCGCGACGGCTGCTGCGCATCGCGCTCTGGGTCGGCGGCTCTGCGCTGGCGGTCTACATCCTCGACCTGCTGGGCATCCCCGTCGACGACTGGATCGGCGAACTTTTCGACAAGCTGGGTGAGATCCCGGCCTGGGCGATCGTCGTCGGGGTCCTCCTGCAGACCGCGAACACGGCGCTGGCGGCGCTCGCCTGGTTCGGCATCCTGCGGGCGAGCCCGCTGGGCGGGGTCAACTACCGGATCGTCCTCGCCTCGTACGCGACCGCGGTCGCGCTGAACTGCTTCCTGCCCGCGAACATCGGCACCTGGGTGATGCTGCTGATGTTCACCGCGCTGTTCGCGGGGGCGACCTTCCCGATGATGGTCTCCGGGATCGTCGTCCAGAAGATCCCCTTCACGGTCTTCAATCTCGCCCTCTACCTCTACCTGTTCCTCTCGGTGGCGGGCTCGTTCTCGGTCAAGTTCGGCTTCCTCGCCGACCACACCGGGCTGGTCGTCGCGATCCTCGCCGGCGGCGTCGTCCTGATCGTCTTCCTCGCCCGGATCTTCCGCAAGAAGCTCGAGGGGCTGCGCGAACAGGTCATGGACGGCGGCGCCGTGCTGCGGACCCCGCGCCGCTTCCTCCTCGACGTCGTCGCCCCCTCCCTGGGCAGCTACCTCGCCCGGCTGGCGATCGTCGGCGTCTTCCTCGCCGCCTACGGCATCCCGGCGACCTTCCACGACATCGCCACGGTCACCGCCTCGAACTCGATCTCCAACACGATGTCGGCGACGCCCGGTGGCGTCGGCGTCACCCAGGCGCTGAACTCGGTGGCGCTCTCCGGCTCGACCGACGCGGCGACCGCCACCGCCTACTCGATCAGCCAGCAGCTGGTCACCTCGGCCTGGAACGTCGTCTTCGCCGTCGTCATGGTCTCCTGGGTCTTCGGCTGGCGCGGCGGCAAGGACCTGGTCGAGTCCTCCTACGTCGACGCGAAGGTGAAAAGCCGCGAGATGCGCGACCGGCGCAAACGGAAGCGGACGGCGGGCGATCAGGCGACGCCGTCGGGCTCCTCTGCCGGGGAGGAGTGACCGAGCGCGGCGAGCCAGCCGCGCAGGATGCGGTTGATGCTCTCCGCGCCGACCACCTCCTCGTCCGGCCACTCGAGGTCCGCCGGGTGCAGGACCAGCGGGAAGCTCTGGGTGCCGCCGAGCCCGCCGTGCGAGCCGACCAGCTCCTCGAACGCCGCCACCTCGCCGAACCGCGGCCAGTAGGCGCTGTTGATCATCAGGTCGGCGCAGTGCGGGAAGGCGTCGGTGCGGCGCAGGTGGCGGGCAGCGTTGGGGCCGAACGGGGCGAGCGGGTCCTCGCCGTCGACCTCACCTGAGTCGAGGCGGTGGACGCCGCGGGCGCCGATCGCGAGAGCGCCCTCGGCCTCCGAGCGGACCATCACGAAGCCGGTTCCGGGGTGGTCGCGGAGGGCCGGGATCAGCGCCGGATAAAGCTCCTCGATCCGCTCCAGCGGGACCCGGCCGGGCAGGCGCGGGAAGCTGATCAGGCCGAGGCAGCCGGAGGCCATCACCGAGAGCTCGGGCAGCTCGTCGTCCTCCTCCCGCTCGACCTCCTCCCGGCCCTGCTCTTCGAGCATCACGGCGCCGTCGGCGACCTGGCCGCGGGTCGCGGTGCGGACGGCGCGGCCCGCCACGGTGTCGTCGCGGGCGACCTCGGTGAGTCCGGCACTGAGGTAGGAG
>JBOGYZ010000045.1:0-2786 GCA_050697015.1 Solirubrobacterales bacterium
GGCCGGCGCGATGACTCTCGATACGACTCCTACTTTTCTACGACTAGAAGCCGATCTTTTCCGCGGCGAACTGACCGGCGCCGAGGACGTTGTTCGTTTTGACGGTCGACGACGGCGCGCCGTTGTAGCCTTTGCCGGAGTTGATGATGTCACTCTGGCCCTGCGCCGCCTCGACGTACTCCTTGATGTAGTCGTGGGTGGTGATCTCCGCTTTCTGGGTGAACCCGGCGGAGCTGTATTTGTTGAATGCCAGCACGAAGGTCAGCGTGCAGAGCGGGTAGGCGGTGCCGCCGATGGTGGCCTTGGCACCGAACACCTGCGACCAGTCGGCGCTGAGGCCGGTGCCTTCACCGCGGCGGGCTGCCGTCGGGACGACGTATTTGGTCGCCGTGCAGTTGGCTTCGCCGTTGGAGCCCGGGCCCCCGAACGTCGCCGATTCGAAGGAGCCCTGACCGTTGTTCTGGACTTCCAGGGTCTGGGCACCGCCCGCAAGCGCGTCCGGGTAAGCCGCGTAACCGATGGCGCCTTCAGTCGATTTGACTTTGGCGACTACTTCCGCACCGCCGTTGGCGGCCGGGCGGACGACTTTCGTCAGGAACGACGCTTCGGTGCATTTTTCCGGCCAGGCTACGTTCGGCAACCCGCTGGTGGCGTCGGTGACCGGCTCCAGTTCTTTCCAGGTGCGGTTTTTGTCGGTTTCTCCTTCACCGAGCGGAACCTTGCCCGTGGTGCAGGCCAGCGCTTTGTTTTTCGCCGCGTTCAGGTAGTTCTTGAACTGGTAGGTGGTGCCCGAGCCGTCTTTGCGGACGACCCGCACGATTGCTTTTTCGCAAGCCGCCCCACCACTGGCGCCTTCGAGTTTCGACCACTTGATCGTCACGCCCTCGAACACCTTCTCGAGTTCCTGATTGGTGATCTTCGAGATGGTGCAACCGACCGGAGGGTTGGCGAGGATCGCGATCGAGGTCTGAGCGACCGGGATCACGGCGACGTTGGCGCCACCGGCGACGCTTTCCATGTTGGCCAGCTGGGCCGTCGTCGGAGCGTCATCGGTGCCGATGAAGCTGAATTCGGTGTTGATGTGACCGAGGGCCCCATCGGAGTTCCACTGCTTCAATCCGGTACCGCTGCCGACCGAGGTGTAGTTGACGGTCGCGTGGGTGCCTTTGTTGCAGATCGAGCTGGAGAACAGTTTGGTCCAAACTTCGATCTGTGCTTCCTTCTGCAGTGATGAACCCTCACCTTTGATGTTTTCGCCCTGGCAGCTGAGCGCTGCCGAGGCGGTACCGGCGTTGAGACCGCCGAGCCCGAAGGCCGCGACCGCCGCACCGGCGAGGAGTGCGGCGCGCAGGCCGTTCCTTGCCGATTTCTTACCGAAACCCATTCGAATCCTCCTTGATTGATCTCTGGCGATTTGGGGGTTCAAACCGCCCGGCGAGAGCGTCGCTCTCCGACGAGGCCCACGATGTGAATCTCAAGGGAATTCCAAGTGAACGTCTTGAAAAGAACTCACGAACTGAGAACACAGTCACGTCTCGGGTGACCTAAGGTGGAAAAAGGTCGGGGTGGAGAAAGGTACAGGTGGAGAAAAGTACGGTGAAAACCGCCGCGAGCGCGGTCCAGGAAAGTAGGAAGTGCCCTTTCCGCCTTCTTAACACGCAGCGGTCAGTGGCCGGGTGTCATGAGATGTCGTAGCCAACCGTCGGAAACCGCGTCGATTCGCAAAGTGAGGCAGGTCATGATTGAGCATCGGACTCGTACCCTGGTAACCGGAGGAGCGGGATTCATCGGCTCGAACCTGGTCGACGCGCTGCTCCTGCGCGGCGACGAGGTGACGGTCGTCGACGACCTCTCGACCGGGCGCCGGATCAACCTCGACGGCGCACTGGCTTCCGGCGCCGAGCTCCTCGAACTCGACATCCGCGACGGCCGGACGCTGCGCCAGGTCGTCGCCGACCGCGAGCCCCAGACGATCTTCCACCTCGCCGCCCAGATCGACGTCCGCAAGTCCCTGGCGGACCCGGCCTTCGACGCCGCGGTCAATGTCGGGGGGACGGCGAACGTGCTGGAGGCCGCCCGGGAGGCGGGGACCGGCCGGGTCGTCTTCATCTCCACCGGCGGAGCCATGTACGGCGAGGGCGCGGGAAAGCCGCTGCCCCTCGACGAGTCTGCCCAGATCGAACCGCTCTCCGCCTACGGCCAGAGCAAGTTCGCCTCCGAGGGTTACCTCTGGCTCTACCACCGCCTCTACGGCGTCTCGGCGATGGCGCTCCGCCTCGGCAACGTCTACGGGCCGCGGCAGGACCCGCTCGGCGAGGCCGGCGTGGTGGCGATCTTCTGCGGCAAGCTCCGCGAAGGGGCGCGGCCGACCGTGTTCGGCGATGGCGCCCAGACCCGCGACTACGTATTTGTAGGGGACATCGTCGACGCGGCGCTGGCCGCAGCGGCCTCCGACCACGTCGGCGCCCTCAACATCGGCAGGGGCGAGGAGGTCAGCGTCCTCGACCTGATCGGCGTCCTGCGCGAGCTCAGCGGCGACGCCGGCTTCGACCCCGAGTTCGCCCCACCGCGGCCCGGCGAGGTGCAGCGCATCTCCCTCGACGCCGGCCTGGCGGAGAAGGTCCTCGGCTGGACCGCGAAGACGGACCTCCGCGAGGGCATGCGCCTCACCCTCGACTCGATGACGCTCGAGGCCGTCTAGGTCGTCGGGGTTCGGGCCGCCTCAAGCCGGCGCCCGAGGTAAGGGATGCGGCCGTCTCGTCCACGGCCCTGGCAGGCTGTGGCCG
>JBOGYZ010000046.1:0-7490 GCA_050697015.1 Solirubrobacterales bacterium
CGGGAAGGATGAGTTCGCAGTTCTCCGCGCTATGCGCGGGAAAGTGCGAACTCACCGGGGGTGACGATGAGGAAGGCGCGCGGAAGGGTGACGTTCCCGGCATCTCTGTGACGAGGACCGACTTCCGTCACGGATCGGTGTCCCTCCCGTGACGCCCGCGTCGCTCCCCCGTCACGAACCCTCATCGCTCCCCGCGATCCCGGCCGTCTCGGCCACGGCCACAGCCTGCCAGGGCCGTGGCCGAACGGCCGTCGTCCCTTACCTCGGGCGGCAACTTCAAAGCGCCTGGAACCGTTGAGCTCAGGCGGTCGTGCCTGGGCCTGGCGACGGCGGGTCGGGCGGGGGGACCGGCTCGTTCCATTCGTCCTGAACACCCTGGTCGCTCGGGTGTCCTGGCGCCGACTCGCCCTTCAGTTCCAGCAGCCGGTAGTAGATGACCGCGGCGAGGAGCCCGCCGACAGGCGCGGTGAGGGTCGAGGCGAGGGCGCCGAAGACGATGCGGAGGATCGGGCCGCCCGCGATCGCGTCGGCGATCGCGAGGAGGATGATGCTGGCGATCGCGGTGATCAAGGTGGCGACGATGACCGAGCCGAAGACCGGCCAGCCGTAGCCGCGGACGAGTTCGCGAGAACGGCCGAAGGAGGCCATCGCGTCCTGTTTCTCGATCACGATCGCGGGCGCGATGACCGCCCAGATCGTCAGCAGGATGCAGCCCGGGACGATCAGCAAGATGAAGCCGATGCCGACGGCGATGCCGTAGAGGAGGCTCGCGCCGATCAGCGCGCCGAGCACCGGGCCGACCGAGCGGAAGAGCTCACCGACCGAGGAGTCGCGGCGGCCGTCCTGCACGTCGTGGACGAGGCTGACCACCATGCCCTGGTAGAGGATCGCGACGGCCAGGCTGACGACGTAGAAGATCAGCAGGGCGAGTGCATTGGTCCGGCTGAGGACGCCGCCGAGGATCGAGACCACGAGAAAGAGCCAGAAGGCGGCGGGGATCAGCACTCCGAAGTGCTGTTTGTAGAGGTCGAAGACCCGGTTCAGAACCTCCCCGACGCTGAACGTATTTCCGCGATCCATGGCGCCCCATTCGACTCTGGGCCTAGGATCCCTGCGTGGCGGAGATCGAGCGCAAGTTCCTGCTCGCGGAGATGCCGAGGGCCGAGAGCGCCGCGGCGACGATCGAACAGGGCTACCTGGCACTGGACGAGCGCGGCGAGGTGCGGCTGCGCCGGATCGACGGCGAGCTGCTGCTGACCGCGAAGAGCGGCCACGGCGAGGTCCGCGAGGAGGTCGAGGTGGCGATCGACCCGGCCGCCTTCGAGGCGCTCTGGCCGCTGACCGCGGGGCGGCGCGTGCGCAAGGTCCGTCACTACGTGCCGCTCGGCGAGGGGCTGCGGGCGGAGATCGACGTATACGAGGGCGCGCTGGACGGGCTGCGCACCGCGGAGGTCGAGTTCGATTCGCGCGAGAAGGCCGACGCTTTCGTGCCGCCGCCTTGGCTCGGCAAGGAGCTGACCGGGGACGAGCGCTACGCCAACCAGGCGCTGGCGACCGAGGGATTGCCGGCGGAGGACGAGAAGCGCGAGGATGTGGAGGTGGAGGTCGACACCGCTCCCGAACCCAGCCGCGCCTACCGCCTGCTCGCCGACGAGGACGCCGCGGCCGGCGTGCGCCGGGTGATCGTCGGGCGCCTCGACAAGGCCGCCGAGCGACTGCGCGAGGCAGGCGATGCCGAGGGGGACGCGCTGGCCGAGGCGATCCACGCCGCCCGCAAAGACCTGAAGAAGGCGCGGGCGGCGCTGCGCCTGGTCCGCGAGGAGCTCGGCGAGAAGACCTTCAAGCGTGAGAACCGGGCACTCCGCGACGCCGCCCGGACGCTCTCGGCGAGTCGCGACGCCGAGGTGAAGCTGGCGACGCTCGACGGGCTGGCCGACGGCGAGGGCGACGTACCGCCCGGGGCGACGGCGCCCTGGCGCGAGGCGCTGGAGTCCGACCGCGACCGGATCGTCGGCGAGGAGAGCGGCGGGACCCAGGAGGCCGTCGCGGCGATCGAGGCGGTCGCCGCCCGCGCCCCCGAGTGGAAGCTCCGCGCCGACGGCTGGAAGCTCCTCGCCCCCGGCCTCGACGCGGCCTACCGAGAGGGCCGTGAGGCGTTCGCCGCGCTCGGCGACTCACCCGACTTCGAGGCCGTCCACGACCTGCGCAAACGGGGCAAGGACCTCTGGTACCAGCTGCGCCTGCTGCGCGACGCCTGGCAGCCGGTGCTCGAACCGACCGCCGAAGAGGTCCACGACTTCACCGACCTGCTCGGCGATCACCACGACCTCGCCGTCCTCTGCATCGACCTGGTCGGGCGCGAGGAGGTCGACGCGGTCCAGCGGGAAACGCTACGGACGCTGATCGAGGCCCGCCAGGCGAGCCTGCTCGCCTCGGCGCTCGCCGCGGGCGAACGGATCTACGCCGAGAAGCCGAAGGCGTTCGACCGCCGCATCCGCGCCTACTGGCGCGCCTGGCGACGCGACGCCTGATCGGCGCCCGCGGGCTCAGCCTTTGAGCTTGAAGTCGACCTTGTAGACGGAGTGGCCGGAGACCAGGGTGCCTTTGACCTCGCCCTGGCCGCCGGTGCCTTCGAAGTGGCCGACCAGCGGGCTGCTCGGCCCTTCGTTGTGGACCTGGGCGACGCGCTGGTCCCCCTGCCAGGCGAGCTTCGTCAGGGTGAAGGTGCGCTCGGTGCCGCCGGTCTCCAGCTTCACCGTCGCGACCGCCGGGTTGCCTTCGACCGTCATCGAGCCGGAGCTGACGACCGCGCCGTTCACGCCGAGCCCCTGGGCGACGCCGATCACGGCGCCAAGCGTCCCGGCTTTTTCGGTCGGGTCGTTGCCGCCGTTGGTGAGTTCGTATTCCCCTTCGTATTCGGAAGGTTCCCCTCCCCAGCCGGGGTTGTTCGGTTCGGCTTCTTTGATCTGCTTCGCCGCCGGCGGACTGGCCGTGTAACGCTCGGCGTCGCCGAGAACTTTGAATTCCACCGGCCACGGACCGCCGCCGTGCAGGCGCAGCTGGCCTTTGACCACGTCGCCTTCGGGATTGAATAGCTGGAGTTCGCCATCCGGGGTCACCTGGCCGTACTGGGCCGAAGCGCCGACCTTCAGCGCGGTGAACCCGAGGCCCTTGCCGTTCGGCAGCGCCTTCGGCGGATAGAAGGTGAAGAGGCCCGTTTCGATTTCCCCGGTCGGGCCGTAGGAGTAGAACTGCGAGATCCCGACCAGGAACTGCGGCGAGGAGCCCTCCTCGAATTCGAACTTCATCTCGCCACTGCGGATGCTCGCGCCGCTGCCGACGGCGGTCAGCACGTAGCGATTTTCGAACGGGGCCTGGATCTGCACCGGGACGTTGGTTTTCGGCTGCGGATAGCCGGTGGTCGCGCCGGTGGTGGCCCAGGCGACCCCCACGGAAGCAAGCAGCGCGATCACGCCACCGAGGACGACGATCAGCTTCAAGCGCCTCACGATTCGCTCACCGGGACTTCGGCACAGGATTTGAGCTTCGCCTTTTCGGCGAGTTCGCCGAGCTTGATTTCGACCAGGCCGGCGGAGAGTTCGCGAACCGCGTCGAAGTTTTCGTTACGGGCGGCGTTGGTCATCTTGGTCAGCTCGGGCATCGCTTTCGCCAGGCCGTCGACGTAGGCGGTTTCGGCCGCGCCGGAGGGGTCGAGGGCGGCAACTTCCCTGTGCAGCCTTTCGATCAATTCTTCGGTCTCCTCGAGGTACCGGGTGACCTGTTCCTGCTGCGGCGTGCCCAAGGCGATGATGGCCCCGTTGGCCTTGCGGCAGGCCGCTTCGGCGCCGGAGACGAAGTCGCTGCTGCTGCCCGAGGAGCCCGAGCTCGAGCTCCCACCGCCGCCGCAGCCGGCGATGACCAGCATGCCGACCACGGCGAGAACGAGAAGGGAAGCGAGAGACCGGGACTTCGTCTTCATCGCTTCCCGTCCGCCAGACCTATTTGCCGCCGACGATGTCTTCGACCACGTAGGCCGCGACGTTTTTGATTTCTTCTTCGCTCAGCGTGCCGCCGAAGGGAGGCATCCCGCCACCGCCGTTCGTCACCTGTTCTTCGGCGCCGGCCTGTTCTTTGGCTTTCGGCATCGTCGTCAGGTCAGGGCCGCCGTTGCCACCGTGGCCGGTCGCGCCGTGGCAGATCGAGCAGTTTTCGGCGAACACTTCTTTGCCGGCTTCGGCGTTGAGAGCGCCACCGGCTTCGGCGGTTTCGCCGCCTTCTTCGGTGGCTTCTTCTTCGCCGCCTTCAGCTTCTTCGGCACCTTCTTCGGTCGGCGTTTCGCCTTCGTTGGCTTCTTTGCCGGGTTCATCACCCTTGTGGGTGGTGCCTTCGCCTTCCTTTTCGGTGCCTTCCTCGCCTTCCATCGTCCCTTTGAGGGAAAAGACCCAGAAGTTTTCGCCGTGCGGCGTGGCCGCCAGCGAGTTGGCGCCGGCGTAGATCGCGATCTTCTCTTCGCCTTCGTCTTCGAACGGGGTCACCGTGGTATTGGCGCCGGCGCCGGTCTGGAAGCTCCAGAGTTCTTTGCCGGTTTCGGTATCGAAGGCCGAGAGTTCGCCGTTGTTCTGACCCATGAAGGTCAGGCCGCCGGCGGTGGTCACGGCACCCGAGTAGCACGATTCGGGGAATTCGTTCTGCCAGGCGATCTTGCCCGTCGACATGTCGTAGGCGGTCAGGAAGCCTTTGGCGTTGAAGCCCGTGGTCCCGCCGATCTCGCCACCGGTGAACGTTTCGCCTTCGTTGTATTTCGTTTTGCCGGTTTCGGCGATCACGCCGAGCGCGCCTTCGACCGAGCAGACGACATAGATGTTCTTTTCCGGGTCGTAGGAGGACGCGGGCCAATTGTCCCCGCCGACCGCCGAGTTCGGGGTCACGTTGATCGTGGTCGGGTCGGTCGACATCGGCGCGAAGATCTTGGTGCCGACGACTTTCTGTTTCGGCGTGTTGCCGGCGACCGATTCTTCGATTTTTTCGACTGATTCAGCGCTGACTTCCAGCGGGCTGAACGGTTCCATCGTCGGCTCCGGCTGGGTCGCCGCGGTTTTCTGCGACGGATCCTGCGGGACTTTGACCTCGGGGATCGGGTAGATCGGCTTGCCGGTGTTGCGGTCGAGCAGGTATACCCAACCGGTCTTCGAGGGCTCGCCGACGGCTTCCACCTGTTCGCCGTTCATTTCGCCTTCCATCAACACGGTCGGGCTCGGGCTGTCGTAGTCCCAGAGGTCGTGGTGCACCTGCTGGTAGCCCCATTTGATCTTGCCCGTCTTGACGTCCATGGCGACGATCGAGGCGGCCCACTTGTTGTCGCCCGCCCGTTCGGAGCCGTTCCAGTCAGGCGCCGCGTTGGAGGTCGAGAAGAAGAGCGTTTCGGTCTTCGGGTCGACGGTCGGCGTGTTCCAGATGCCCGCGCCGCCGTGTTTCCAGATGTCGTTGTTGGCGGGCCAGGTGTCGTGACCTTCTTCGCCCGGGCCGGGGATCGTGTACGACTTCCATTCGATCTTGCCGGTTTCGGCGTCGAGGGCGGTCAGGCGGCCGCGGATGCCGTACTCGCCGCCGGAACCGCCGACGTAGAGCTTGCCGTTGTAGTAGAGCGGCGCGCTGGTGATCGAGTAGCCCTGACCCGGTTCGACCACCGGGGTCGACCATTTGACCTTGCCGGTTTCCTGGTCGAGCGCGACCTGGTCGCCGTTCAGCTGGGAGACGAAGACCATGCCGCCGCCGATCGCGACGCCGCGGTTGTCCCAGCCGCAGCAGATGACTTCGCCGAGCGGGTCGGGCGGCAGGTGCGGTTCGTAGGTCCAGATGATTTCGCCGGTCCCGGCGTCGATCGCGTAGACGTTGTCGGCACCGTCGGGGATGTAGATCGTGCCTTCGTACTCGAGCGCCTGCCCCTCGGCGGAGAACTTCGCCGCCGTGGCTTCTTTGCCGATCTTGGTGACGAAGTCGCCTTTGAGCTCGGAGATGTTTTCGGTGTTGATTTCGTCCAAGGACGAGAAGCGGTCGTTAGTGGTGCTGCCGCCGTTGGTCACCCAGTTGTCCCCGGCCCCTTCGGCGAGTTCGTCGCTGGAGAACTCGGGCGCCAGCGTGATGCCGTTGGAGGCGGTGACCTTTTCGCCTTCTTCAGACGATTCGGTCGTTTCTTCCACCGACGAGGTCTGCCCGGAGGCGACGGTCGTCGTGCTCTTGTGACCGGTGAAGTGACCGAGGAAGAAGCCCGCGACGAAGGCGAGGGCCACCCCCATTCCCACCGCGCTGACCGCTACCGCTGCCCAGAATTTGAGTCCCAGGTCTTTCTCTTTCACCGATTCACCTTTCCGAAGTCCCGAACCGCCAGAAGTGCTTGCTCAAACCGAGGGCGGCGTACCCGCCTTAGGCGACATTTATTCGTATCGGAAACCTATCGAGTCGCCCAGGCCGGCGAGACTCGGTCGCTAGAGTCGCCGGCGCGATGGCCCTGATCCCCCGTACCGATCTCGACGTCTTCGGCCTCTGCCTCGGCGGCAACGTCTTCGGCTGGACCGCCGACCGGGAGGCCTCCTTCGCCGTCCTCGACGCCTACGCCGCGGCGGGCGGCAACTTCGTCGACACCGCCGACGCCTATATGGCCCGTGCGCCCGGCAACAGCGGCGGCGAGTCGGAGACGATCATCGGCGAATGGATGGCGGCGCGCGACAATCGCGACGCGATCCTGATCGCCACCAAGGTGGGCAAACTCGCCGGCCTCGACAACCTGCGCGCGGAGACGATCCGCCGCGCCGCCGACGACTCGCTGCGCCGGCTCGGCGTCGACCACATCGATCTCTACTACGCCCACTTCGACGACACCGAGACGCCGTTGGCCGAGACCCTGAACACCTTCGGCGAGCTGATCGACGCGGGCAAGGTCCGCGCCATCGCCGCCTCGAACTACTCCGGGGCGCGGCTTGCCGAGGCGCTCGAGACCGCCGACCGCGAGGGCCTGCCCCGGTACGTCGCCCTGCAGCCTCACTACAACCTGATGGAGCGCTCCTACGAGTCCGACCAGCAGGCGGTCTGCGAGCGCGAGGACGTCGCCTGCTTCCCCTTCTACGGTCTCGCCCGCGGCTTCCTCACCGGCAAGTACCGCCCCGACGGTGAGGACATCGACAGCCCCCGCGCCGAAAGCGCCAAGGCCTACCTCGACGACCGCGGCGAGAAGATGCTGGCCGCCCTCGACGAAATCGCCGCCGCCCACGACACCGAAGCAGCCGCCGTCGCCCTGGCCTGGCTCCGCGAGCAGGACACGGTGCTGGCCCCGATCGCGAGCGCCCGCAACACCGAGCAACTGAGCCCACTCCTCGCTTCCGTCCAGCTCTCCCTCAGCGAGGACGAGCTCGGCCATCTGACCGCCATCTGAGCGATCCCTCAGAGCGGGGTCTTGTGGGTGACCCCGAACGACCTTCCGGCTGTCAGGGGAG
>JBOGYZ010000047.1:0-22089 GCA_050697015.1 Solirubrobacterales bacterium
GTCGTCTTCCCGGCCCCGTTCGGGCCGAGGAAGGCGAAGATCTCGCCGCGTGCGACCTCGAGGTCGATTCCGCGCACCGCCTCGGTCTCGCCGTAGCTCATGCGCAGGTCGCTGATGGATATCGCAGGTTCAGGCACTCGTCATCGATTCTAGGTTTTGCGGACCCCCCGCCGCCCTTAGCTGTTCTTTATGGACCCCACAGCGCCATAAAGAACAGCTGACAGGCGAGGGATGGGAAAGGGACGCTGCCCTCTCGGCGGCGCCCCTGGCAGGCTGTGGCCGCCGCCGAGAGGGCCAGGACTGTGGGGAGTGATGAGAGATCGTCGCGGGCGGGTCACGCGCGAGTCCCCAGGATCCGTCGCTGATCTGCGGCCTCGTCACGGAGAGCGTGGGAAGTCCACGCTTCGGTGCGTGTTGGTCAACTGCGACGACCGCGCTGCATGCTTTACCCGTGCTATGGCCCGGTCAATGCATGCAGCGCGTTTTCGGGCCCTGTCCTGAGGCCCGGAAAGAGACCGATTGCGCCCGGAGCTGTGACCTTCCCGGCATCTTCGTCAACAATCGCGCACAGGTGTGTCATCTCCCGCCCGGACTCTCGGCGAAAGACGCACTCCCTCCCGTCCTGGGCGTTTCATGGCGGTCACAGCCAGCCAGGACCGCCATGAGGCGCCCAGGACGCACCTCGGACGGGTGCGAGCGGCCGGGAGAACGGCCGTCACGCCGCCCGCGCCCCGCCGGGAATCGCCCCTCTAGCGGTTGTCGATGTCGACGTCGCGGTGCTTGACCCGGACCACCACGTCGTCGCGCTGCTCCAGGTCGCGGCGGATGCGGTCGGCGACGGTCACCGAGCGGTGGCGGCCACCGGTGCAGCCGATCGCGATCGTCAGGTGGCTCTTGCCCTCCGCCACGTAGGCGGGGACGAGGAACTCCAGCAGCGGCATCAGCCGGCCGTAGAACTCGCCCGCCTGGGTCCCCGACTCGACGTATTGGCGGACGAGCTCGTCCTGGCCGGTCAGCGGGCGGAGCTCGAGGTCGTAGTGGGGGTTCGGCAGGAAGCGCACGTCGAGGGTGAGGTCGGCGTCGCGCGGCGGGCCGTTCTTGAAGCCGAAGGTAAGGAGGGTCAGCGCCAGCTTTTCGTCGCGCTCGGTGCCGAGCAGCTCTTCGGCGATCCGGCGGCGCAGTTCGTGGCCGGTCAGGTCGGTGGTGTCGATGACGATGTCGGCGCGCTCGCGCAGCGGCGCCAGCATCTCCCGCTCGGCGCGGATGCCGTCGACGATCCGCCCTTCCGGCGCCAGCGGATGACGGCGGCGGGTCTCCTTGTAGCGGTCGAGCAGCGTCCCCTCGTCGGCCTCAAGGAAGAGCAGTTTCGGCTCCGGCCCGTCGCGTTCGAGATCCTCGACCACCGCCAGCAGGTCCTCGAAGTACTCGCCGCCGCGCACGTCGGAGACGATCGCCGCGCGTTCCACCCCGGACCCCTCGTGGATGAAGAGCTCGCCGAGCCCGGCGATCATCCGCGGCGGCAGGTTGTCGACGCAGAAGTAGCCGCCGTCCTCGAAGGCCGCGATCGCTTCCGACTTCCCCGCCCCGGAGTGCCCGGTGATGATCACCAGGCTCATCTCGCGGCGTGCCTGCGCCTCCTGCGGGGTGTCGATCTCGCTAGCCAATGCGGTGAAGTTGCTCGTGTATCTCACGACCGAGTTTGCCAGGCAGGCCGGGCACACTCTCGAGTTCCTCCCGCGAGGCGGCGAGGAAGCGCTCCGGGGAGCCGAAATGTTTGAGCAGGGCGCGCTTGCGGGCGGGGCCGACGCCCTTCAGCGTGTCGAGGACGGAGCCGGTCATCGCCCGGTCGCGGCGGCCGCGATGGTGTTCGATCGCGAAGCGGTGGGCCTCGTCGCGGACCCGCTGCAGGAGCTGGTTGCCCTCGCTGCCGCGCGGCAACTCGATCGGGTCGGTGCGACCGGGGACGAAGACTTCCTCCTCGCGCTTGGCGAGGCTGACGATCGTCACGCCGAGGTCGGCGAACGGCTGCAGCGCCCGCATCCCCGCCGCGAGCTGGCCTTTGCCGCCGTCGATCATGATCACCGAGGGCAGCGAGGAGAAACTGGCGTCGCGTTTGCCGTCGTGCGGCGAGAGGTCGTTCCCTTCGAGGTAGCGGTTGAGGCGCCGGGTCAGCACCTCCTCCATCGAGGCGAAGTCGTCAGGGCCGATCGAGCCATCCTCGCGCAGGTCGCCGCGCACTTTGAAGCGCCGGTAGTCGGACTTCTTCGGCGCGCCGCCCTCGAAGACAACCATCGAGGCGACGGTGTGCTCGCCGCCGATCGTCGAGATGTCGAAGCCCTCGATGCGGACCGGCAGCTCCTCCATGCCGAGTGCCTCGGCGAGGGAGCTGAGGGACTCCACCCGGCGGGCGCGGCGATGCTCGCGGCGCAGGCGGTCCTGATCGAGGGCGAGCTGGGCATTGCGCTCGGCGAGCTCCCGCAGCCGCCGTTTGTCGCCGCGCTCGGCGGCGTGGACGGCGACCGCGGTGCCGCGGCGCTCACTCAGCGCTTCGGCGATCACCGGCGCGCGGTCGCCCAGCTCGGGGCCGACGATGATCGTCCGCGGCATCGAGGGCGAGGCCGAGTAGTACTGGCCGATGAACTCCTCGGTCACCTCGGCGACGTCGCGTTCGCCTTCGTTGTCGAGGTAGAAGCTCTGGCGCTCGGCGAGGATCCCGTCGCGAACCTGGAACACCTGGGCGTTGGCGTCGACGCCCTCGACCGCGACGCCGATCAGGTCGGCGGTCCCGACCGTGCCGCCGGCTACGCGTTGGCGCTCGAACAGCGAGCGGATCGCTTTCAGGCGGTCGCGGTAGATCGCCGCGCGCTCGAATTCCTCGCCCTCCGCGGCCTCCGCCATTTTCGTTTCCTGCTCCTTTTCCACCTGGCGGTAGCGGCCGGAGAGGAAGTCGATGATCGCGTCGATGTTGCGGCGATACTCCTCCTGGGACACGTGCCCGACGCAAGGCGCCCCGCAGCGCTTGATGTAGTAATCGAGGCAGGGGCTGCCGGATCGGCGGCCCGGCTCGACGCCCTCACAGGTGCGGAACTGGAACAGTTTCCCCAGCAGGTCGAGGGTCTCCCGCAGGCGCTTGGCGCTGCTGAACGGGCCGAAGTAGGCGCGGTGGGCGCGGTGCTTCTCGCGGGTGAAGTAGACGCGCGGGTAGTCCTCATCGAGGCTGACCGCGACATAGGGGTAGGACTTGTCGTCGCGCAGGCGGATGTTGAAGCGCGGGCGGTGGCGCTTGATGAAGCTCTGCTCGGTCAGCAGCGCCTCGGCCTCGGAGTTGGTCACGAGGGTGTCGATCCGTTCGATCCGGCTGGTCAGCCGCGGCTCGCCGCCGCTGAAGTGCGAGGCGATCCGTTTTTTGATCGAGCGCGCCTTGCCGACGTAGAGCAGCTCGTCGTCCTTGCCGTAGAAGAGGTAGACGCCCGGCTGGTCGGGCAGCTTGCGACGCTCCTCGACGATCCGCTCGGCACGGCTGAGCGCCCCGTTTGAGTTTGCGTTGTGGTCGCCGGCGGCCATCTTCCTTAAGGGTAGGCTGCCGCCCAGCGCGGCTTTCGCGGACAGGGCGATAAGGAGGAGCGAGATGACCACCCCACCGGAGTTGAACACGTTGCGGATCGAGATCGAGGACGAGATCGCGACCCTCACCCTGGACCGCCCCGATGCCTTCAACGCGATGAGCCCCGAACTGATCGGCGAGCTCGGGGTGGCGATGGCCTGGCTCGCGGACCAGGGCGAGTTCCGCGCCCTGATCGTCACCGGTGCCGGCAAAGCCTTCTGCGCGGGGGGCGACGTCAACTGGTTCCGCAAAGGGATCGAAGACCCCGACCACGACATCTCCGCCGACGTCCGCCGCGGCGCCGAGGCGCTCCACACCGCGATCGTCGACCTGGGCCGGATCGAGCAGCCCGTCGTCGCCGCGATCAACGGGCCCGCCGCCGGGGCAGGCTTCTCGCTCGCCCTCGCCTGCGACATCCGCATCTCCGCCGAGAGCGCCTTCCTCGCTCCCGCATACGGCCGCATCGGCGCCTCGCCCGACGGCGGCATGACCTACTTCCTGCCCCGCGTGGTGGGCCCGGCCAAAGCGCTCGAACTGCTCCTCGACGACCCGAACCTGAAGGCGCCCGACGCCCTCGCGATGGGCCTGGTCAGCGAGGTCGTCGCTGACGACCAGCTCATGGACCGCGCCCGCGAGCGGGCCGCGAAGCTCACCAAGCTCGCCCCCCACTACGTGAAGATGGCCAAGAGCTTGGTCGGCACCTCAATCGAGCACACGATCACCGAGCATCTCCAGCTCGAGCGCCACGGCATCGCCGACGGCCTCGGCACCGAGGACGCCCGCATCGGCGTCACCGCCTTCTTCAGCGGCGAAAAGCCCGAGTTCACCGGCCGCTAACGAGCGGCGAACAGAGCCACGGTCCCGCGGATCAGGACGCGGCGCTCCGGGAAGACGGCGCCCAGGGCGGCGTCGAGCTCGGCGGGGCCGTCGCCCCAGTTGTGGAGGATGCCGCGAGCGTTGCTCAGGGCCGTGAAGGCGCGGGCGAGCGGGGAGAGGGGGACGTCCTTGGCGAGGATCGTGGCGCCGAAGAGGATGCCGCCGGGGGCGAGGGCGCGCTTGGCGTGCTCGAAGGCGACGGCGCGCTCGGCCATCGAGCCGGGCAGGCAGTGGAGGATGTGGGTCAGCGCGACCGATTCGTAAGTGCCCGGTTCGAGGTGCCAGTCATCGAGCACGTTGGCGCGGTGGGTGCGGGGCGCGTAGCGGGCGAGGCGGTGGGACGCGGCGGCGAGCGAGTTCGGGTTCAGATCCATCAGCGTGATCTCCGGCTTCGCGACCGGGAAGCGACAGGCGTCGAGGAGGGTGCCGGTTCCGACCCCGATGTCGAGGTGGCGGGCGGAGACGTTGGCGTCGTAGTGCTCGACCATGCGCGACTTCGGGCAGCGCCAGAGCACCGGGCTGTTGAAGCCGTAGACGACCGCGTCGTAGACCGAGAGGAAGCCGCGGGTGTAGACGGCCTGCCCGGCGTGGGCGGGATCGCGGCGGTCGACGGTCGCGGCGGGGCTCATCCGGCCACCCCGCGGCGGAAGCCGCCCTCGGCGTCGATCACCTGGGGTGATCCAGCCAGCGACTGATCGGAGCTGTGAGCGTGGTTCACGACGACAGCATCCACCGCGCCGAACGCCTCGACAGTGCGCTCGATCACCATGTGCGGAGCGTCGCGATCGCCGGGATCGGAATCGATCGTGGCGACCGAGTCGGACTCGCCGCCAAGCTCCGCAAACGCCTCGTCCACGCTTCCGTCTGTCTCATCGAATGAGTGGACCATCACCCGCGCGCCGTCCTTGAGCAGACGCCGCGCGATCGCGAAGCCGATCCCCGCCCGACGGCCGGCGCCGGTCACCACCACGACCCGGCCGTCGGACGGCGGGGCATCTAGGCGGGCGGCGCCATCATCCGCGTCACCGATTCGCCGACGAAGCTCGGCTTCTCCGCGCCCTCGACCGTGATCGTGAACTTGGTCACCGCCTGCCACCAGCCACCGTCGAGCTCGTCGAAGGAGACCAGTTCGGCGGCGCCGACGATCTGGCTGTCGACCGGCACCGGCGCCGGGAAGCGCACCTTGTTCCAGCCGTAGTTGACGCCGAGCGCGAAGCCGTCGGCCTGCATCAGTTCTTTGCGGAAGCCGTCGGCCAGCGACAGGGTCAGGTTGCCGTGGGCGATCGTCTTGCCGTAGGGGCTTTCCTTCTCCGAGCGCTCCGGGTCGACGTGGATCCACTGGTGGTCGCCGGAGACCTCGGCGAAGCCGTCGATCAGCTCCTGGGTCACCGTCTTCGGGGCGCTCGGCCCGATCTCCTGGCCGACGATCGCCTTCATTCCCTCGACGCCACTCACCTCAACTCCCGCCATCAGTCGCTCCACCAGTTCGGCAGCACTTCGCCGTCTTTGTCGTGGTGGGCGCCCATCGCGAGGACGGAAAGCCCGTCCGGCCCGGCCTCCATGCAGCGCGCCACTTCGGGGGAGATGCGGATCGCGTCGAGCTCGGTCACCTCGATGACCTCGTCGTCGAGTTTGATCCGGCCCGAGCCCGCGATCACCACGTAGATCTCCTCGGCCTCGTCGTGCTTGTGGCCGAACGGCATCCGCTTGCCCGGCTTGACCTTGATGTGGCTGAGCCCGGCCTGCTCGGCTTCCAGGTCTTCGCGGGCGAAGCGAGCCTCCTGAAACTCGTCGGCGCCGAAGCCCGGCGCGGCGTCTTTGACCTCGCTCAGGTTCATGTGGGTGTAGTTCGCCATCGTCCCTCCCTTGTCTTGTGTGCCGGTTGACGCGTTCCGTAGCCTAGAAGGCGTGTCCCGCCCCGTCAGTCGCGTCCTCTCCAAATCCCAGATCGACATGCTCGCCGAGCACGGTGAGGAGAAGACCGCGGCGGTCGGCGACGTCCTCTTCGAGGTCGGCGACGCCTCCTACCCGTTCATCGCGATCCGCGAGGGCGAGGCGGCGATCCTCGACGCGAGCGGCCGCGAGATCGTCCGCCACGGCGCGTCCGGCTTCCTCGGCGAGATGAATCTGCTCTCCGGCCAGACCGTCTTCCTCACCGCGGTCGTGACCGAGCCGATGCGCTACGTCGAGGTCGACCGCGAAACGCTGCGCGGCCTGCTCTTCGAGGACGGCGCCCTTTCCGACCTGCTGCTGTCGGCCTTCGTGCAGCGGCGCGAATCGCTCCAGCGCGTCGAGGGCGTCGGGATCGAGATCGTCGGACCGACCCAGGACCACGCGACCCGCGACCTCGTCGAGTACGCGAAACGCCAGCGCCTCCCCTACTCCTGGCGCGACCCGGGCAAGGACACCGAGGCGGCGGAGCTGGTCGCCGGTCTCGCGCCGGAGGAGATCCCGCTGGTGCGGCTGCCGGGCGGGGCCGACCTGCGCAGGCCGAGCAACGGGGAGCTCTCGCGGGCGCTCGGCATCGGCCTCGAGCTGGCGCCGCGCGAAGAGGTCGACCTGCTGATCGTCGGCGGCGGTCCGGCCGGGCTCGGCGCCGCGGTCTACGGCGCCTCGGAGGGGCTGAACACGCTTGTGGTCGAGAGCAACGTGCTCGGCGGCCAGGCGGGAATGTCCCGGCGGATCGAGAACTACCTCGGCTTCCCGGCCGGGATCAGCGGCACCGAACTGATCAGTCGCGCGATCACCCAGGCGCGCAAGTTCACCGCCCGCACCGCCACGCCCTACAAAGCGCTCTCGCTCGAGCCGGGCGGCGAGGGCGATCACTTGGTGAAGCTGGAGGGCGACCGCGAAGTCCTGGCCAAGGCGGTCCTGCTCTCGACCGGCGCCGAATACCGCAAACTCCCGGTCGACGACCTCGAAGACTACGAGGGCCTGAGCGTCTTCTACGCGGCCGGGCCGCCGGAGGCCCAGATCTGCGGCGCCCAGCGGGTCGGCGTCGTCGGTGGCGGCAACTCGGCGGCGCAGGCGGCGGTCTGGCTCGCCCGCGGCGGCGCCCTCGTCACCCTGCTCCACCGCCGCGCGAACCTTGCCGAGACGATGTCGGCCTACCTCATCGACGAGCTCGACCGCTACGGCGTCGCGGTCCGCGACCGCAGCGAAATCACCGAGCTCCACGGCAGTGACGGCCGCCTCGAGTCCGTCAAGCTCACCGACGGCATCGATCTCCCCCTCTCGTTCCTCTTCCTCTTCCTCGGCGCCTCCCCCTGCACCGGCTGGCTCGGCGACTGCATCGCCCGCGACGAGAAGGGCTTCATCCTCACCGGCGAGGACGCCGGCGCCGAGGGCCTCCTCGAGACCAGCGTCCCCGGCGTCTACGCGGCGGGTGACGTCCGCGCAGGCTCGATCAAGCGTTGCGCCACCGCCGTCGGCGAGGGCGCCACCGTGGTCCGCTTCGTCCACGAGCACATGAACAAGGTCCGCGCGGACCAAGAGACCGCCGCCGGCCCCCGGCTCCGCCCGACGGCGAGCCTCCGGCGGGCCCGTTAGTCCGGCACCGGGACCGGCACTACCTCGAGCCGATCGATTCCCTCGAAATCGCTGAGGTTGCAGGTATAGATGGGAAGGCCGTTGGCGATCGCGATCGCGGCGATCATCGCGTCGTAAGCGCGAGCCTCCGCCTTCCGTCCCGCCCCGTGGAGAGCCGCTGCGACCGCTCCGAACGCGCGGGCGGCATCGACGTCGAATGGCAGGGAGACGAAATCGGCCTCTGCCCACTGAAGGTGGGCCTGGCGCCGCGCGCGCTCGTCGCCCTCTCGGGCAACCAAGGGGCCGACGGCAAGCTCGGCGAGGGTGACCGCCGTGATCACCGGCTCGTCCGGGAGCGACCCGGCGTCGGGGAGTCGCCGCAGGAAGATGAAAGTCGAGGTGTCGAGTATGCCTCGACCGGCACCCACCCGCTCCGCGCTCATAGCGTCCAGTCCAGCAGCTCGTCGATGTCCCGCCTCAGTGCCGCCGGGTCCACGGCGGGCAACCGCCTCGCCCGCTCGAGAACAGCGTCAGCCGTCAGCGGTGTGCGCAGGGCTCGTAGTTCAGCTACCGGCCGACCGGACCGGGTGATCGTTATCCGCTCACCGGCGGCGGCGCGGTCGACGACCTCGCCCCCCTGGTTGCGCAATTCGCGAATCGTCACCTTCGCCATCGAGTCCAGCGTATCACTGGTGATACATAGCCTCGTGTTCACGCCACCAGCCTCACTTCGAAGGCGGGGACGGCCAAGGCGCCGGCGCCGCCTAGGAGGGCCATGATGCGGGCGACGTAGGCGCTCGTCTCGGGGATCGCGGGGACGCAGTGGCAGGCTTCGACCGGGGCGGGGCCGGCGTTATAGGCGGCGAGGGCGAGCTCGGGGGAGCCGAACTGGTGGATCAGGTCCGACATCAGGTGGGCCTGGGCGTCGATGGCTTCAACTGGGTCGAAGGGGTCGGCGAGGCCGTAGGAGGCAGCGGTGCCGGGCATGAACTGGGCGATCCCCTCGGCCCCGGCGGGCGAGACTGCGAACGGGTTGAAGTTGCTCTCGGCCATCAACTGGGCGGCGAGCAGAGCGGCGGAGACGTTCCACTTCGCGGCGGCGTCGATCAGGGTGTCGCGGAAGCGGGCGGGGACGAAGCTCGGCAGGGGCGCCCCTCCGGGCGGTGACGGATCCTGGCCGGTGCCGCTCACCGAGTTGCCCGCGTCCGAGCAGGGCGCCGGAGGCCGGTCGTAACCCATGTGCCAGGCCTCCCAGCTATAGCGCTGAACGAAACCGAAGCGATTCGCATTCGCGTCGATCCAGCCGTAGGCGGATTCGGGGCCGAGGTCCAGCTCGGTCGCGCAGCGATGGAGCGAGGTGCCCGGCGGTGCCACCCACTTCGGGTCGGGATGGGCGGCGAAGAGTTCGGCCTGTTCGGCGTCGGAGCGGAATCCGGAGACGACGATTAGGGTGATCCCGGCCGAGGCGGCCACAGACGCCATCTGGTCGTAGGCGGCGGCGACGTCCGGCCTCATGCCCTCGCCGTTCCGGTAGACGAGCGGGCCGCTGTAGCCGCCGCCGCTCGCCACCGCCGGGCCTTCGCCGCCCGAGCTCGACACCGGGGCGGCGGCTTCGGCTTCAGCGCTCGCTTCGACCGTGGGCTGCCTACCCGAGCCGAAGTCGAGCTTGCCGACCACCGTCGCCTTCGCCCGCACCGGCGCGAACGAGGCTTGGTCCGGGAAGGCGATCCGCAGGTGGCTCGAGTCGACCTCGTTGTGTCGACCGGCGGCGAAGGCGGCATCACGGGCCCGCTCCAGGTAGGTCGACTTCCCGATGTGGGACGGGTTCGGCGCGCCGTTCGGCAGGCGCGGCGGCGATAGGAGCTTCGGCAGGTCGTCGCGCATCGAGCGGACCGCCGAGATCGCCGCCAGGTCGGCCGCCCGCTGGGCGCGACCCTTACCGGTCACCGCCCCGGCGATCGCGACCAGCGCGATAGCGGCGGCGATCAGGACGAAACAACCGCCCAAGGCGAGGGGGAGCGCCTGACCGGACTCGTCTCGCGCCGCTGCCGCCCAACGACGATCCGCTCGGCGCCGCCTCCGAACCTTCGCCCCGCCGGCTGCGTATGCCGGGCAGTATTCCCCCACGAAGGAGTTGAACCGATGCACAGAACTCGATCCCGAGCGACGACGCGCCGCGCGCGCAACCTTGCCGCCCTCGCCCTCGCCGCCGTCCTCGCGCTCAGCGCCGTGGCCGTGCCGATGGCGCTGGCCGGTGGCAGCAAAACCGTCGCCGGGGAGGCCACCGCGAAAAGCCTCCACAAGACGGTCCTCACCAACACCAAGGGCCTGACCCTCTACACGCTGAGCGGCGAGACCAAAGGCAAATTCATCTGCACCACCTCTGAATGCCTCAAGGCCTGGCCGCCGCTGCTCGTCAAGCCCGGCACCACGCCGAAGGGCCCGGTCAAGCTGGGCACGGTCAAGAACCCTGAGGGCAAGACCCAGGTCACCTACAAGGGCATGCCGATCTACACCTTCGAGGGCGACAGCAAGAAGGGCGAAGCGAACGGCGAGGGTCTGAAGGACGTCGGCGTCTGGCACGCCGTCACCCCCTAGCTCCCACATCGAGTAACCGCCGCAGCAGCGACTCCGACAGCCCGCCGGAGTCGCTGCTGAGAGCTCCGAACCCGGCGCGCCGCTCCGTCACCCAGCCGAGCCGGCTCTTCAGCACCGCGACGCGAAGCCCGCGCCGGTGCAGATCGTCGACCGCCAGCGCGACCAATGGCCGCGACGCCCCGAGATCGGCGCGCAGGAGCGCCGCATCGGGTCGCGGCGCTCCCGGCGCCTCCAGCACAAGCTGGAGCAAGTCCGGCGCGACGTGGACCACGGCGAGCCCGCCGCGGGCGACCATCGCCGCCACCCCGGCGGCGGCCAGGCCGTCTTCGTCAGCCGCAACCGAGAGATGACACACCTCTCCGCGCGCGGCCGGGCGCAGGGTGGGCAGACGTGCCGCGAGGCGCTCCTCGAGCCGGTGCGCGGAGGCGGAGGCGATCAGGGTCGGCCGGGGCGCCCGGCCGCCGACGTCGATCAGCAGCGCCGCCCGCTCGACCCCCGATCCGGCACAGGAGAGCGCCGCGGCCGCCCCGCGCGACCCCTCCGCCCCACCGACGGAAGTGACCACGACGACCGTGCCGTCGCGCGGCGCGGTGAAGACGCCCTTGGCCGCGCTCCCGTAGACGCCGTCCGACGCCGGATCACGCCCTAGGACGACCGGTCCGAAGTTGATCGTGTCGGCCGTGGCCGGATCGCGGCGGCTCATTCGGCCGACCTCGCGCTGGCCATGCTGGTGACGGCCAGGTGGTCGGCGATCGTGCCGAACGGGGACGGCGGACGGAGGTGGACGATGACCTCTTCGCCTTCGACCGCCACCGACACGTTGTCCTCGGCCCAGCCGGGCAGGGCTTCGCGAGCGGCTTCGGCGGCCGAGCCACCCTCGGCAAGGGCCAGCGCACCCGCCTCGGCCGCGCCATCGGCCAAGGTCAGTGCGTAGCCGGCAGCCAGAAGCTGGAGGGAGATCAGGGCGGCGAGGATCAGCGCCGGCACGGCAGCGACGAGTTCGATGCTCGCCTGGCCCTCCTCGGCCCGGGGATCGCGGGGGGACTCAGCCATCGCCATCCCCCAGCCCGCTTCGCGCGCCGACCTTCACCTCGGGCAGCTGCGGCAACAGGATCGGCACCGGCACCTTCACCGAGACGGCGCCATCGTCCTCGTCTTCTTCGACCACCGCGCCGTCGCGCATCGCCGCGGGCAGGGCGCGGCGCGCGGCGGCTTTCGGGTCGGCCCCGACCAGCGCCGCCCGCGCCCCGGCCCGCGCGGCCACGCTCGCCGACCAGAGAGCCTGGCCGGCGAGCGCTATCTGGGCCGCGGCGGCGAGCGCCAGCAACAGAAAGGGCACGGCCGCGACCAGCTCGATCGAGGCCGTCCCTCTCTCCCCGTGACTCTTGTTGTCAGCGCTCTTGGGTGGCACGCGGACCACCCTGAAGAGGAAATGCGCGCGTGTGGTGCGCGCAAAGGATCAATTGCGGGCCAATTGTGTACCCGAAGTGGAACGCCCGCCGCCAAGCGGTGCCGGCACGGGCGCGAACCCCGGCCTTCAGGCTGCTAGTAGGTGTTCGCCTCGGTCCAGATCCGCCAGATCGCGACGATCGACGCCGCCAACAGGAGGACCCAGAGCAGGGTGCCGCCGCCGCTCGACCAGAGCTTGTCCTGGCCCGCGATCAAGAGCGCCAGCATCCCGAACGCCCCGTAGAAGATCGCCCGCCGACCGTCGCTCAGCGTCGCCAGCGTCAGCTGGTTCTGGCGGCTCAGCGTGTAGAGCATCCAGGTGATCCCGGCCAGGAACGCCATCCCGATCGCGGTCGTCACGGTGGCGACCGCGTTGCCGCCTCCCGGGAGAAATGCGACCCCAAGCGCCAGGAGCATGATGATCGCGATGTTTCGCGCGGCCTTCACGTCACAAATCGTACTCCGAAGGCGCACGCCGGTCGTCGAAAAGACGAGTGGCCCTCCCGGCGGCGCCTACTTACCGGTCATCACGACGACGCCGATGATCGCCGCCGTCACCACCGCCAGCAGCGCCAGCCCGGCGATCCCGGCCGCCGCACCGGCGGCCACCGGCCGCTCTTCCTGGCTCAGGTCGACGAAGCGCGCGACCCCCCAGATCGCGACCGAGAAGATCACCGTCACCCCCACCCCCGCGACGAAGGCGTAGACCACCGTCTGCACCAACTCCTTCGTTTCGACGATCTCCGCGAAGCCCGGCATCCCCGTCACCCGCTCTGCACCGTGACCGGCGCGCCGCGCTGCGCCCGCCGCACGAAGGCCGCCAGGATCGCCGCCAGCGCCGCCACCGTCACCAAAACCGGCCCGATGGCGCCGCTGCCGAAGATGCTCGTCACCGCATAGGTCACGGCGCCGATGATCGCCGCCGCCGGCAACGTCAGCACCCAAGCGACGACGATGTTCCCCGCCACGCCCCAGCGCACCGCCGAGAGCCGTTTGGCCGCCCCCGCCCCCATCACACCGCCGTTGATCACGTGCGTGGTCGAGAGCGGGAAGCCGAAGTGGGTCGAGGCGAGGATCACCGCCGCCCCCGCCCCCTGCGAGGTGAAACCCTGCGCGGCGTCCATCTTGATGATCCGCGTGCCGGTCGTCTTGATGATCCGCCAGCCGCCGCTGTAGGTGCCTGCCGCGATCGCCGCCGCCGAGGAGGCGATCACCCAGAGCGGCGGGTCGGCCCCCGCCCCGAGGCTGCCGTTGGCGATCAGCGCCAGGGTGATGACGCCCATCGTCTTCTGCGCGTCGTTGGTGCCGTGCGCCAGCGCCAGCATCCCGCCGGACAGGACCTGCCCGTACTTGAAGCCGCGGCTGACGATCCCCGGCCGCTGCTTGCCGATCACCCGGTAGGCGAGGCCGATCGAGATGCCCGCCGCGACGAAGGCCAGGAGCGGAGCGATGATCGCCGGGATCAGCACCTTGCCGAGCAGCCCTTCGGCGATCACCACGTGGAAGCCGTCGGCGGCGACCGCCGAGCCGACGACACCGCCGATCAGCGCGTGCGAGGAGCTTGAGGGTAGCCCGAAGTACCAGGTGACGAGGTTCCAGGCGATCGCCCCGATCAGCCCTGCGAAGACGATCGTCGGCGTGATCGCGGCGGCGTCGACGACGTCATTGGCGACCGTCGCGGCAACCGAGATCGAGATGAACGCCCCGGCAAAGTTCAGGATCGAGGCAGCCGCGATCGCCACCGACGGCCGCGCCGCCCCGGTCGAGATCGAGGTCGCGACGACGTTCGCGGTGTCGTGAAAGCCGTTCGTGAAGTCAAAGGCGAGTGCCGCGCCGATGACGATGACGAGGATGACGTCGGATGCCACGGCCCGGGAACCTACCGACCGCGTTCACATTCCTGTTACATGCCCTCGCATCCCGAGCGGCCTGAGACGCCCGTTTGCGCGGGGCGGAGCAGTCAGCGCTCCTTCGGGGCGCCGGAAAGCTGGCGCCTCGCGGCTTATTGGCGGCCCGGCAGGCTATGACCGCCAATAAGCCGCCGTGATGGGAGGAGGTCCGGAGAGGCGCGGGTCCCGGGACGGAGACGGCACTGAGACGTGACGAAGTGCGCGCGATCCGTGCGGATCTCGTGCGCATCGGCAGGCCCCGTGCGTCCAGCTGTTCCTTATGCCGGTATATCGGCCATAAGGAACAGCTGGCGGGATGCAGCGGTGATGGTGCGGCGGAAGGCGCGCGGAACCGTGACTTCGTGCGACTTCCGTGTCCTTCTCCACCCTTCCGGGCGTGTTCCACAACGCCCGATCTCGCGCTGCAGCTCTTTTGGGCGCTATGGCGCCCACAAGTACTGCAGCGCTCGGGGGTCCGTTGGGGAAGTGTGTCGTCCTCCCTCCTCCGGCCCTGAGGCGATCTGGGCCAGCCTCGCAAGGACGCAGTGAGCGAGCGAGGGGAGCGCACTTCAGTGCGTGACCCGAAGCAAGCGAGCGAGGACGCCGCGAGGCGCCCCCAGATCGCCTCAGGTCAGGAGTTCTTGATGACGATGCCCTCGAGAATCTGCGCCGCCTTCTCGGTGGCGTCGATCGCCTCCTCGAGCACCTCGAAGATGTCCTTCCAGCGGATTACGACCATCGGGTCGATCGCGTCGGTGAAGAGTGACGCCACCGCGTCGCGGGAGATCCGGTCGCCTTCGTTCTCGAGGCGGTGCACCTCGATCCAGTACTGGTCGAGGTCCTTGAACGAGGGCAGGTTCTCGAGGCCCTCGGAGAGAGCTTCGCAGGAGCGCACCAGGACGCTGGTCAGCGCGCCGGCCTGGTCCATCGGCGCCTCGACCTGGTAGAGCCCGAGGAAGTCCGCCGCCTCCTCGGTGAAATCGACGATGTCGTCGAGCTGGGTCGCCAGGCCGTAGATGTCCTCGCGGTCGATCGGCGTGACGAAGGTCGTGTTCAACCTTTTGATGATTTCGTGGGTGACTTTGTCCCCACGGTGCTCGGCTTCGACGACCTCTTGGTGGAGCGTCCCGGAGTCGGGCCACTCGCGCATCAACTTGTCGAGCAGCAGAGCCGAATGGACGCTGTTCTTCCCTGCTTCCACGAAGAGATCGAAGAAGGTCTGATCGTGGGGTAGAAGCGAGAAGCGCGCCACCGTTGACATCCTAGTAGCCATCCGCGCCTCCCGTTCAGCCCGCCGCCGCGGGGGTCGTGGTCACGATGACGTTCGTCGCGCTGGTCAGCTGCTCGGCCGCCCGCGACGCCGCCCGCTCGCGCAGTTCCGCCTGCACGTCGCGCCGCGGCTCGTCCTCGCCGCGCCGGATCCGCGTCCACGAGCCGTCCGAGGCGAGGTCCCAGGAGTTCGAATTGTCGGCGAAGCAGCGCTCCAGCACGTCGATCATCTCCGCCCGCAGCCCGGCGTCTTCGACCGGCGCCACCAGCTCGACCCGGCTGTCGAGGTTGCGCGGCATCATGTCGGCGGAGCCCATCAGCACGCGGGTCTCGGCGCCGCGCCGGAAGGTGTAGACGCGCGAGTGCTCGAGGAAGCGGCCGACGATCGAGACGACCCGGATGTTCTCCGAGACGCCCGGCACCCCCGGTTTCAGGCAGCAGATCCCGCGCACGTTCAGGTCCACCCGCACCCCCGCCTGCGAGGCCCGGTAGAGCGCCCGGATGCATCCGGCGTCGACCAGCGAGTTCATCTTCAGCGCGATCCGCGCCTCCTCGCCCGCCTCGTGGGCGGCGATCGTCGCCTCGATCTCGCCGATGAAGTTGTTCCGCATCGTGGTCGGCGACACAAGCATCTTGCGGTACCGCGCCGGCCGCCCGTAACCGGTGAGGAAGTTGAACATCTCCGCCACGTCGGCGCCGATGTCCGGGTCGGCGGTAAAGAGGCCGAAGTCGGTGTAGAGGCGCGCGGTCTTGGCGTGGTAGTTACCGGTCCCGACGTGGACGTACTCGCGCACCTGCTGGCCCTCGCGGCGCGCCACCAGGATCGCCTTCACGTGCGTCTTCAGTCCCGGGATCCCGTAGACGACGTGGACGCCGGCCTCCTCCAGGGCTTTCGCCCAGTGGATGTTGGCCTCCTCGTCGAAGCGCGCTTTCAGCTCCACCATGCAGACCGCCTGCTTGCCGCGTTCGGAGGCGCGGATCAGGGACGGCACCAGCGGCGAATCGTCGCTCGTCCGGTACACGGTCTGCTTGATCGCGATCACGTCGGGGTCTTCGATCGCCTGCTCGACGAAGCGTTCGACCGAGTTCGCGAAGGAGTCGTAGGGATGGTGGACGAGCACGTCGGCATGGCGGATCTCCCGGAACATGTCGACCGGGCGGTCCTCCTCGCCCTGCAGGCGCGGCTGGGTGACCGGCGTCCAGGGCGAGAAGCGCAGCTCGGCGTGGCCGGGAACGTCCGCGATCTCGGAGAGGTCGGCCAGGTCGAGCAGCCCATCGATGTCGTAGACCTCGCGATCTTCGAGGCGCAGCGCGCCGATCAGCTCGTGGCGCAGCCGCGGGTTCATCCCGGTGGCGATCTCCAGCCGCACGACCTCGCCGAAGCGACGCCGGCGCAGCTCGTCCTGGACCGCCTGCAGCAGATCGTCGGCCTCGTCGCTCACCGTGAAGTCGGCGTCGCGCGTGACTCGGAAGAAGCCGTAATCGACGACCTCGGTGCCCGGGAACAGCGCATCGAGGTTGGCGGCGATGATCTCCTCCAGCGGAACGAAGGACCCGTCGTTACCGACTGGCAGGAAGCGCCCGAGCAGCTCCTTCGGGACCTTCACGCGGGCGACGATCTCGACCTCCGACTCCGGGTCGCGCAGCAGCACCGCGAGGCTCAGCGAGAGGTTCGAGATGTAGGGGAACGGCCGGCCGAGGCCGATCACCAGCGGCGTCAGCGCCGGGAAGACCTGCTCGTGGAAGCGGCGGTGGATCTGGCGGCGCTCCTCCTCGTTGGCGTTCTCGAGCGAGACGATGCGGAGGTCGTTGCCCTCGAGCGCCGGCCGCAGCTCACCGCTGAAGCAGCGCTGCAACCGCTTGTCCAGCTCCAGCACGCGCCGCTGGATGCGGTCGATCTGCTCGGCGGGGCGCAGCCCGTCCGGCCCGCGCGCGTCGATCCCGGCATCCATCTGGTCGAACAGCCCGGCCACCCGCACCATGTAGAACTCGTCGAGGTTCGAGGCGTAGATCGCGCAGAACCGCAGCCGCTCCAGCAGCGGGACGCTCTGGTCCTCGGCCAGCTCCAGCACCCGCCGGTTGAACTCCAGCCAGGAGATCTCTCGGTTGAAGTAGAGAGATGGATCCTCGAGGCTGAGTGGCGTCTCCGGCAAGGGGACATCGTACTGCTGCTCCAAAAGTCTCCCTGTCCTTTCAGGCGACCCGGCGCAGAGGTTGCGTGGACGAAGCCGGCGCGCCCGCGGGGACGCCGACCGTGGCGCCGTCGAGCGCCAGCCGGTAGCCGGCGGCCAGCTGGCTCATCGAGCGCTCCCAGGAGCGGGCGCGGGCGCCGCGGGCGCCGGCCGAGCCGAGCTTCGTGCGCAACTCCGGCGAGGCCGCCAGCTGCAGGATCGCCCCGGCGACGTGGTCGGCGTCGGGGCGGCAGAGCAGGCCCGTGTGGCGGTTCTCGACCAGCGCCGCCGGCCCGCCCTCGGCGATCGCGATCACCGGCAGCCCGCTGGCGCCGGCCTCGAGGATCACCTGGCCGTAAGTGTCGGTGACGCTGCAGAAAAGGAAGGCGTCGGCGCTGGCGTAGGCGACCGCGAGCTCCTCCCCGGCGAGCCAGCCGAGGAACGTGGCGGCGTCGCCGAGCCGCGCGCGCAGCTCCGTCTCCTCCGGTCCGCCGCCCGCCAGCAGCAGGTGCAGCCGGGGATCTGTGGCGTGGGCGGCGAGGAAAGCGTCCACGAGCAGGTCGATGCCCTTCTCCTTGGAGAGGCGCCCTGCGTAGAGGACCTTGATCTCGCCCGGGTAAGCGTCGCGGTCGGCCTTCCCCGGGTCGAAGCGCTCGACGTCCACCCCGCGCTCCCAGCGGCCGACCTTGGCGCCGTCGATGCCCAGCTCGGCGAGCGAGGAGTCGGCGGCCGGGCTCGGCGAGAGGACCCGGGCGGGGGCGCCGTAGAAGGCGCCGAGGCCGGCCTTGGCGACCGCCTCCAGCATCGCGTCCGCGCGCAGGCCCGCGTAGGTGGCCAGCTCCGTGTGATAGCTGGCGAGGAGCGGCACGCCGGTGATCCTGCTCAGCAGCATCGCCGCGATCCCGGCCGGGCCGGGAGCGGTGACGTGGACGAGGTCGTAGTTGCCCTCGGCGAGCGCCTCGACCAGCTCGGGGACCGCCGGGACGCCCAGCTTCATGCCTTTGTAGAAGGGCAGCTCCAGCTCCGCGGCGGCCGGGAGGCGGCGGTCGACGCCCGGGTCGGTGCCGATCACATCGACATCGAAGCCGGGGACCCCCCGCTCGCGGATCTGCTCGATCGTGTGCGTGACCCCGTGCATCGAGCCGATCCCGTCGGCGATCAGGGCGACGCGGCGGCGGTCACCGGCGGCGCGTTCGCGCAGCTTCGCTTTCTCGGCGCCGAGGAAGGCGGTCGAGGGTGCGTAAGGGAAGGCCGGGACGAGCGCTTCGAAGACCCCGGTCGCGGCGCTGCCGAGGTCGCCGGAGGAGAACGCTTCGACGCCCTCGTCGACGGCGATGCGCAGACGCCGCTCGTGGCGGCGGCGGGCGCGGCGGTAGAGGTCGGCGTGGGAGAAGCCGTCGGCCTGCAGCAGGTCGAGGAGATCGCGGCCGCGGGCGTCGATCCCAACCCCGGAGAGCCAGGCCTCGAGCAGGCAGCGGGCGTCCTCGGGACCGACGTCGGTGGCGACCTTGCCCTCGCGCTCGGAGCCCTCGCGGATGACTCGTTCGGCCATCTTCAGGACCGCGTTCGGGTCTGGCGCGGTGCCGGGGGCGGCCACCTCCGCCTCGTCGAGCGCCCGCGTGGCGAGCGCCATCGCCGCGTGGGTCCACTTCGCGGCCGAACCTTGTTCGCCCCGCGCCTCGGCATGGCCGTCGCGCATGTGGGCGAGAAACTCTTCCGGCGTCTCGGCGGCCGGGACCTCGGTCCAGGTCCTGCCGATGTCGACGCCGGCATGGTCGTCGGAGCCGCCGATCCCGGTGCCGCCGCGCGTGTCGACGTAGACGGCGGCGGGCATGTTCAGCTCCGCGGCGCGCGACCCGTTGCGAACCTCCCAGATCGGGAACAGCTCGGCGAGCCGCCGCCGATGGCGCCGTGTCAGCGGCGCCGCGACGTAGAAGAAGGGATGCGCCAGGGCACAGGCGATCTCGTTCTCGTGCAGGTACGCGGCACAGGCCTCGACGTCGCCGGCGTGAGCCTGCAGCCACTCGTGGTCTCCGGGAGTGATCCCGTAACAGAGGACGTGAACCGCCTGAGGCTCGCCGGCAAAGCGTGCGGTCAGCTCCTCGGAGACGAAGGTGTCGGGAAGGCCCTCGATCTCGAGCGCCCCGTCGATCGTGTCGTGATCGGTGATCGTCACGAAGTCCATCCCCCGCTTCTTCGCGAGCTCGTACACCTCCTGCGGCGGAGTCGCGCACTCGGGCAACCCGAGGCTGCGCTGGACGCCGAGGCGGGAAAGCTGCGAAGCGGTGGAGTGGCAGTGCATGTCAGCACGGGAAGTCATCGGTGTCTCCCTTATCTAGTCCTCATTACACCGCCATAATTCGTCATTTGCAGGGAAATCATGTGAACCACCTGCAAACGAGGAGTGAACTTTGTGTGACTCTGGGACTGAAGGGATCGGGGAGCGCCGAGGAGGGCGATCCGACGGACCCTTCACTCACGAACTGCGGGAGGTTCGCTCAGGGTCCATCGGATCGCCCTTTCATGCGCACGCCGGGACTTGCGGTGTTCGAAAGTTGGCCTATAGCGAACTTAGGAACACCGCAAGCGCGGCTAGGCGGCGCGGAGGGCGGGGCGGGTGCCGTTCGCGGTGCCGTTGCCGGCGAGGAGGTCGAGGATGATGCCCTCGCGGAGGCCGCCCTTGCCGATCTGGAGGGGCTGGCCGAGGAGCTCGGCGACCTTCTCGAGGAGGAGGACGCCGGTGGTGAGGATGCGGACGCGGCGGGGGTCGAGCTCGAAGCGACGCGCCACGTCGGCGGCGGGTTCGGAGGAGAGGACGCGGACCGCGCGCTCCAGGGTCTCGTACTCGAGCACCGCGCCGACGAGGCGGCGCAGGCTGGTCGCCGAGCCGCCGACCGCGACCGCCTGGTCGGGGCGCTCGATCACGACGCCGTCGAAGAAGTCCTCGATGTGATCGCGGATGCGGCGGATCTCCGACGCCGAGGGCGGATCGGAGGTCACCAGCTCATCGGCGAGGACGCCGGAGCCGATGTGCCAGGAGCGCACCTCGTCGACCCCGCCAGGAACTGTGCCGAGGATCACCTCGGTCGAGCCGCCGCCGACGTCGACGACGCCGATCGAACCCTCCGCCGGGTGCCCGAGCCCCTTGGTCGCGCCGATGAAGGAGAGCCGGCCCTCCTCCTCTCCGCTGAGGATGTCGACGTCGACCCCGGCCGCGGCGGAGATCGCCGCCGCCACCGCGGTCCCGTTCGAGGCCTCGCGCACCGCCGCGGTCGCCACCGCGCGGATCTCGACCGCGCCGAGCTCACGCGCCAGGCGCACCTGCGTGGCGACCAGCTCACCGACCTCGGCGACCTTGTCGGGGCAGATCGCGCCGGAATCGTCGACCGCCTTGGAGATCCGCGTGTAGGCCCGCTGCTCCATCACCTTCTTCAATTGACCGTCGATCAGCTCCGCGACCAGGACGCGGGTCGTGTTGGATCCGATGTCGATCGCAGCGCAGAGCATCAGGCCTTCAAGGCCAATGTTCCCAGGCGGGGCGGATCTAAGAGTGGGCGTCCGGATGAGAGGCGTCCTCGAACTCGCGAAAAAGCCCGGTAACCACGAACGCGACCTGCTCGCCGATGTCGACCGAATTGTCGCCGATCCGCTCGATCGCCCGGGCCGTCAACATCATCGTCATCGCCCATTCGCGTTGGTCGGCGTCGTCGCCGATCGCCAGCGCAAGGCGGAAGCAGTCACGGTTCAGCTCGTCGATGACGTCGTCGCGGTCGACCAGATCGCGCGCCATCTCCACGTTGCGCTCGGAGAAGGCCCGCTTGGCCTGCGCGATCAGCGATTTGGCGTGCGCGCCCATCGTCAGGATCAGTTTCACCATCTCCTGGTCGGCGGGCGGCTGGTGCCCCGACATCGGGATCACCTTGCAGATGTTCACGCACTGGTCGCCCATCCGCTCAATGTTCTTCAGCACGTGCAGGAGCGCCGAGATCAGCCGCAGGTCGGTGGCCACCGGCGATTGAGTCGCCAGCAGAGTGATCAGCGCCTGGTGCACCTCCAGGTAGCGACCGTCGATCCGGTCGTCGTCGGCGATGACGATCTGGGCCAGCTCGATGTCCTGGTGCTCGACCGCCTCGAGCGTCCGGACCAACTGAGAGGTGACGAGGTCGAGCCCCCCCAGCGCACTCGCTTCCAGCGCCTGCAGTTCCTCCTGGTATTCCACCCGAGTCTCGGGCATCGCGTCCCCCTTGCCTCGCCGGGCTAACCGAACCGACCGGAAACGTAGTCCTCGGTCTCTTTCTGCTTCGGTTTGGTGAAGATCTCCTCGGTCGGGCCGATCTCTACCAGGTGCCCAGGCTTGCCCGATTCGTCGAGGTTGAAGAAGGCGGTGTTGTCGGACGCGCGCGCCGCCTGCTGCATGTTGTGGGTGACGATCGCGATGGTGAAGCTCGCGCGCAGCTCGTCGATCAGCTCCTCGACATGGGCGGTGGCGATCGGGTCGAGCGCCGAGCACGGCTCGTCCATCAGGATCACCTCGGGGCTGACCGCGATCGCGCGTGCGATGCACAGACGCTGCTGCTGCCCGCCGGACAGGCTGTTGCCGGGCTGGTCGATGCGATCCGCGACCTCATCCCAGAGCCCGGCGCCGCGCAAGGCCGCCTCGACGATCTCGTCCATGTCCGCCTTGCCGCGGGCGAGCCCGTGGATG